>CANRGE010000003.1 GCA_947630065.1 uncultured Clostridia bacterium
TTAAATCTAACAATTTTTTAAATAAGTGTCCAAAAGTATCGAAAAATAAATAAATCCCCAGAATCAAAAACTCATAGTAAAAGTCCAGTAAAATGGACTTTTTTGCTATTTTGTGATATAATATATATTAATTTAATATTTAAAATACAATAAGGAGGCATTTTTTTATGACTTACGAAGAATTAGAACGGGAATATCAAGAAATGATAAGTAAGCCTGTATATATGGAATTTACTAACATAGTTTTAGCAACTATAGGTAACCATATAGCAAAAAAATATCCAGATTTATCAGTAGATGTAAAGCAACGGGATAAAACAGAAAAAAGCTTTCAGAAAAAAGCAAAAGACCATGTTCGCCTAGAAGGCGAAGATAAAGCTATGCTTTATGATTACTTAGGCTTTAGAATAGTTGTTACTGATGTTCCGTATGACTTTAGAACTGAGATTTCAGATATTGATTCTGAGCTTGAAAAGTTGCTTACTAAAAAAATGGATGCTGAAGAAGCTTTAAATGCTGAAAAATTTTTGTATAATGATTTCATACTTCGCTTTACTAGTGAAAAATCAAGCGACTTATATAAAATTGCAGAAGATGAAATCTTAAAAAATCTTGAGCACTTAAAAGCTGAATATGTTATTGCAAAAGATGACAGTGAATTATTTGTTTCCGATTTTTTAATCAAAGAGCTTTCTAACTCAAAACAAATTCAGAATTTAGGTATTACACCTATTCCTGGAAGATTAATTATCCACAGAAAAGAAAATGGGTACTTTGCTACTCATAATAGTTGGATTGTTGGCGACGAAAATTCAAAATACTATGGCTGGAAATGTGAAGTGCAAAGCAAGTCTTCTTTAAGAGAGTATTTAGCTCATGATGGTCCTGCATCTCACACTGAAAGGCCTGGCAAAAAGAGAATTCTTCCTCCATATCCAATTGACATGACGCAGGGTTCTATAGAAGCTTATCGTAAAATTGTAGAATATGAAGTTCCCCAATACAGAGTATATAGGAGAACTGGAGATGTAAGAGTATGCAGTACTTTGGAGAATTTTTTACACTATCATAAAAAGTCTTTATTAAAAAATCCAAATTATTTGCAAAGACTTATCAAGGATGATATTCTCAATTCGAGCAACTACAAGATCTTTTCATTTGAAAACTGAATATTGTATAGTAAAAGGAGTTCATATTGAACTCCTTTTACTTATTGCAAGACCATCTCCTACTTCTAAAATTTCAGTTTTTAAATTAGGATTTTCGGTAACTTGCTTTATATATTCTCTTAAATTTCTAACTGCAGTACGTTGTTTGTGCTTATTATAATCACTCATTACATAGCCTTTGTATAATATATTATCTGCTATTATAATTCCATTTTCTGACATAAGCCTTAAAGCATGTTCTAAAAAGAAAGGATATTTTCCTTTTGCTGCATCAATAAAGAGCATATCATATTTGTCTTGCAAAGTTGGCAAAATATCAACAGCATCCCCTTCAATTATATTTATTGTATTTTCTAAATTCATTTTTTTAATATTAACATGTGCTTGACTAACTCTTTGAATATCTCTTTCTATTGTATCTATTTTTCCGTTTTCGGCAAGGAACTTAGAAAAGCAAATACTAGAATATCCAACAGCTGTTCCAATTTCTAATATTTTTTTAGGTTTTAAATCTGTTAATATTTTTGATATAACCTCTAATGTATCATCCATTATAATTGGTATGTGTTCATCTAATGCTTCTTGTTTTATTTGCAATAATTCTTTTTCGTTCATATAAATTTTCATCCTCTTTTTTAGTACAAATTTAGTAAAAAAATAAGCGAACATCATTTGTCTAATATTTTCAGGCGTAATGAGACGCTTATTTTCCAATATTTATTATTTTATTTTCTTCTTGCAGCAATTTCTCTTTCTTTTGTGTTTAAAATTTTCTTTCTTAATCTAATATTTAAAGGTGTAACCTCTACTAATTCATCATCTTCTATAAATTCAATAGCTTTTTCTAATGAAAATTGAATTGGTGGAACTAAACGTAAAGCTTCATCAGATCCAGATGCTCTAGTATTTGTTAAATGTTTTTCTTTGCATACATTAATACTTAAATCTTCTGCTCTAGAGTTTAAACCAACTATCATACCTTCATATACATCAACACCTGGTCCAATAAATAACTCTCCTTTATCTTGAGCATTATATAAACCATATGTAACAGATTTACCTGCCTCAAAAGCAACAATAGCTCCTCTTGTTCTAGATATTACTTCTCCTTTTAGTGGTTCATAAGAATCAAATACATGGCTCATTACTCCCTCACCTTTTGTATCTGTTAAAAATTCTGTTCTATATCCTATTAAACCTCTAGCTGGAATTTTAAAGTCTATTTTTGTATGACCATCTTCTGCAGGTTCCATATTAAGCATTTCTGCTTTTCTTTTTCCTAATTTTTCTATAACTGTTCCAATTGAATCATCAGGTACATTTACTGTTAATCTTTCTATAGGCTCACATTTTTCTCCATTTATTTCTTTTATAATAACTTTTGGACGTGATACTAATAATTCAAATCCTTCTCTTCTCATATTTTCGATTAATACAGATAAATGTAGTTCACCACGACCAGATACTTCAAAACTATCTGGTGAATCAGTTTCTTTAACACGTAAGCTTACATTTTTTTCTAATTCTTTAAATAATCTATCTCTAATATGTCTTGATGTTATAAATTGTCCTTCTTTTCCAGCAAATGGTCCATTATTAACACTAAAAGTCATTGAAACTGTAGGTTCATCTATGTCTACGAAATCTATTTTTTCTGGATGCTCATAATCGCAGATTGTTTCTCCTATATTGATGTCAGGAATACCAGATATCGCAATAATATCTCCAGCTTTTACTTCTTCTACTTCTTCCCTTTTTAATCCAACATAAGTATATAATTTTGCTATTCTTCCATTTGTTATTTTATCATCTTTTTTGCAAATACTAACAGGCATTCCTACTTTTACAGTTCCTCTTTCTATTCTTCCCATTGCTATTCTTCCAACATAATCATCATAATCTATGTTAGAAACTAACATTTGCATATCTCCATCTATTTGGCAATTAGGAGCACTAATTTCATTAACAACTGTTTCAAATAAACAACTTAAATCAGTTGTTTCGTCAGATAAATTCATTTTTCCAATTCCTTGTTTTGCAGATGCATATATAACAGGAAAATCTAATTGATCGTCATTTGCATTAAGCTCTATAAATAGTTCTATAACCTCGTCTACAACTTTTTCAGGATTTGCTCCTGGTCTATCTATTTTATTTATTACAACTATTGGTTTTAAATTTAATGCTAATGATTTTTTTAATACTTCTCTTGTTTGAGGCATTGGACCTTCAAAAGCATCTACTAATAAAAGAACTCCATCTACAGTTTTTAATACTCTTTCTACTTCTCCACCAAAGTCAGCATGTCCTGGTGTATCTACTATATTTATTTTATAATCTTTATACATTACAGATGTGTTTTTAGAAAGAATAGTTATTCCTCTTTCCTTTTCCAAATCATTTGAATCCATTATTCTTTCGGCAACTTGTTCATTATCCCTAAAAATATGGCTCTGTTTTAATAATGCATCTACTAATGTTGTTTTTCCGTGGTCAACGTGTGCAATTATTGCTATGTTTCTTATTTTTTCGTTATTCATTTTACAATTTTTCCTTTCATATCTAAACTTCTTCTATAAATTCATTACTTGTACCTTCTAATTCTTTAATAGAAAGCTCCATTTTATTTGTCTCTTTATTTATATCTACAATTTTAGCATTTACATGTTGTCCTATTTTAAATTTTGTATTTGGATTGCTAATACGTTCTTCAGATAGTTGAGAAATATGAACTAATCCTTCAATTCCCTCTTCTAATTTTACAAATACACCAAAAGGCATTATTTTTACTATTTCTACTTTTACTATATCATTTACATTATATTTTTGTTCAATACTATTCCAAGGATTTTCTCCTTTTTCATCATAAGAAAGCTTTAACCTTCTATTTTCTTTATCTAAAGCTATTACTGTAACATTTATAATATCATTTATTTTTAATATTTCATTTGCATTAGCGTTTTTGTCCCATGATATTTCAGAAATATGTAATAATCCTTGTACTCCACCAATATCTACAAATGCTCCATATGAGCTTGTACTTACTACTTTTCCTTTATAATGTTTTCCAATTTCTACATCATTCCAAAACTTATCTAACTCTATTTTTTTAATTTCATCTTTTACAACTTTAATTGAACCAATTATTTTTCTTTGTTTTGGTTCAAATTCTATTATTTTTATATCTGCAAATGTATCTTTTAAACTATCTAATGATTCTCCTCTTGGAATGCCAGATAATGTTGCTGGTATAAAAATTCTTGTTCCTTTATAATCTGCTATAACACCTTTATCTAAAATTTCTGTTATTTTTACATTGATTACTTTTGAATTTTTAAATATTTCTTCTAATTCATTTTTTACATTCCTGTTTTTTGCTCTTTTATAAGATAATAACACATTTCCAAGTCCATCATTTAATTTAATTACATCTGCTGTTATAGAATCTCCAACCTTAAATTCATCATTTGGATTTGCATTTTCATCATAAGAATATTCTTGTTTTGGAATTATTCCATCTGCTTTATATCCTAAATCGACAAATATTTCTCCCTTTTTAGTTATTTCAATAACTTTTCCAGTTACTATTTTATCTAATTTAACATCTTTAATAGAATTATTAAATAATTCCTCAAAATTTTCTTCTTTTTCCATAAATTAATTTTACCTACCTATCTATATTAATAATTTTTATTGATAATTACAAAATAGAAGACGTAATTATTCTATGAACAAATTGATTAGAATAATTACGTTTCTTTAATTTTAGCTGTCTGATATTATATAATATATTTTTTACTTTGTCAATTTAATTATATTATCCATTATTTCTTCTGAAATCTTATCTAGAGTTTCTTTATCAGGCTTTTTTGTTTGATATTGACTGAAATCTAGTGGCTTTCCATAATTTAATGTTACTTTAGTAAATGGTTTAAAACTTCCTTTTATTCCTACTGGTATAACAGGTACTCCTGTTCTTGCTACAAAAAATGCTGCTCCGTTTTTTACCTTTCCATTATTTTTCTTTAATCCGTTACGAGTTCCTTCTGGATATATGCCTAATATTTCATTGTTTTTTAAAATTTCTAAGCATCTTTTCATAGAATCTATGTCTTGTGAATCTCTTTTTATAGGTATTACATTAAAAGTTGAACCTAACCAATATAATATTGAACTTCTTAGTAAATCTTCTTTTGCTACCATATTTATATGTCTTTTTGATGTGGTTACAACAGCAGGAGGGTCAAAAAAGCTAACATGATTTCCGCATATAATATATGCACCTTCATCAGGAATTTTTTCTCCAACTACTTCTATTCTATAAACTATTTTATAAAATGCTAAAATAACCGCTTTTACTATTTTTCTTTTGAAAAGTTTCCATTTTGTATCTTTGTATGAATATCTTCTTTGTATTTTCTTTTGGATTCTTTCTTCTTTTTTGGTAAGTTTCGGCTCTTTTTTTGTTTGTTTTTCGTTTATTATTTCTATTACTCTATTTTCTACTTGTTCAATTGTCATATTTGTTGTATCAATATAAACAGCATCTTCTGCTTGTTTTAATGGTGCAACTGTACTTGTTTTATCATTATTGTCTCTAAATTTAATATTTTCTAAAATTTCTTCGTATGGAATGTCTATTCCCTGTTCTTTATTTTGTTTTAATCTTCTATTAGCTCTTTCTTCTGCAGTTGCATCTAAATATATTTTTACATCAGCATTAGGAAATACATTTGTTCCTATATCTCTACCTTCCATAATAACTCTTTTTCCTTCAGCTAATTTTCTTTGAAAATTAGCCATATTATTACGAACTATTGGAATATGAGAAACTTGTGAAACTAGTTCGTTTACTTCTTTATTTCTTATCTCTGATGTTACATCTTCATCATTTAAAAATACTAATTCTTTTCCATTTTCTTTTTTGAAGTCTATTTTTATAGTATCTAATATTTTTAGTATTTTATCTTCCTCGTCTATATGTATTCCTTTTCTTATCATTTCAAGTGTTACACATCTATATGTAGCTCCTGTGTCTATATTAATTAGGTTTAATTTATTTCCTACAAGTTGTGTTATTGTTCCTTTTCCAGTACCTGCTGGTCCATCTATTGCAACAACAAATGTCATATCTACTCCTCCTTATTTTCTGGCATTTGAATTCCTTTTGCCACTATATCAATTTTTTGTACATTCATAGCAGTTAATTTTTCTATTTCTTTAATTGTCTTTATTTTAAATTCATTAATGCTGTCTATTATATTGTAGCCATACATCAATATTAACTCCAAATAAATAATAGGCCCTTCATCATAATTATCTACTCTTGTTTTTACCACTTTATATATTGCAGTTGTTTTATCTGCCAAATATTCAATAATTTGTCTAAAAACGCTATCTGAAATAGTAAAATTACCTAAGTAACTAAATGTTGGTCTTATTATTGATTTTTCAGAGATATATGGAACTTCTCCTCTTCCTTTCGATTTAAAAATTTGTAAAGGATCTAATAAATATCCTGAAAAATCTTTTTTTAGTTCAAATGTTGGTACAGGTATTACATGTTTGCCTTCTGTAACACGAATTCTTCTTGCTGTATCAATTTCTTCTTGAGTAGCTATATCTTTTATATAAATGATTTTACTTATTTCTGGCAATCCTAAATTTTCTGCAATTTTTTTAACCATATTATCAGAAGTTCCAAGTATTAATATTTTATTAGGCCTGTATTTTCTTAATGCTTTTAATACATCTTCTTTTTCATCTTCTTCATTAAACAAAGCATGTTTTATTGTTTCTATTTTGGTCGGAGCTTTTTTTGCAGATGTTCCTGCTACTATCTCATTGTCTTTTACAAGTAAACCATCATCAATTATAAAATTTATGCCATTTTCACTAGCAACCATTTGTGCTCTATAGCTTTTTCCTGTTCCAGATGGTCCTACAAAAGCATATACCGTTATTCTTTTTCTAAAATCAAAACTCAAATCTAACCCTAAATTTCCTAATTCCATAGTAACTCTCCTGTTAATTTTTTTCTATTAATTCAACTGTATAACTATATTTTTTATAATCTTGTTTAAATTGTTCAGAATTTAATTGTGTTATATTATATTTCTCTTTTATTTCATCTAATAAACTTGTTGTATTTCCATCTTCTATTAGCCATATTCTTCCTGAATAATCATCTAATATGTCTTCTAATTTGTTATTTATTTTCATATATGGTGAGTAAGATTTATAAGCTTCATCCACTCCCCAATTATCTTTATTGTAGAAATAACTTGTATTAATATTACTTTCATTAGAAATTCCTGTTGTTATTACTGCACCATTTATGGCATTAGAATATAGTATAATATCATTTTCTTGTATATTTTGTAAAATATATTTTTCACAATTTCCATTATTATTTGAATAGTTTTCTTTAATATTTATAAATTGCGTATAAACAGATGTAGCAACTATTATTGTACATATACTTACTAATACATATTTATTTTTTACATTTGATAATAGTAAACTTATTGTAAATATAATTAGTCCTGTAAGAATTAATAAATATCTATTTAATAATATTACACTTTGCATACATAATGATATTAATAATGCTATAATAATAATTCCTAAATATATTCCTATACATATTTTTGATAATTTTTTTACTTCTTCAGTCTGTTTAAAGTATAGAAATATTAAATATCCTATAAAAACTAAAGTTAAAACTAAAGCTATATTAGTTGGTAAATTTCCTATAAATTGCAAAGTTAATATTTCTATTAATGTATCTGGAAATTTTAGTGTAATCCAAAATCCATTAGATACACCTACTAATTGTTTTAAGAAATAAATAAGCCATGGAATATATACAATCACTTGTATAACTGCTGTAATTATAAATTTCTTTAAATCATTTGCTCTTGTTGTTCTTTCTTTTATTAATTTTATAAATAAAATTAAATTAACAATTCCTGCAAACATCAATCCATAATAATGCGTATAACTTACTGCTAAACTACTAATACCAAAAAATATAAAAGAAGTTTTATCAATTTTATTTATATAAATTCTGTATGCATATATTGCCATTATAGTACCTAATAACATTCCTAGACAATACATCCTTATTTCTCCTGAATACATAGATGATACTGGTAAAAATAGCACTAAAAAAGAAAATAATAATCCTGTTTTATTTCCAAAATCTTTTCGTATATGAGTGTATCCAAAAACTCCTGTTAAAACTATAGTCGCCCATGAAAATATTCTATATACAATTAAATTATTACCAAATATTAAATATAAGAAATGTAAACAAAAATAGTATAAGATAGGATGTACATCATTTCCACCTATTTTCCAAATATCTAAAAAAGAATGTCTTGCAATTGCAACAGAATAACTTTCGTCAAACCACATATTTGAATGAAAAATATTTAGTCCAATTAATATAGCACCTATAACAATAATTAGTATATGGTATAGTTTATATTTATCTTTCATTTGTTCACTCCTAATTTAGTTTTTTCTAATTATACCATTAATAGTAAAAAAAGTCATTATAAAGTTAAAAATAAAACAAATCTCGCTTCGCGAGACCTTTTCTCTACATTTTAAAGTTTGCTATCTAAATTCAAGGTCTCAAAGAAGCGTAAAGATTTGTTGACGCGAAAATTTACAAAGTAAATTTTCTGTGCAATGTTATTTATTATATAATAGGAAAGTAGAACTTTCCTATTATATAATAAAGCATCACCTCTTTTTTATAGAAATGATGCTTTAAGAAAATTTAGTTGTAATTTCCTATTTCGAAAAACTTAGATTGGTTCCCAATGTAAAATAATTAGGATGAATTCTGTGATTTTGGTTGTACTCAAAGTATTTTTGAACTTTCTTGTTCTTTTTTATGTCCCTTGCTACTGCTGTAATTTCTTTAGCTGTCAGGCTTTCAAGCTGTTCCATTAGATTATATAATTTTGTCTTTTTGAGATTTTCTGGAAGTTGTTCTTTTCTCATACGGCCTGTATGGTTTTTCTTTTTTGTATCGTACAATATTACCTCGCAGCTAGATACTTCTTTTCCAGTATATCCAATAACCCAAGAAGTTATCTTAACTTCACTCACTACTTGCGTAAAAGAAGAATTAGCTGTTTCTTCAAAGAGTTGTAAAATTGTAGCTACATACTCACTTACTGAAGGTTCTTTTTGTACCTTTTCAATTATCTTTTTGTAAATCCGTATTGCATCCTTTCTTTGTACTTGCATAATGTTTTCCTCCTATAATTTTTATACTAAGTTTTTCTACTTTAACAGTAATATACTTATATTATAACATATTTTTTACATTTTAACAACATTTACATAATTTTGGATTTTTATATATTTATAATTTTCTCATTTTTTCAGTTATTTTTCTATACACATTTTCTATAATCCATTGTTCGTTTGAAACCTTTTCTATATCTTCTATATTAATCCATTTTACTCCACTATTTTCATCCTGTTTTATATTTAATACTTCATTTTCATCTACTTCTAAAAGATATGTTAAATTTAAATGCACATGAGAAGATACATACTTACCTCTTTTTACATGTCCATTAACACATATAATTTCTAATGAAAAAATATCGTCCTTTAATACTTTTACATTTTTTACTCCTGTTTCTTCTTGTAATTCTCTTATTGCTGTTTGTAGTAAATCTGTGTCTCCATCTGCATGTCCACCTGTCCAAGCCCATGTTTTATATATATTATGTTTAATCATAAGTAACTTTGTTTTTTCCTTATTCACTGCCCATGCAGATGCTGTAAAGTGTCCAAATTCGTTATTTCTAGTTAATACATCATCAAATGTATTCATATATTTTAGCATTGTTTCCTTATCTTTTTCTTCTTGTTCATTATATGGTACATATTTTTCTATTTGTTCTTTTAAATTCATAATTTTTCTCGTATAATCAATTATATAGAAATATTAATCTATTTAATTGATTAATCCCTTTCTTTTAAATTTTTTATATACCACAAATGACGACATATTGTCGCCATTTGTATATGTGTGTTACCGTACGAAAAATACCAACCAGATATTCTGCGCATCCAAATCAATTGTCTCAAATTTTTTCCAATCTACATTGGATCTTCTCCAATTTTTTTTGCAATAATTATGGTCCTGTAAATCATCTAAGAATTCCTGTAAATTCGTATATTTGCTTTTACAAACCTGCTTCACCATATTTGCTCTTTTATAATAAGAGTGGGAATCAAATTGCATTATTAACTTGTCTTCTTCCAGCTTTACGCTAGAAAGTCTATGATAGTTTTGTTCCTTGAAAACATCTGAGATTATTTTCTCATAATTTGTAAGCCGTTCGTCCTTTTTTATAGGGACTATTGTTTCTCTTATAACTATTGTTTCTCTCATAAAACGTCCTCCTTATAAGAAACTGATAGGTTTTTAGTAACAAAGATTAAAAAATCTTTTATCAATTATACTACAAATATTATGTATTTTCAAGTTTTACGCAATATTATTTTTACATATATGGATTAAAATTACTGTATTTACTACTTTATATATTCTTATTTTTGTATAATTTCTATTTTAGTATTTTCATCTATATTTTCCATTATTTTTTTCATGATTTTTTCATCTACAGCTACACATCCTGCTGTTGGTTTATTATTAGTACAATGTAAAAATATTGCACTACCTTTTCCTTTTATATTATTTATATTTGTTTTTATTTCAATTAAATACTTATATTGTACTGGATAATCTATTAAGTGCTCTGCCGAGTTCCAATCTTTTTCTACATCTAATATGTTTACTAATCTATTATAATATTTTGAATTAATATCATCTACCCAATACATATATTCGCTAATTTGCTTGTAATCTATATTGTTTACATTGTTTATTTTTGATGGTGTTCCTAATAGTATTCCAAGTTCAAACTCTCCTAATGGAGTTTTACCATCACCTTCTATTTTATCATGTGTAACTCCATTCTTACCAATAAAAGCTGTTGTTTCAATATTGTATTTAGGAAATTTTAATATTCCTTTATTACTTTCATTAACATATACATAGATTTTATTTTTCATTAATCTCTCCAATTAATATTTTACTTCCTATTTCTTCATCCAAAAGTTTAGAAAAGGCAATCGCATCCTCTTTACTTCCTACTATACTGCCATAGTGAATTGGTATAGCTATTTTAGGTCTTATTTTATTTATTAATTGTGCCGCTTCTTTATAATCCATTGTATATGTGCCACCAACTGGTACAAACGCTACATCACATTCTACTTGTTGATTTTCATTTGTTATATCTGTATCTCCTGCAATATAATATTTTATATTATTAATTTCTATAATATACCCTACCCATTCATTTTCCTTTGGATGAAACTGTTTATTAATATTATATGCTGGTATTGTTTTGAACTTTATATTATCTACTATATATTCTTTATTTGGCTCTACTATTGTAATATATTCTTCTTTAAAATTGTTTAAAAGTAGCTCTTTTAGGCTCTTTGGTGCAACAATTTTGGCATTTTCCTTTTTTACTAAATCTATATCTTCTTTTGAATAGTGGTCATAATGACTATGTGTAATAAAAATTATATCTGCATCTTCATATCTTGTATCAATTTTAAAAGGATCTATATATATTACCTTATCTTTTTCTATTTTTATACTACTATGGCATAAAACCTTTATTCCTTCTAACATAAAGCATTCCTCCTTTTTTATATATTTTACTATATAATTATTTTATGTTCAATATTAGACGGCGAAAAATCACTTGACATAATATCGCCTTATAGTGTATAATTTTTTTATTAGTTAAATACTAATAATTTAAAGAAGGGTGGTTAATTTTTATGGCAAGCAGAACATTATCAAAAAACGCAAAACGTGCAGAAGCACGGCGCAAGGATGAATTACAAAAGCAGCAAAAAAAATTAGACCGGTTAGGAGTCTCTTCTCTTCCGCAGAAAAAAAAGCATACTGCTAAAAGTAAACGCGGAAAATGAATTTGAAGTTCCAAAATTATGAGCATCTACAAGAAAATGTAGGTGCTCATACCCTATAAATAGTACATAAGTGCTCTTATATCCTACTTATAATTATTAATCATTCACTCTTCACTATTAATTATTCACTGCGAATTGTTAAATTCGCACTTATGGAGCTACCAACGGGAATCGAACCCGTGACCTCAGCCTTACCAAGGCTGCACTCTACCTACTGAGCTATGGTAGCAAATATTTATTTTACTTTTTTTATTATATGTGCTACAATTCACTTTGTCAATAATTACTTTAATTTTTGGGAGATGAATTTATGATTTATAAACATGATTTTGAAGTTAGTTTTAGAGATATTGGTAAAAGTAACTTTGTAACAAATAAAGCTTTATTGAGCTTTATGGAAGATATTGCTGGTATGCATTCTAATTCTGTTAATTTTGGTTTAAATGATATAAAAAAGACTAACTATACTTGGGTTCTTTTAAATTGGAAAGTTCGTGTTTTTAAAAGACCTTTATATGCTAGTACTATTCATGTTGAAACTTGGGGACGAAACGCTACAAAATTATATACTTTTCGTGATTTTAAAATGTATGATGATAATAATGAATTAGTTGCAATTGCTACATCTAAATGGGTATTATTAAATGCCTCTACTATGTCTTTAGAAAAGTTAAAGCCTGAAATTCTTGAGAAATATGGCATGGAAGATATTAAGGTTTTTGAAAATGAACCTGAAATAGATAAATTATCTATTCCTCAAAATTATGAAAATGTTCATTGTTATACTGTTCAAAGACGTGATATAGATATTAATAACCATATGCATAATTCAATATTTTTAGATTTGGCTTATGAAATTTTGCCTGATGATGTATATGATAATTGTTCTTTTAATAACTTTGAAATTATGTACAAAAAAGAAGTTAAACTTGGTAATATAGTAAAATGTTTTTATTCTAAAGTTGATGACTATCATTATATTACTATAAAAAGTGAAGATGAAAAATTTTTACATGCTATAATTAAATTACAAAAATAACAAAACTGCATAAGAACAAATCTCGCTTCGCGAGACCTTTTCTCTGCATCTTAAAGTTTGCTATCTAAATTCAAGGTCTCAAAGAAGCGTAAAGATTTGTTGACGCGAAAATTTACAAAGTAAATTTTCTGTGCAATGTTATTTTTTTATATAATAGGAAAGTAGAACTTTCCTATTATATAAAAAAATAACCTAGATTAAATTAATAATCTAGGTCATTGTTCTATTAATCATCATTTACTATATTTTTTATAGCTTTTTTTCTTATTCTTTGAATTGCATTATCTATAGATTTTACATTTGAGTCTAATTGTTGAGCAATATCTACATAACTTTGTCCTTGTGCGTATTTTTGCAATACTTGTTTTTCAAAGCTACTTAAATTTTTATCTATATTATCTTCTATATATTTGTAATATTCTTTTTTTGTAATAGTGTCTAATGGATCTTCTACTGTATGTAGGTCTAATTTTTCTAAGATTGAATCCGAGTCCGAATCTTCCTCATATGCAGGTGTATTTAATGATAAATATGAATTTAATGGCATATGTTTTTGCCTATTAGATGTTTTTATGGCTGTAATAAGCTGTCTTTCTATACATAAATTAGCAAACGTTTTAAAAGAATTTTGTTTTGTTTTATCAAATCCTTTTATTGCTTTAAATAGTCCTATCATTCCTTCTTGAAATATATCCTCTCTTTCAGCTCCTATTATAAAATATTTGCTTACTTTCATGTTTACAAGCTCTTTATAACTTTCTAATAAGTAATTTAGCGCACCTTTATCATTAGACTTAATAAGGTCAATTAAGTCTTCATCTGATAGTTTTTCATAATTTGTTTCTGTCTTAAAAAACATATTTCCATTATCCATTATGCTTTCCTCCTGCATTATCTGCTTGTATTATAATTCAGTAATTTAAAGAATGTCAATAGTAAACATTGATATTTTCACTTTTTTATTATATAATTTTTGAATTAATAGAATTTTTTATTTATTTAAAAGGAGTGCTTTTATATGGCATTTGATGGAATCGTTGTAAAATCTGTAGTTTCAGAGTTAAATACATGTTTAATTAATGGCAAAATTAATAAAGTTTATCAACCTAATAAAAATGAGGTTTTATTAGGCATTTACTCTAATGGTAAGAATTATGCTTTAAATATTTCTATTGATTCATCTAATTATAGAGTTCATCTTACCACAAACTCTAAGCCAAACCCTATGAGTCCTTATAATTTTTGTATGTTCCTTAGAAAACATCTTATAGGTATGACAATAAAAAATATATCTTCTTATGATTTAGAAAGAATTATTACTATTCACTTAGAAGGTTTTAATGAACTAAACGATTTAGTTTCAAAAAAATTAATAATAGAATTAATGGGCAAACATAGTAATATTATTCTTACTAATTCTAATAACATTATAATAGATAGTTTAAGGCATCTTGCTCAATATTCAAACTCTTTAAGAGATATTTCACCAGCTCATGAATATTCATACCCTATTAATCAAAAAATTAGTTTTTTAAATCTATCTTCATTTGAAGAATTTTACACTTTAATAAAAGATGATTTAGAAACAGATAATATTTCTAACATTATGGCTTCAAAATTTATTGGATTTAGCAATGGTTTTATTAATTATACATTGGAATTTCTTAATATTCCTATATCTAGTAAAGATAAGTTACAACTAAATACTTTATATAACTATATTAAAGATGTACTAACAAAACCTGTAAGTTTAGTTTCTTATGAACTGCCTGAAAAGAAGAAACTTGATTATACTGTTAGTTTGACAAAGTCATCATCCCCTCTTTGTGTTAATTTCTTTTTAGATGACTATTATAAAGAAAAAGAATCTTCAGAAGAATTTAAAAATTATAGAAACAATATATTAAAGCTAATTTTAAATGAATTAAATAAATATACCAAAAGATTAAACAGTATAAATTTAAAGCTTAATGAGTGTGCTCAAATGTCTCAATTTAAGTTGTATGGTGAATTAATAACATCTAATCTTTATAGATTTAATAATGAGAACTTAAGTGAAATTGAAGTGGAAAATTATTATGATAATAATAACTTAATAAAAATACCTTTAGATAAAACTATTTCTATATCTAACAATGCCAAAAAATATTTTAAAAAATATAATAAATTAAAAAATGCTTTATCTATTGTTAGTATTCAAAAAGCTGAAACTTCTGAGGAAATAGACTACTTAGAAAGTATAGTATATGAATTAGAAAATGCTAAAACTTTATTAGATATAAATGAAATATATTCTGAAATATCAGAGCATGTTATATTTAAAAATAAGTTATCTAATAATACAAAAAAGAATAATAAAAAATCTAAATCTACTAAAAATACCGAAGATTTTACACCTATTCATTTTTGTATTGATTCATTTGATGTATATATAGGAAAAAATAACAAACAAAACGATTATTTAACAATGAAATTTGCACATAATAATGATTTATGGTTTCATACAAAAGATATACATGGTAGTCATGTAATATTAAAAACAAATGGTACAGAAGTTGAACAATCTACTATAAATAAATGTGCAAGTATTGCAGCATATTATAGCAAAGCAAAAAATTCTTCAAATGTAGCTGTAGATTATACTTTTGTAAGATATGTAAAAAAGCCAAGTGGTGCAAAACCAGGAAAAGTTATTTATACAAATTATCAAACTGTTAATGTGAATCCAAATAACAATTTTTAATAAGATTTACTATTTAATCATGTAGCAAAACATTATATAAATACTAAGATAAAAAACGAGTTCGACCCTGAGAAGCGACAGCGCCACATTTCTTTTGCTGAGAATAGTGTGTCTCTGTATTTTTTAAAACCACTCTATCTATAACGCCTTGGAGAACGGAATTTTTTATATATGCTTAAGTTTTACTTTTTCCGCCACTTTGCTATGTATAGTGTATAATTTATATTACTTTTATGTAACAAATAAGAAATTAATAAAATTTTAATTTCTTATTTTTATTTTTTGTTATATAATGTAGAATAATAAAGAAAAAACTAAAAAGGGGTTGTGTGTAAATATGAAATTTATAAAGAGATTAGTATTTACAATAATATTAGTAATTGTTCTTGTTATATCTTACATTATATACTCTGGACATAAAATGTATGTAGATGCAATTAATAATGTGAGTATTGAAACAAAAGTAGAACAAATTAAAAATTCTGAAAATTTTGTAACATTATCAGATGTTTCTGACGATTTTGAACATGCTATAGTAGCTGTTGAAGATCATAGATTTTATTCCCATCATGGAATAGATTTTATTACTACTACACGTTCAATGTTACAAAACATATCAGAAAAAGATATTGTTGCTGGTGGTAGTACAATAACCCAACAATTAGGTCGTATTATGTATTTTACTCAGGAGCAAAGATTTTCAAGAAAAATTGCTGAACTATTTGTAGCATTTAATCTTGAAGATAAATATTTAAAAGATGAAATTTTAGAGTTATATATTAACAGCATTTACTATGGAAATGGCTATTATGGTATAAAAGAAGCGGCTAATGGCTTTTATAATAAATCACCTAATGAATTAAATTTATATGAAGCATCTCTTCTTGCCGGTCTTCCAAATGCTCCTAGTGTTTACTCTCCTACTAAAAATTTAGACCTCGCACATAAGCGTCAATCAAGTGTTCTAAATGCTATGGTAAAATATAATTATATTTCAAATGAACAAAAAGAAAAGGTAGAAAGCGAACGCTAACTACCTTCCAAAAATTGCTTTTCCTACCCCTTCATCTATTATAGTAGAAAATAAATTTTTAAGTATTATTAATATTATAGGTCCTATAAACATTCCTAGTACCCCTATTGCTTTAAATCCTGTATACATCGCTATAAGCGTAAATATAGGATGAATACCAATATGGGTACTTACTACTTTTGGTTCAATTATTTGTCTTACTACTGACATTATTATCCATAAAACCAATATTGAAATAGACAATCGTATATCTCCATTTACTGCTAAAATAATTGACCATGGAATCATTACTGTACCCGAACCTAAAATAGGCAAAGCATCTACAAATCCTACTGCGAGCGCTACAAGAAGCGGATATTTTATATTTAATCCCATAAATTTGAATATATAAAATCCTATTAAAGATATTATAAATGATATTATTACAAGTACTGCTTCTGCTTTTAAATATGCTCCTAAACTTTGTATTAATCCTCTCAAATGAAAGCTTATATGTTTAACCCATTCTTTTGGTAAATGATGTTCAAATTGGTCTAACATATATAATCTATCTGTGCAAATAAAATATATAGACATTATTGTAACAACCACATATATTCCTATTGTAGGTAATTGTGTTAAAAATTGTAACATTCCTGTTAACCAATTCTTTACCCAATTTGCAACGGTTGTTATTACATCTTGTGCTGAATTTTGAATTATATTTGTTACATCTTCTGATATTTTTAATTTATTAAAATCTATATTTGAAATTACACTTTGCACCTGTAAATATGCTTTTTCTATATATTCATTAAGTCCTTGTAACAAATTAGATGTTTCCGATATTAAACTAGTAATTCCCCAAGATAATAAGCCTATAATTATTATAGAAACAATAGCTAAAACAATTATGGCACTTACCTTTCTTGTTACTCTTGTTTTATTTCTTACAAACCTTATTATTGGTTCTACTAATAAAGAAATTATAAATGCTATTAAAAATGGCATATAGAAAATAGCAAGTTTAAAAGCTAGTACAATACCTATAAATGCAAAAAATAATATAATTATTCTCTTGGACACTTTTGTCCAATATCCCATATCTACAACCATACTACCCCTTAATTACATATTATAAAGAGGATATATTGAATATCCTCTTATAAATTATATACATTTTTATTTTATTTATTCTGCATTTTTAGGTTGATTTGAGCAATTACAAATATTTTCTATTGTATAGCATACACTTTGTTCTCCTATATTTTCATTTGATACTATATCACCTAAAGTTAATATTCCAACTACCTTATTTGTATCATCACATATTGGAATTCTTCTTATTTGCATTTTAGACATTTGTTCTAATGCTTCATCAACATTATCTTCTTGTTTACAACAACATGGATTACAAGTCATAATATCTGATGCTTTAGTTTGCTTTGGATTTTTTCCACATGCTACTGTTCTTAATATTATGTCTCTATCTGTTATAACACCAACAATATTTTTGTTAGCATCACATATAGGTACACAACCTACATGATTTTCATTCATTTGTTGTGCAACTTCTTCAATAGTTGAATTTGTGTTACAACAACATACATTTTTAGTCATACAATCTTTAATATACATTTTACATACTTCCTTTCAAAACAACATATTTAGATTATGCTCATTTGAAAGAATTTTATACTTAATTTTAAAAAATTGGGCGTGGTCTAGGCATAGGTGGTCTTTGAGGATAATATGGTCTAGGTTTATTTAATAATTCTTTTAGTAATAATATTTTTATTAAATCATTTAAAAATCTATTTTGAGAAATTTGTCTATCATCTTTTCTATTTTCCGCCCTATTATTTGTCTCTATTTTCAAATCTACACTGACTGAATTTAATACATTATTAGTCATTTTTTCTAATGTTTCGTTATCAATTTGATTACAATTTACATTCATACACTCTTTGCGAATTAATGGTTCTAAAACCCTATATATTTCAGGATACATGCTTTCTAAATTATTATTTACCGGATAGACATTATTATTAAAATAATTCTCGTTTTGATATGTATCTTGAATACAATTAGGTGTATAACCTAAAACTGTTCTCATATATTCTTCATAAGATGTATTATACATATATTACCTCCTTTATTTTGTTATAGTAATATATGTATAATACTTAAAATATGTTACAATTATTTTACCTTATATAAAGTACAACTCGAAAGCCAATATCGCTAGACGAATGGCTAACTAGATGATCACCTGTGCGATAGGCTGCTGGGTTAGTTGAAGACACACTAGCAAAACAACCACCACGAAGAACTCGATTGTTTGCTACGCTTGTTGCTGAACTATAGTAAGACACTTCTTCTGTCCATTCCCATACGTTTCCAGCTATGTCATATATGTTATATGCTCTATTGTGGTCACTTGCCCCTGTTGTTAATAAGTAATATGTGCTATTTAGTTTTGTTCCTTCTCCTACTTCTCCAAATGATTGTTGATACCAAGTACTTCCACTTTGACTATATAATGACGCTCTTCCTATGTAATCAAATCCTGCTGTATCTCCTTGATAATAATTTCCAAATTCCTTTGAATCTGTTCCTACATTTCTATTTTCTGTACTTTCTAATTTTTTCATTATTACATCCCATTGCGTTCCCGTTATTAGTCCACTATGTACACTTTCATTTCCTTTGTACATTTTTTGCGCATTTATTTGTGATTTATCCCAATCTATAAAATCCCATGGTGATATTCCTGGTTTACTTTGTGCCTGCCCTTCTACATTATTGTAATATGTATTTGAACCGGTATTTGGTTGTTGCACATTAAATTCTTCTGTTCCTTTTGGTAATCCTGCTTCGAATCTTGCTACATAAAATCCTCCATATTTGCATGCCAATTTTGTCTCTGCCGATTGTGTTATTTGATCCCAATATGCTACTCCGCTATTTGTAAATGATTTTTTTACATATGTTGTTTCGTCGCATGGTATCCATACAAATTGATTTCCTATTAAATTATATTTTAGTTTTCCATCTTCTAATTCTATTCCTGATGGTACTTCAGTTTGTCCTGCATATTTATTTTGGTCTGCTCGTTCATCTGATATTACCACTCCAGTTGCTAGTGTTCCTCCTACATAGAAAAATCCTTTTGGTATAGGTATTGTTTGTCCTTCTCCATCACTTACTGCATATACGCTTGCTAGTTTTGTTGATTTTTCTACTATATCTCCATTTGCTGTTGATGTAATATTTGGTGTTATTACTCCCCAACTGCTTGGTGTTTTTACTGGTGTTCCTGCATCTGTTTCTGGTGTGTTTTCTGGTAAGTTTTCTCTTTCTATATATTCTAAAAATTCATCTAATGCAGATTGTTCTTCATCTGCTGATTCCTTATATTTATCTACTGCGTACTCTGCTCCTCTTAATATTCCGTTATCTCCTAAAGCAAAATTTATCGCCACTCCTGCTAATATTAATAATAAAATTATTGTTATTATTAGCGCTATTAGCGTTATCCCTTTTTCCTTCCTATTCGTGTGTGTGTGTGTGTGTGTGTGTGTGTTACTCTCTCAACGTTTTTAACATTTCTCATTTGTTTTGTTCTCCTTTTTTCTCTAAATTTATATTAAAATTATATAGTTTTATTTACTTTTTTGTCAATATTGTTTATAAAAAATATAATAAAATGTGGTTTATAATTCTTAACCACATTTTTACAATTTTAAATTTTGTTTACTAATTCTTTAAATTTATTTCCTCTTTCTTCAAAGTTTTTAAATAAATCAAAACTTGCACTTGCAGGAGAAAATAAAACTATTTGTCCTGGTTTTGCAATTTGTTTGGCAATTTTTACTGTTTGTTCAAATTCGTCACATTGATAAATAGGTAAATCTTTATCTTCTTTTTCTAATTCTTTAGATACAACATAATATATCTTATCTGATGTTTGCCCAATTAATATTAGTCCTTTTACTTTTTCTACTATTGGTTTTGCTATTGGCTCATAATCTAAATGTTTATCATATCCTCCTGCTATTAGTATTATGTCTTCATCAAATGAATTTAATCCAGCTATTGTACGTGTTGGGCTTGTTCCTATTGAATCATTATACCATTTTACTCCATCTATTTCGCGTATAAATTCTAGTCTATGTTCTACTCCTTTAAACTGTGTTACCGCTTCTATAATAGTATCTATATCTACAAGTTGTTTTGTTGCAGCTATTGCAGCACATACATTTTCGTAATTATGCATTCCTCTTAATATTAACTGATTTGTTGCCAAAATATGTCTTCTCAATTTATCATTACATTCTTTTATAATTCCTTCGTCTACTATTACTCCATCTTCTAACTTTTCTTTACTACTAAAATATATTACTTTTCCATTTGCTTCTGCTTTACAATTTTTTGTTATTTCATTATCGTAGTTTAATACTAATATACCATTTTCAGATTGTTCTTTGAATATATTTTTCTTAGCTTCTATATATTCTTCATATGAGCTATGTATATTTAAGTGATTTGGAGTTATATTAGTTATAACAGATATATCTGGACTTATTTCCATATCTATTAATTGAAAACTACTTAATTCTAATACTATTATATCTTCTGGTAGCATTTTATCTAAGCTTGTAAATAGCGGTGTTCCTATATTTCCACCTAAATAGCAGTTAAATCCTGCATGTTTTAAAATTGCATAAATTAAGCTTGTAGTTGTTGTTTTTCCATCACTTCCAGTTACTCCTATTACTTTACATGGAGCCATTTTCATTAACATTTCTACTTCTGTTGTTACTATAGCACCTCTTTTTATTTCGTCTAAAATTTCTGGTGTTGTTGGCATACAACTTGGAGACCTAAATATAATGTCAAATCCTTTTAGTTTAGATAAATAATTATCTCCAAAAGAAAATTCAAAAGTATACCATGTTATTTTATCAACTATTTCTTTTGGTATTTGTTCTATAGGTCTTGAATCAAATACTGTTACTTTTGATTGCATTCTATGTAAGTATTCTATTAATGGAATATTACTTACACCTAAACCTATTACAGCAACCTTTCTATTTTTTATGTAATTATTAAATTCAACTAATTTTTCATTCACAAAGCTCAAAATAAATGCTCCTTCCTTTTATTAACTTACATTTATATTAATATTATGCTATATTAATTGCTTTTGTGTTTTTATTAATTTACCATTATTGTAAAATGTTATTTTCCATATTTTGTATTAATTTCCAATATTTGATTTTTTATATCTTGTTTTTAGTGTATTATACCATATATTTGAATTCATGTTAATTTATTATTTTTATTTTGTTGCTTTTTTTGAATATTTTTTTCATTTTAGTGAAAAATATAATTAGTCAAAGAAATGGAGGTGCTTGACTCATGGCAAAAAATAATAATAAAAATAATAACTCAAACCAAAATAACAATAATAACAACAATCAAAATAGAAATGAAAATAATAATAACAAAAATCAAAACAATAACAACAATAATTGTAGATAGTTATTGTAAGAACAAATCTCGCTTCGCGAGACCTTTTCTCTACATCTTAAAGTTTGCTATCTAAATTCAAGGTCTCAAAGAAGCGCAAAGATTTGTTGACGCGAAAATTTACGAAGTAAATTTTCTGTGCAATGTTATTTTTTATATAATAGGAAAGTAGAACTTTCCTATTATATAAAATTGATTTTTCGAAACCTTTTTATGCATTTAATACTTATTAATCTTATTAAGGTTTCAGAAACTAAAATACTATATGTATAAAATTTACCACCACATTATATTTCATGTGGTGGCTTTCTTTTAATATTTATTCTAAAAATTTTTTTAAGAATTTTCCTGTATAACTTTGTTCATTTCTACATATTTGTTCTGGGCTTCCAACAGCAATTACTTGTCCGACCTTTGTCTCCTCCTTCTGGTCCTAAATCTATTATATAATCTGCTGTTTTTATTAAATCTAAATTGTGTTCTATTACTATAATAGAGTTCCCTGTATCTACAAGCCTTTGTAATATGTCTACAAGTCTATGAACATCTGCTGTGTGTAATCCAGTTGTAGGTTCATCTAATATATATAATGTTTTACCTGTTGCTTTTTTAGATAATTCTGTTGCAAGTTTTACACGTTGTGCTTCTCCTCCAGATAATGTTGTTGATGGTTGTCCTAATTTTATATATCCAAGTCCTACATCATATAAAGTTTGTATTTTAGCTTTTATTCGTGGTATATTTTCAAAAAATACTAATGCTTCTTCTACTGTCATATCTAATACATCTGAAATTGTTTTTCCTTTATATTTTACTTCTAAAGTTTCTCTATTATATCTTTTTCCTTTACATACTTCACAAGGTACATATATATCTGGTAAAAAGTGCATTTCTATTCTTAGTATTCCATCACCAGAACATGCTTCACATCTTCCTCCTGGAACATTAAAACTAAATCTTCCTTTTTCATATCCTCTAAGTTTTGCTTCATTTGTTGTTGCAAATATTTCTCTAATTATATCAAATACTCCCGTGTATGTTGCTGGATTTGAACGAGGTGTTCTTCCTATTGGAGATTGATCTATATTTATTATTTTGTCAATATTTTCTAATCCTTTAACTTCTTCGCATTTTCCCGGTTTTTCATTTGAGCCATTTAAATCTCTTGCAATTGTTTTATATAATATTTCGTTTACAAGTGTACTTTTACCTGAACCTGATACTCCTGTAACACATGTAAATACTCCTAATGGAAATTTAACATTTATATTTTTTAAATTATTTTCACTTGCTTTTATTACTTCTATACTTTTTCCATTAGATTTTCTTCTTTTTTTAGGTACTGGTATTTTTTTCTTTCCACTTAAATATTGTCCTGTTATAGATTCTGGAACATGTTTTATTTCTTCTGCTGTTCCTTGTGCCATAACATTTCCACCATGCACTCCAGCACCTGGTCCAATATCTATAATTTCATCTGCTGCGTACATAGTATCTTCATCATGTTCAACAACTAATACAGTATTTCCTAAGTCTCTTAATTTTTTTAGTGTTGTTATTAATCTATCATTATCTCTTTGATGCAATCCTATACTTGGTTCATCTAGTATATACAAAACTCCTGTTAATCCAGAACCTATTTGTGTAGCAAGTCTTATACGTTGTGCTTCTCCTCCTGATAATGTTCCACTTGCTCTTGATAATGTTAAATATTCCAAACCTACATCAATTAAAAATTGTAATCTTTTATTAAGTTCTTTTATAATTTGATCTGCTATAAGGCTTTCTTTTTTTGTTAATTGTAATGAATTTATATAATCTTTTATTTTTACAATAGACATTTCTGTTAGTTCATTTATATTTTTTGTTCCTACTCTTACTGCAAGACTTTCTTCTTTTAATCTTGCTCCATGACATGTATTACAAGGGCTTTCGCTCATATACATTTCATAAAAGTCTCTCATTCCTTGAGATTTGGTTTCATTATGACGTCTTTCTAGTGTAGGTATTACACCTTCAAATGGACTTCTAAATTTTCTTATACCTGCTGCTGTTTGATATTCAAAATCTATTTCCTCTGTTCCTGTTCCATATAAAATTTTATCTAGAAAATCACGTGGTAATTTTTTTATTGGTTTTTTTATGTCTACTCCATAGTGTTTACCAATGCTTTCGAAGTACATTTTAGCCATAGTATCACCTTTTTTCATGGTACTAGCTCCAAAGGCTTTTACTCCATCATATAATGTCTTATTTTTGTCTGGTATTATTAAATCTTCATCCATTTTCATTAAATACCCAATTCCTGTACATGTTGGACAAGCTCCAAAAGGATTATTAAAAGAAAACATTCTTGGAGTTAATTCTTCAAAACTTATTCCACAATCTGGGCATGCAAAATTTGTACTAAATAGTTTTTCTTCTTTTCCTACTACATCAATTAATACTAAATTGTCAGCATTTTTTAATGCAGTTTCTATTGATTCTGCAAGTCTATTGGTAATTTCTTCTTTTATTACTAATCTATCTACTATTATTTCAACATTGTGTTTCTTTTTTCTATCTATTGTTAAATCATCTGTTAATTCTACTGTTTCACCGTCTATTCTTGCTCTTACAAAACCTTCTTTAGCATATTTTTCAAAAAGTTTTGTAAATTCTCCTTTTCTTCCTCTTATAATAGGTGCTAAAACTTGTATTCTTGTTCCTTCTTCTAATTCCATTATATTGTCTACTATTTGGTCTACAGTTTGCTTTTCTATTTTTTTGCCACATTTTGGACAATATGGAATACCAATTCTTGCATACATTAAACGTATATAATCATATATTTCTGTTACTGTTCCTACTGTAGAACGCGGATTTTTAGATGTCGTTTTTTGGTCTATAGATATTGCAGGAGATAATCCTTCTATTGATTCTACTTCTGGTTTTTCCATTAGTCCTAAAAATTGTCTTGCATAGCTAGATAAACTTTCTACATATCTTCGTTGTCCTTCTGCATATAATGTATCAAATGCAAGAGACGATTTTCCAGAACCTGATAAACCTGTTATTACTACTAATTTATCTCTTGGTATTTCTATATTTATATTTTTTAAGTTATGTTCTTTTGCACCTTTTATTATTATTTTATCATTCATGTTTAACTACATTCCTTTCATCCCAAAAAATAATTTTCCTATATATTTTTTAACAAAAACAACATAATTATATATGTCACATTTTTGTTTGTATCCCCTCAAAAAATTTGTTATATAATTTCCTTATTATACAACGAATTTATTATACTATATATTGTGCATTTAAACAAGTGTTTGTTGATATAAAATTTTAAAACTTTTATATTATTGAACAAATCTCGCTTCGCGAGACCTTTTGTCTACATCTTAAAGTTTGCTATCTAAATTCAAGGTCTCAAAGAAACGTAAAGATTTGTTGACGCGAAAATTTACAAAGTAAATTTTCTGTGCAATGTTATTTTTTATATAATAGGCATGTAGAACTTTCCTATTATATAAAAAGAATGGCTGGTAGTTTAACTACCAGCCTAGCCTATTATAATAGGCTCTCTGCCTTAATCTCCGTCTTTTTTGCTGTACTCAGGAAAATCGTGAATCTTTCTCACTTCTGTTTTTGTTCCGTGAGTAATTTTCACTGCGCCGCCTGGTAAAGTTTCCACCTTAATAGATTCACTTACCGGCCGATTCATCTCCTTTGTAACCTGGTCAACTACTTCATTAATCCGTTCCTTTGATACCACTGGTGTCATGTTTTTCGTCCTCCTTTTAGACTTTGATTATTGAATTTTACAAACACCTATTTAGTGTTACATAATATTTTATCACTTTTTTTGTTTGTTTTCAATACTTTTTCGTTTTTTATTTTATCATTTACCATAGTGTTTATTATCTAAAAATATCTATAAGCATTTTTTTAACATTACTGTGCATGTTGTACAATCTCTCCTGGAATTCCTACTACAGTTACGTTGTCCTCTATTGTTTTTGTAACAACTGCATTTGCTCCAATTTTCACATTATTTCCTATTTTTATAGGTCCTAATATTTTTGCTCCACAACCTATCATAACATTATTTCCAATGTCCGGATGTCTTTTTACTCTTTCTTTGCCTGTTCCACCTAATGTTACTCCGTGATATATAGTACAATCATCTCCAATTGTTGCTGTTTCTCCTATTACAATGCCCATTCCATGATCTATAAATAACCTTTTACCAATTTTTGCTCCTGGATGAATTTCTATTCCAGTTAAAAATCTACCAATCTGCGATATTAGTCTTGCTAAAAAATACATTTTTCTTTTATAAAAAAAATGTGAAATTCTATAAAGTATTAAAATATGAAAACCTTGATATAATAATATAACAGTTAGAATACTCTTTGCTGCTGGGTCTTTTTCATAAATATTTTTTGCATCCATATATAATGGAAATATTAGTTTCTTTAAATACTTCATCATGTTTTTTCACCTCTTTATAATATATTTATTTTTATATAGAGTGTGAACTTTTATTTTTTTATAGAATATACTATTTTAGATTTTAATTAATTTATTTGTGGAGGTTTTTATGTGTGGTATTGTTGGTTTTACAAATGTAAAAAGAAAAATTAATTATGAACATAATATTATAGAAAATATGACTTCTATTTTATCTAATCGTGGACCTGATGAAAAGGGATTTTTTTACGATGATTATATTCATTTAGGTCATAGAAGACTTACTATAATAGATGCTGAAAATGGTAAACAACCTATGACAAATACTTTTAACGAAAATAACTATACAATTTGTTATAATGGACAAATTTACAATTGTGATGAAATTAGAAAAGATTTAATTGATAAAGGTTTTGATTTTACTGGTTATTGTGATACTGAAGTTATTTTAAAGGGTTTTATTTATTATGGATATAATATAGTGAATAAGTTAAATGGTATTTTTAGTTTTGCTATATGGAATCAAAATAAAAAAGAATTATTTTTAGCTAGAGACCATTTTGGAATAAAACCTTTGTATTATACTATTATTGACGATACTTTAATATTTGCTTCTGAAATTAAGGCTATACTTAAATATCCAAATGTTGTTCCTAAAATTAATTCAGAAGGTATTTGCGAATTGTTTGGTGTTGGCCCTGCACACACTCCTGGTTTTAGTGTTTTTAAAGATATTTACGAAATAAAGCCAGCACATTTTGCTATATTTAATATAAACGGATTTAAAACTTATAAATATTGGGAATTAAAGTCAAAGCCTCATACAGATAATTTTAACAAGACTTGTGAAACTGTTAATCATTTATTAGATGATGCTATAAGTAGGCAACTTGTTTCTGATGTTCCTGTATGTGATATGCTGTCTGGTGGCCTTGATTCTAGTATAATTGTTGCTTATACAAGCAATTATCGTAAAGAAGCAGGACTTTCTCCTATAGATACTTTTTCTGTAGATTATGTGGATAATGATAAAAATTTTGTTAAAAGCGATTTTCAACCAAATTCAGATAACTACTATATAGATTTAATGGTAAAAGAATTTAATACAAATCATCATAGTATTGTAATAGACACTCCAGAACTTGCAAAAGCATTAGAGGATGCTATGATAGCAAGAGACTTTCCTGGTATGGCTGATGTTGATTCATCTATGTTGTTATTTTGCAAGAATATAAAAAAGTACGCTTCAGTTACTGTATCTGGTGAATGTTCTGATGAGATTTTTGGTGGCTATCCTTGGTTTTTTAGAGAAGATGCTCTAAAAAGTAATACTTTTCCTTGGTCTATAGGATTAAAAGACAGACAAGATTTACTAAATAAAGATATTTCTAAAAAAATAGATTTATTAGACTACGTTGATTATAGATATAAAGACAGCATATCTGAAGTAGAAATATTAGATTGCGATTCAAAAGAAACTGCAGAAAAAAGAATTATATCATATTTAACTTTAAACTGGTTTATGCAAACACTATTAGACCGTTCTGACAGAATGAGTATGTATAATGGCTTGGAATTACGTGTTCCTTTTTGTGATTATAGATTAGTCGAATACATGTGGAATGTTCCTTGGGAAATAAAAGCTTTAAATGGCAGAGAAAAAGGATTATTGCGTTATGTTGTAAAAGATTTATTACCTAAAGAAATAGTAGATAGAAAAAAGAGTCCATATCCAAAAACTCATAATCCTACTTATTTAAAAGCTGTAAAAGATATGTTATCAAAAATAATGGAAAATAAAGATGCTCCTATAAATAATTTACTAAATAGAGAATATATTTTGGATATACTAAAGACAAATGGCGAAGCATTTAAACGTCCTTGGTTTGGTCAGTTAATGACAGGTCCTCAGCTTATGGCATACCTTTGTCAAGTAAATATGTGGCTTGAGAAGTATCAGCCAAAGATTGAGATATAAAATATTTTAGGTGGTCAAAATTTTTGACCACCTTCTGCAAAGAAATTATTCATTTTTTTTATAATTCAGGTAACTTAACTAATAAATATAATTGTTAGAGCCACTATTTCTAACACCATAGCAAGAAATGGATGTGTGTATCCATCTCCATCTGCATGCATAGCTAGTATACCCGATACTACACTTGCGCCTATAATTCCTAAAGCATTTAACATTTTAATTCTCCTTTCTTTAAGTCTAATTACTTTTTATTTGATTACGAACTATTGTTAAAAATTCGTTAGGAATTTAAAACATTTTTATTTTAACATAAATTTATTCTAATTTCAATCAAAGCTACTTATTTTCTTTGTATATTCACTATCATCTGTTTTATAAATATCGAAACATTTTTTCTATTATTTACATATTCTTTTTTGTAATTTATAAAATTTAAGGTCGCAAATTGCGACCTTCTTTTGTTTTTAAGAATATTTTTTTAATCAACTTTCCAATTACTTAAAATTGTATTTTCTTCATCTTCTAACACTTTAATTTCTTGATCTAATTCCCATATTATTCCTTGTTGCTGTAAATCATATTTTTGTTGTTCTTTCATAATTTTATTAAGTTGTTCTTGTGCCTGCAATTTTGCTTCTTTCTTAATTTCAATGTTTTTTCTAATGTTCTCAAGTTCAGTTGTCATAATCATTTTGCTCCTTTCAAATTTAAAAGAATTTAAAGTGTTTTTTGTAGCCTTAACTTATTCTTAAAAACTCTATAATATATAAATATATATATACTTTTATTTTATCATATTTTTGCTATTTCTTCAATTATTCTTACTTATTTCCTTTATATATTCACTATCTTCTATTTTTGATATAGCAAAACATCTCTTTCCTAAATCTTTTAATGACGCTCCTATGTGGTACAAATCTTTATTATCAATTATCATAAATCTATCATGGAATTTATTTGTATATGCTAACTTTAATGTTGGATATTGTTTATTAAATTTTTGTATATCTAATTTTCTTATATTACAATTTTGAGATGTTAATATTACAACTTCTACATCTTTATTTTTCTTTGCTAACATCTTTAAAATACTATCATCTATGTAATTATCTATAATTAAAATTTTATTTTCGGCAGTTTTTATAATATCTACAATTACACTATAAGCATCATATATTTGTCCATCAAAAAATATTTTTTGTTTGAATTCTTCTTGTTTTTCTTTTTGTAGTTCATCAAAAATTTTTTCAAAGTTCTTTTCATGATTTGAGAGTTTTCTATCTTGATCTATTAACTTACATTCTATATTTGATAATCTATTAAATATTTGCCCATTAGATAATATAAATTTTCTCATCTCTACAAAAGCATTGATAATATTAATGCTTACTTGAATCGCTATTTCATTTTTTAATAGTCCTGAAAGCATTGCTATTCCTTGCTCAGTAAATACATATGGAATGTATTTTCTATGTTGTCCTCTAGCTTTTTTGTTTAAGGTCGCAATTTGCGACCTTAAAGATTCTACTTCGTATTCTGTCAATTTAAAGCAAAAATCTTCTGGAAATCTATCTTGGTTTCTTCTAACAGTTTCATTTATTCTTTTTGTATCATAGTTATACAGCATAGCAACATCACTATCCAACATTACTTGTTTTCCTCTTATTGTATAGATTAAACTCTTGATATTTTCTGTATCATAATTTTGTATATTGGTTTTATTATTAGTTACAATTACATTATTTTCTTCTATAAAAATCACTCCTTTTATTGTACTGTTTACAGAAATTCGTTTTTAACTCATTAATAATATTTTTGATTCTATTTTTTCAATATATTCTTCATCTTCTATTCTAGAAACTGCAAAACATTTCTTTCCTAGGTCTTTTAATGAAGCTCCTATGTGGTACAAATCTTTACTATCAATTATCATAAATCTATCATGGAATTTATTTGTATATGCTAACTTTAATGTTGAATATTGTTTATTAAATTTTTGTATATCCAATTTTCTTATATTACAATTTTGAGATGTTAATATTACAACTTCTACATCTTTATTTTTCTTTGCTAACATTTTCAAAATGCTATCATCTATGTAATTATCTATTATTAAAATTTTATTTTCGGCAGTTTTTATAATATCTATTATTAGGCTATATGCATCATAAATTTGCCCATTCAAAAATATTTTCTGTTTAAATTCTTCTTGTTTCTCTTTTTGTAGTTCATCAAAAACAAGATTGAATTTTTCATCATGATTTAGTAATCTTGCATCTTGTTCTAACAATTTACTTTTTATAGTATTTATGTCTTGAAATACTTGTCCATTTAATGCTATAAACCTCCTCATTTCAACAAAAGCATTCATAATACTAATGCTTACTTGGACCGCTATTTCGTTTTTTAATAATCCCGAAAGCATTGCTATTCCTTGTTCTGTAAATACATAAGGCGTATATTTTCTGTGCTGTCCTCTACCATTTTTGTTTAAGGTTGCAATTTGCAACCTTAAAGATTTTGTTTATTCTTCTGATAATTGAAAACAAAAATTTTCTGGAAATCTATCTTTATTTCTCCTTACAGCAAGGTTAATATACTTTGTTTCATAATGATATAACATAGCAACATCACTATCTAACATTACTTGTTTTCCTCTTATTGTATAAATTAAATTCTTAATATTTTCTGTATCATAATTTTGTATATTGGTTTTATTATTAGTTACAATTACATTATTTTCTTGTTCTATAATAATCACTCCTTTTATTGTGCTAATTATAGAACATATGTTTTCATTTTGTCAATAATATTTTTATATTTTCTTTTATTTCTATAAAAATATAATGTTTTATTGAAAATGATATATAGAACAAATCTCGCTTCGCAAGACCTTTTCTCTACATCTTAAAGTTTGCTATCTAAATTCAAGGTCTCAAAGAAGCGTAAAGATTTGTTGACGCGAAAATTTACAAAGTAAATTTTCTGTGCAATGTTATTTTTTATATAATAGGAAAGTAGAACTTTCCTATTATATAAAAAGAAGTCGCAATTGCGACTTCTTTTTATGTAATGCTTTAGCCTATGACTCTTTCTAATTCTTCACACATTTCAAATATTTCTTGAATAGCCATTTCTTCAGTCCTTTTTTTTAATTTTCGAAGAGTTTCTTCTGGATTATTATTTGCTCCTGGTTCCATTTCCACAGAATGATTTGAACTTAATGCAGTTAATATTTTTGACGGAATATAATATTGTTTTGTTGTTAAGTTAACTAGTATATCTCCATCATACCGCCATACATATTTTTTCTCATCTGGTATAAACAGATTTGTTATAGAAGAAAGTTGAAATATTATTTCTTCTTTTTCATTTACAAATCTCTTGTTAAAACTTAAAACTGTTTTTCTTGTCATATGTTTACCTCCTTAGAAAATAGTTATATGTTACCTATTACCCATTTATTAATTTGTTTGTATTTACGTATACATTTTATTGTATACTTTAATCCTGCAACAGTCCAAATCTGGTAATAATCTACATATAGTTCTTCCTTTTTTCCCTGTTTAATTAGTTCCTTTATCTTATCTTCTCTTGGATACTTTTCTAAGTCATGATGTGCTCTTTCAATTGGTTTCCAATTTTTAGGACCTCCATCTACACAAATATCCATTCGATTTAATGGATCAGAACTAATCATTTCTGCAAGTGCTAGCGGTATTCTTCCTGAAAGTTCTACATACTCCCTGTCTTTTCTGTGTTTGAATAGAAAGCCATATAGCCTCCGTTCATTTTGAATTTCAAAAATTTTTTCCTCCTCCATTACTTCTTCAAATATTTCATTCCAATCTTCCCAATATTTTGTGTTCATAATGCTACCTCCTAAGATATAATATTAAAAAGTTTGTAAATGTTATTAATACTACTTAGTATATATTTTATATTAACATAATTTGTTTCCGTTTTCAAGTAAGCACACGTATGCATAATATAATTTCAATCTTTATAATTATTTAGACTTTTTACTAATACATATTCATATATTTAAAATTTTAATAAATACATATCACTTTTATTATTTTCTATAATCCAAAATTTATTTTTTCTAATTTCTTCTATTTCTCCTTCTGTTATTTCTACACGCTTGTAACACATTTCATATTCTTCTTTATTTTTCAATTTTTTAGTAGTAAACATACATTTTTTCACACATGCATTATTGTTTTTAGCTGTTCCCATTATGCTTCCTCCATATGTACCATGTGCAGTTAATCGTAAGTCTATCATTATTTGCACTTTTTCATATCTTCCTTCATCTCTGCCTGTTAAATTGATATATGCAATTTTATTGCTGACTTCTAATGTTCCATCATATTTATATGCATAATCATCCTCGTCTTTTGTTATTGCATTATACATAGTTACATTTGTACATCCTATTCCTTTTGATATTTCTATTCTAGATTCTATTAAATTATTATAACTAATGTAATAAAGATAAATTACATCTGTATTAAATGGATTTATATTTTTTTCTGGTTCATTTAAATCTGAATAGTTACATAATTGCTCTATTTTTATATCTAGAGCATTACATATAGATAAAACAGTTTCTATATCTGGAATAATTGTACCTAATTCATATTTATTAACTGTCGGTCTAGATTTGCCTATTTCATTTGCTAAATTTTCTTGTGTCATTTTTCTTGATTTTCTATATTCTGCTATTCTTTTTCCAAAGTTTTCATTTATATTATACATGTCCTATTCTCCTTTTCCAATATATGGAATTATATCATATATTATAGCATTAAAGCAAGTCTTTAGGCGACTTGCTTTATGTGTTTATGATGCACTTTGTTTTAATTTTACTAATATGTTTAATGCTTCTATTGGTGTAAGTTCATCTAAGTTTATCTTATCTATTTGATGAGCTATTTCTGCTAATTTATAATTATACATATCTAATTGCCCTTCTGGTTGTTTTTTATTAGAAATAGTTTTATTGGTCATTATATTTTTTCGTTCTAGTGATTTTAATATTTCGTTTGCATTTTTTACTACTACACTTGGAACTCCTGCTAATTTTGCTACATGTATACCATAGCTTTCATCTGTACCACCTTCAACTATTTTTCTTAAAAATATTATATCTTCTCCTTTTTCTTTTACTGCTATCGAATAGTTTTTAACTCCTTCTTGTTGGTTTCCAAGTTCTATTAATTCATGATAGTGTGTTGCAAATAAAGTTTTTGCTCCGCATTTTTCTTTATCTGCTATATAAGAAGCAACCGCCCATGCTATAGATAATCCATCATAAGTTGATGTTCCTCTACCTATTTCATCTAATATAATTAAACTATCACTTGTTGCTTCTTTTAGTATTGTTGCAACTTCCATCATTTCTACCATAAATGTACTTTGTCCCATGCTCAAGTCATCTGATGCTCCAACTCTTGTAAATATTTTATCTACAACACCTATTTTAGCATAAGATGCTGGAACAAAACTTCCTACTTGTGCCATAAGTGTAATTAAAGCTACTTGTCTCATATATGTAGATTTACCTGCCATATTAGGTCCTGTTATTATAGAAAGTCTGTCTTCATTTTTGTCTAAATATGTATTATTTTCAATGAAATTTCCCATTCCCAACATTTTTTCTATAACTGGATGTCTTCCATCTTTTATATTTATTTGTCCTTCATTATCTACTATTGGTCTTGTATAATTTAATTCTTCTGCTACAGTTGCAAAAGATGTTAAAACATCTAAATTAGAAATTATTTCTGCTGCTTTTTGTATTCGTTGTATTTCTTTTGCAATTTTTATTCTTATTTCTACAAATAAATCATATTCTAGTGTTATTAATTTTTCTTCTGCTCCTAGAATTGTATTTTCTAATTCTTTTAGTTCCTCAGTTATATATCTTTCCGCATTTGTTAATGTTTGCTTTCGTATAAATCTTGTAGGAACCATGTCTAAGTTTGATTTTGTTATTTCAATAAAATATCCAAATACTTTATTAAATCCTATCTTTAAGTTTTTAATTCCTGTTTGTTTCTTTTCCTTAGTTTCTAATTCTACTATCCATTTTTTACCATCTGTTGTTGCTGTTTTTAATTTGTCTACTTCTTCATTATAGCCTTTTTTTATTATTCCTCCTTCTTTTACTGATATAGGAGGTTCTTCAATAATAGCTTTATCTATTAATTCATATATATCTTTTAATTCATCAAGATTTTGATATAATTTTTGTAGTTGATTAGACTTTGTTCCAGATAATATTCTTTTTATTAGTGGTATCTGTCCAACTGAATTTTTTAAAGATATCATATCTCTAGCATTTGCATTTCCATAAGATATTTTTCCTATTAGTCTTTCTATATCATAAACTTTTTTTAATGCTTGTATAACATCTCCTCTTAACATAACATTATTTTTTAATTCTTCGACAGAATCTAATCTCTCATTTATTTCTTTTATATCAATTAGAGGGTCATTTAGCCATCTTCTTAGGTTTCTTCCTCCCATTGATGTAGTAGTTTTGTCTAATACCCATAAAAGAGTTCCTTTTTTAGATTTATCTCTCATTCTTTCTGTAATTTCTAAATTTCTTCTTGCGTTTATATCTAATGCCATATATTTATTTGTGCTATATATTTGTATTGTATTAATATGTTCTAATTTCGTTTTTTGAGTTTGATTTAAATAGTTTAATAATCCATTTATTGCTGAAACACATAATGTATAATTCTCAAGATTTTCTATTTGCTTATTTTGCTCATATACTTTATATTCCATTAAAATATTATTTGCATCATCTCCAAAATTTTTTGAGTCTATTTGAGAAATATATAATCCAAATCTCTCTTGTATTTTATTTATTTCTGATTGAGACGAATACATAAAATCATTTGCAACTATTTCTGCAGGTCCAAACCTAGATATTTCATCTAATAACTTTTCAAAATTATTCTCATTATCTATTTTAGCTGAATAAAATTCTCCTGTAGAAACATCACATACTGCTATTCCAAAATATAATCCTTTTTTATAAATAGACATTATATAATTATTTTTCTTTTCATCTAATAGATTTGATTCTATTACTGTTCCTGGCGTTATAACTCTTATTACTTCTCTTTTTACAATCCCTTTTGCTTGTTTTGGATCTTCTACTTGTTCACATATTGCTACTTTAAATCCTTTTTGTACAAGTCTTGCTATATACATTTCAGCTGCATGAAAAGGTATTCCACACATAGGAGCTCTTTCTTCTTGTCCACAATCTTTTCCTGTTAATGTTAACTCTAATTCTCTAGAAGCATTTATTGCATCATCGAAAAACATTTCATAGAAATCACCTAATCTATAAAATAGAATACAGTCTTTATACTCTTCTTTTGTTTGTAAATAATGTTGCATCATTGGTGAAAACTCTGCCATTTTTCTATCTCCTTTTCTATTTATATACATGTCATATTTTATCACATAATTGTATATTTTGTAACTGTATTTATATAAAGTTTTTCTTTTTAGGAAATTTTATGAATCTATTATTTCTCCTTTTAAATACCACATATGCTGAGATAGTATTTTTACATTTATTGTAGTATTTATTAATTCATCATTTCCTTCGAAAACAACCACTTTATTTGAATCTGTTCTTCCTGTAAGCATATTAGAATTGTTTTTACTTTTTCCCTCTACTAATATTTTTTGTATTGTACCTATATATTTTTTATTGTTTGATTCTATTTGACTTTCTACTAATTCTTTTAATCTATTAAATCTTTCATGTTTTATTTCTTCTGGTATTTGATTTTCCATTCTATCTGCTGGTGTTCCTACCCTTCTTGAATAAATAAACATAAATACTTGTTCAAATTCTACTTTTTTTACCACATCTAATGTATCTTTAAAATCTTCCTCTGTTTCTTCTGGAAAGCCTACAATTATATCTGTTGAAAATACAACATTAGGAATTAATTTCTTCATTTTTTCTACTAATTCTAAATACTGCTCTTTTGTGTAATGTCTATTCATTTTCTTTAGAACATTACTACTTCCAGATTGAAGTGGTAAATGTATTATCTTTGAAACTTTTTCGCAGTCTTTTATTGCATTTATAACATCTATTGAGAAATCTTTTGGATGAGGAGATATAAATCTTATTTTTTCTATTTTATCTATTTTGTTTACATCTCTTAAAAGTTCTGCAAAGCCATAATTCTCTCCACCATTATAAGAATTTACATTCTGTCCTAAAAGAGTTATTTCTTTATATCCTTCTTCTGCTAGTTGTTTTATTTCGTTTAATATATCTTCCTTTTTTCTACTGCGTTCTCTTCCTCTTACATATGGAACTATACAATATGTACAAAAATTATTACATCCATACATTATAGTTACTGATGCTTTCGAATTGTCAGTTCTTTTTATTGGTAAGCCTTCATAAATTTCTCCATCTATATTTATTATATCTTCTACCTTTCTTCTATTTTCTAATACTTTAAAAATATCTTCAGGTAATTTATGCATAGTATGTGTTCCAAATATAATATCTACATATGGGTAGCTATTATGTAATTTTTCTACAATATGTTTTTCTTGCATCATACAGCCACCAATAGCAATAATTGTCCCGTTTCGTTCTTTTAACTTTTTCATTTCTCCTATTTTTCCAAATAACTTATCTTCGGCATTTTCTCTTACACAACAAGTATTAAAAATAGCTATATCTGCTTGGTTTACATTATTCGTAACTGTATATCCCATTTTTTCTAACATTCCAGCAATTTTTTCAGAATCATTTTCATTTAATTGACATCCCATTGTAAATATGTTATATTTTAAATTTTTTCCTTCATTAATACTTTTAATTTTATCTATAAAATTAAATTGTTCTTTTATTTCTTCTTTCATTTCTACCTCTTTTTACTATTATGATAACACTGATTTTATCATAATAACTTGATTTTTGCAAATTAATGTTTCCTAATAATACCAAATTTTCTTAGATAATAAATAGGAAAGCCTTAATGTTTTTTACTCTTGACTTTCCTAGAATATAAATAGAAAAAAATAAATAAAAAGACGTCTTATGACATCTTCTATAATTTTAAAATATTATTGTATTCCATATTTTTTCTTAAATTTATCTGCTCTACCACCTGTTGTATTTAATTTTAAGTTTCCTGTCCAAAATGGATGACATTTTGAGCAAACATCAACTTTTATATCTTTTTTTGTTGAACTTGTTTTTAAAACATTTCCACATGCACATGTTATTGTAGTTTCGTTGTATTCTGGATGTATTCCTTCTTTCATTTATGCATTCACCTCTTTCTTATTCTTAAATACCTTAATTTTATTTAACACTTATTAGTAATAAAATAATAAGCGCGAATTTGCTATCTAATATATTAACATATATTTTTATTTATTTCAACCCTATATTGAAATTTTCTATTTTTGTTTATTCTCATTTAATATGTATTGTGCAGAAGATTTTAATTCTTCAACGAATGGTGTTTTATTTACAATTTTATACATAATATTAAATAAACAAGCTATTATTAAAATAATAAAACCTAGTTTTTTCCATATTCTAGCCATTTCATTATCCTCCACTTCTTTTTAACCTATATATTATTATATATAATTATTGAATTTTTGTCAACCTATTAAATTTGCGTATTTTTAGCATATTATTTGCATTTTAGGTAAAAATATAACTAATTTATAAAAAGGTTGGAGATTTTATGAAAAAATTAACAAATTGTGTTATATTACTTTTTCTTGTTCTTATATTAAGTGGTTGTTCAAATGATAATCAAAATGATACTTCTTATGACACTTCCAGAACTAGTAGCAATTCTCAAGAAAACAATTCTATTAGTAATTCTATAGATAGCACTACAAAACCTCAACCAAAACAGGAAACTGAAATAGCTGTTTATTCTACAAAATTAAGTGGTAGAGATACTCCTAGAAGTCGAAATATTATAATTACTAGTAATACTTTAAATGGAACAATTATTGAGCCTAATCAAACTTTTTCTTTTTGTGATATAGTAGGTGTTTGCACAGAAGAAAAAGGTTATGAAAAAGCAGATTCTTTTGATGCTGATGGAAAAAAAGTAAAAACTTTAGGTGGTGGAAACTGTCAAGTAAGTTCAACTATATATAATGCTGTATTATTAATTCCTGAATTATCTATAGTTGAAAGACATGCTCATAGTGGTCATGTTGATTATGTGCCTGAAGATAAAGATGCAGCTGTTTCACATGGTAGTGTTGATTTTAAATTTAAAAATACTCTTACAGTACCTGTAAAATTATATATTAACTCTGATTTAAATGGTGTAAATGTTCGCCTTGTTAGAATAGATTAAAGCATTCAAAAACTATGTTTTTGAATGCTTTAATCTATTTTTTTATATCTAGTATTTTATATTTTATAATACCTGCTGGTGCTTTAACTTCTACTGTTTCTCCTTTTTTTGCTCCTATAAGAGCTTTTCCTATTGGTGATTCATTAGAAATTTTATTTTGTGATAAGTCTACTTCTGTTGAACCAACTATTGTATATTCAAAATCTTCTTTAAATTCTAAATCTTTAATTTTTACAGTATTTCCCACTTGAACTGTTTCTGTATCTATTTCTGATTCATCTATAATCTTAGCATATCTTAATTTTTGCTCTAAATTTGCTATTTTTATTTCATTTTCTGCTTGAGCATTTTTTGCTTCGTCATATTCTGAATTTTCAGATAAGTCTCCAAATCCTAGTGCTATTTTTATACGTTCTGCTATTTCTGCTCTTTTTTCTGTTCTAAGATATTCTAAATCCTTTTCTAATTTTTCATAACCTTCTTGTGTTAATAATACTTCTTTTTCTTCCATAATAGTTTTTCCTCCTTAATATATATTTTTACTATATATTTCTTGTGTTCACTCTATATTAAGATAATTATTTGTTTTTGTCAAGAGTTTTTATTAATAATGGTCAAAATTGATTTATTGATAAAACCCTAAAAATTAATTAAATTTATGTTTTGTAAATTCTTGTTTTTGTATTATTCCGTTTTTTCCAATTAAATTAATTATATTTAAATTACTTTCAACTATTTTTTTGTTATTAAGTGGTGCTAAAAAGCTTTCATATACTTCTTTTCTATCAAATTTTTCGTATAATTGATATGGACAATTAATTTTATAATAATCAAATGAAATTTCATAGTTAAGTATATTTATTCCTTCAAAATATTTTGCATATATATTTGCTTTTTCCTTTATATTTATTATTACAGCTTTAGGATTCATATTATACTTATTTATATCTTTTTCATTAAAATCTAAATTTAAAATAATTCTAGATTTTAATATTGACTTTTTCCTATTATTTGAAATAAGTATTGCTATTCCATATTTTTCATTTAATTCTTTCTCTAATTGTCCAAAATTTGTTATATTATTAGTTACTATAGATATTCTTTTTGATAAATTTGCTATATTCATTATAATTTTTTTATTATCTAGTGTTAAATTTTTTACTAAAATAGTGACATCTTGTGTACACAATTCCAAATTTAATAATGTACATACATAATTTAAAATATTTATCATCAAATGATTGCAAAGTTCCTTTGACTCTATCTTTTCTTTTTTTACACTTTTAAATTTTTCCATAAATAATTTATTAGTTTTTAATTTTTTGGATAAAATTATTGTTTTGTTTTTTCTTAATAACTTGTCTATAATAATTTCAATTAAATACTTATTCTTCAATTCTTTGTATGGTAATATACATATATTATTTTTATCTATTTTAATTAAACAAAAAATTTTTCTAACTAGATATATAATTTTTTTAATCCATAATGGCATTATTTTTTTATCATCGATTAATTCATCTATATCCTCTAATTCCTTCACATAGATTGTACTAATTTTTCTCACCTCTAAAACCTTTTTTTAATTTTATGAGGCAAAGTATAATAATATTCAAAAAAGAAACTTTAGATCTACTAAAGTTTCTAAAATATTAGCTATATATTATTTTAAAATTCTTCTATTGATAATTTTGCATAATATTCTGGATTAAATTCTTCATCATATTCTATTCCATCAAATATCTCAGGCATTTCTTGTTTGAAATATTTTAATAATGGAATCATTACTTGACGAATTGCTGGATGAACATGATTATTTGCTCTTAGACTAAGTATATGTTTCCACTCACGTATATTTGCTGTCATTGTATATTCTGCTGCTGTAGAATGTGGTAATAAATTTCTGCACATATCTGTTGTAGCACCTAATTCTTTCATTTTTAAATATGATTTTTCAATTTCTTGCATTGCTTTTTTCCAATTATCATATATTTCTTTATCTTCTATATATACAGGATTAATAAAAGAAATTTCATTTCCATATTTGTCTTTATCGTAACTGCAATATCTCGTTGATTCTACTGAAAAGCTTGCAAATCTATGTCTAGTTAAATCTTTATATGAACCTATATCATTATAAATTCTTACAGTTATTTTTTCGTGCTCTAAAACTGATTCATGTCCACGGTTTAAACAGTTTTTTAATAAGTTTTTATAACTGTCTTCTGAGATTTTATCTTCAGAACGATAACATGTTCTACAAGCCCTTTCTATTCTTTTCATTATTTGTTTTCCGTCAAATTTTTCTACTTTTATCCATGGTTCCACTAATTTCATTTTAATTCCTCCATTTTTTATATCTTAATTTTTATTCAATATATCAAAAATACCTATTTTTTGCAATAGGTATTTAGATAATTTAAACTTTTATAAAAAAGCTGATAATATAAACTTTTTTATTGCATAAATCAAAAAGAAGAAATAATATAACTAACTATTTCTTCTTTTAATTATTTACATATTATGTCCTCTTCCTTCTGGAAGTGCTGGTGTATCAACAACAATTCTAATTCTAAATATCATACCAACAGCTCTACCGAATTTGCTATTTTTAATTCTTTGCCATAATGTTGGTTTTATTTCTACTTGCGTATTTTCTACATATTCTTTATTTTCTTCTTCAGCAGCAAGAGCTTGTTCTTTTTCTTCTGCAAGTTGTTTTTCATATTCTACTGGAACAGGTATTACTTTTAATGCATCAGCAACTTCTATTCCTATGTAGCTTAAAGCTTTTGATCTATCTTCTATTCTTTCCATATCAATTTCTATATGTAAATTAGATTCTAGGTTAGCAATTCTTGCATTTACAAGTTTTAATGCATCTTGATAATTTTGAGATTTATCTGTTTTTGATCTTCCTATTATTCCTAGAGTTTCTGCTATATCTTCGCCATATTTTTCTTCGGCTGCTTTAACTTCATTTTTCCAATCTGGTGCTTTTGTTTCTACTTTTTCTAATGCGTCTTTTAATTCTCCTGCTAATATAATATTTTTTTCTCTTTGTCTTATTAATTCTTCTATTTGTTTTGTATTTTCTTCAAATTGGTTTGTTGCATATTCTACTAACCCATAAGCTGATCTATATACGCTTACAGGGAAATTCTTCTTTTTTGGATATTCAATTAAATACGTTTTAACTGATTCAATTAAGTCTTTAAAATATGAATCTTCTTCTAATTGAACTATTTGTTTTTTACTATTTGGATTAATTAATTTTTGTATTTTATCTATGTTAGATAAAATTTTTTCTTCTGTGATTACCATTCTCACGTTTACTATGCCAGTCTTAGACATTGTAAACCTCCCTCCTTTGTCCTATGTATTATTAAATTTACTATTACGTTTTCTAACAATCAAATTATACATCTTTTTTCAAAAAACTACAATAGGATTTCGATTAAATTTATATTTCTATTCGATTACAATTTTATTACAAAATTATTCTAAAAGTCAACAAGATTTTACATTTTTTTCAATAAATTTTTTAGTAGATAATTGTCGTATTCTTTATAAAGCTTTTGTATGTCCATTTCTTCTTTTATTCTTATTTTATAAACAAGGCTTGCACAAGTTAATCCGAATATTCCTGATGCTAAAATTTCCGGATCACCTTGAATTATTTCTCCTTTTTCCATTCCTTCTTTTATTAACTCTTCTATTTGTTTTATGTATTCAACAACATAATTTTTGCACATTATATTTCTTGGTTCATTTCCCCATATTTGACTTAAAACTATAGTCATAAAATCTTCATATTTTGCTATTATTTTTATTTGAATTAATATAACAGCTCTTAGTTTATCTATTGAATTATCTAATTTAGAGATTTTAATATCTATGCTGTTTCTTAATAATTTCATTCCTTCCTCTACTAAGAAATTAAAAATTTCTTCCTTACTAGAAAAATGATAATATAATGTTCCTTTAGCTACTCCAACCATTGCTGTAATTTCTTCTATACTGGTAGCATCATAACCTTTTTGTGCAAATAATTTCATAGAAGTTTCGAATATTTTTCTTTTTGTCTTGTTCATATAATTCTCCTAATATTAATAATTATTCTTTTTTAACCATTCATTATATTTTTCTTTTATAATCTCTTTTGTTTCAATTGGTGTAATGTCGCTAGTATCTATTACTAAGTCGTAATTATTCATATCATTTCTTTTTATTCCATACAATTCTAAGAATCTTTTATTTTCTAATTCATATCTTTTTTCTAGTGCTTTTTTTTGTTCTTCAAAAGTTTCAAAACTTTCTGTATCTTTTCTATCTTTATCGTTTAATGCTCTTCTTGCCGAAACATCTATGTCTACTTTTAAATATACCTTAAATGATTTAGGTACAGCATACCATCCTAGTCTTGCATCTACAATTACATTATCATTTTCCATTGCATATTCTGCTGCACTTTGTTCTATTTTTCTATCAATTTCCGGATGATTTTCTACATACTTATTATATTCTGTTATATCCATGTTTAGCTCTTTTGCTATTTTTCTTGCATATGCACCATTTCTATGAATAGAATATCCTAACTCTTCAGCAAGAAGATTAGTAACTGTAGTTTTACCACTTGCTAAATCTCCTGTAATTGTTATAATATGTCTATTTTTTATGTTTTCACCTAACATATTGTCACCTTTCCTTCAGCAATTTCATCTGCTGCAAGAGTTACTGTAGATGCCTCTGTTTTATTTACTAAAGGTCTATCTCCTTTAGATAATTGTCTTGCCCTTTTTGAAGTTACTACTACTAGTTTAAATCTGTTATCAATTTTTGTTAGTAATTTTGTTACTGTTGGTTCTACCATCATTTTTAAATTCCCCCTTTTATTCTTCAACCTCATCCTTATCTAATCTTCCTGCTACTGTTTCAGGTTGTACTGCAGAAAGTATAATATGTCCTGAATCCATAATTATTACTGCTCTTGTTCTTCTACCATAAGTTGCATCAACTGCCGAGCCAGAATCTTTTGCTTCTTGAATAATTCTTTTTATTGGTGCTGATTCTGGACTAACAATTGCAATTATTCTATTTGCAGATACTATGTTGCCAAATCCAATATTTATTAATTGCATTTTTTGACTCCTTTTCTTTTATTCTATATTTTGAATTTGTTCTCTAATGTCTTCTAATATTGTTTTAATTTGAATTACTAAATTGGTAATTTCCAAATTATTTGCCTTAGAACCTATAGTATTTGTTTCTCTATTCATTTCTTGCATTAAAAAGTCAAGTTTCTTGCCTACTGGCTCATCTTCTGTTATTAACTTTTTGAATTGTGAAATATGACTTTTCAATCTTGTCAACTCTTCTTCTATAGAACATTTATCAGAATAAATAACTATTTCTTGTTCTAATCTGTCTTCATTAACAATATCTGTATTTAGTAATTCTTTTATCCTTGTTCTTAATTTTACTATATATTCTTCCACAAGTCTAGTAGAATATTTAGAAATTTTTTCAACATCTTTTGATACTTCTTCTATTCTTTTTTCAAAATCCTCTTTAATTCTAGTTCCTTCTTCTTTTCTCATCATAACAAATTGGTCTATTGCATTTTTTAAACATATACTTAATTCTTCCCAAATTAGTGTTTCATCTTCATTATTTTCTACTGTTAATACATCTGGAAGTTTAGAAATATCCATTACTTGTATATCATCTTTTATATTATTTTCTTTTGCTAATTTTTTTAATTCCCCTATATAAATTTTAGCAAGCTCTGAATTAATTTTTATATTCTTTCCCTGTGCACTATTATTTTCGAATTCAATATATATGTCTATTTTTCCTCTTGAAATATTGGCTTGTACATATTTTTTTACTTTTTCCTCTAAATAGCTTATATCTTTTGGCATTTTTATTGTTAGTGCATTATACTTATGATTTACTGATTTTATTTCTACTTTATAACATCTATTATTAGTTTCTATATTCGCTCTACCATAGCCAGTCATACTATTCATATCTTTTATCTCTCCTATTATTTCTTTATTATTTCGTTAATGTCATTTAAATTTTCTTTGTATTCTTTGTTAAGTTTTATATATGTAATTGTAGCTTTTAATACATAATAAATGGCAAATACATATCCTACAAATGCCACTAAGACTTCATATTTTTCAAAATATAATTTGTATACGTATATTCCAATCATAGTAAACAATGATAACAAAAAGGTTTCTATTGAATGAATAAATATACTAGTATTTTCTTTTTTATAACTTAGTTCAAATAAAACAATAGTTAATATTATAAGAGCCATCGTAAACACTTTTAAATCAACTATATATATATTAGTTTCTATATTTAATGCTCCCAAATTCAAAAAATTGCTATATACCAATACAATTATTGCTATTATTATATTTTCAAATACTTTTTTATTAATTATATCCAAATTTTTTTTAGGAATTTGTTTTTTATTTTTAAATTGTCTATCAATTTCTTCAATATTTTCATAAATTTTATCTTCATTTTTTATGTTTTCTTTCATGCACCTATCAACCTCCTTGTACTATTAATTTTTATCTAATTCATACATTATTATACTTGAAATAACCATTCCTGCTGTTTCTGTTCTTAATATTCTTTTTCCTAATGTTATTATTTTTGAATTATTATCCTTTAAAAATTCAATTTCTTTTGGAGCTATTCCACCTTCTGGTCCAATAATAATTGCGATCCTATATTTTTCTTTATTATTTACTTCTTTTATTATTTGTTTTAATGTCTGCTGTTTTTCTTCCTCATATGCTACTATTACTATATCATAATCTTTTAAATTTTCATATATATTTTTTAAACTTGTGCAATTATTTATTATAGGTATTTTATCTCTTTTACTTTGTTTTGCAGCAACCTCAGCAATTTTTCTCCATCTTTCAATTTTTTTGTTTTCATTTTTATTATCTAATTTTACTACACATCTTTCCATAATAACAGGAGTAAATTCAGATACTCCTATTTCTGTATTTTTTTGAATTATAGTCTCCATTTTCTCTGATTTTGGCAATCCTTGTAGTATGTGTATATAGACATTACTTTCCGTAGTTTCATCTAATTTTGATAATATCTCACATTTAATACTATTACTATTTAAGTCAATTATTTTACATTCATAATTTTCAGAAGTATTTAAGTTGCATATTTGTATTTCATCGTTTTTATTTAATCTTAATACGTTTTTTATATGATTAACATCTTCATTTAATATTTCTATTTGATTATTATTAATTTGATTGCTATTAACAAAAAATTTATACATTACTTCTCCCTTCTAGAACAAATCTCGCTTCGCGAGACCTTTTCCTACATCTTAAAGTTTACTATCTAAATTCAAGGTCTCAAAGAAGCGTAAAGATTTGTTGACGCGAAAATTTACAAAGTAAATTTCCCGTGCAATATTAGAACAAATCTCGCTTCGCGAGACCTTTTCTCTACATCTTAAAGTTTGCTATCTAAATTTAAGGTCTCAAAGAAGCGTAAAGATTTGTTGTCGCGAAAATTTACAAAGTAAATTTTCTGTGCAATGTTAGTTTTTGATATAATAGGAAAGTTCTACTTTCCTATTATATCAAAAAATGATACTGCTAAGCAGTATCATTTTTTTGTGTAATTTTCTTTTATTATGCTCTTGGATGAGCTTGTTTATATATATTCTTAATACTGTCATCTTGGAATTGCATATATACTTGTGTTGATGATATATCTGAATGGCCAAGCATTGTTTGTATAGCTTTTAAATCTGCTCCATTTTGTAAAAGATGTGTTGCAAATGAATGTCTTAGTACGTGTGGAGTTATGTCTTTTGTTATATGAGCTTGTTCTTTATAGTATTTTACTATTTTCCAAAATCCTTGACGTGTTAATCTTTTTCCATTTGTGTTTACAAATAATGCTGTTTCTGCATCATTTTTTATAATTAATGGTCTCGCATTTTGTATATATTCTTTTAATGCTTTTAATGATAATGTTCCTAATGGTATACGTCTTTGTTTTGAACCATTTTTGCAAGTTACGATTCCTTCTTTTAGATTAACATCTTCTAAATTTAATGATATTATTTCTGTAACTCTCATTCCTGTAGCATATGCAAATTCTAACATCGCTTTATCTCTAGTTCCTTTTAAATCTACATCTTTAGGTTGTTCTAATAGTAATTCTATTTCTTGTGATGATAATACACTTGGTGCTTTTTTCTCTACTTTTGGAGATTGTATTTTTTCTGTAGGGTCTTTTTTTATTTTTCTATTACGTAATAAAAATTGATAAAATGATCTTATTGATGCTAAATTCCTTGATATTGTTGATGTCTTTTTGCCTATTTCTGCTAGATAATCTAAATATTTTTTTATATCTGCATTTTCTACTTTTAAATAATTTATTTTATTCTTATTCACATATTCTTCATATTGCAAAATGTCTCTTCTGTATGATTGTAATGTGTTTTCAGATAGTTTCTTGTCTTCTTTAATAAATTCTAAAAAATTGCTAATTTGTTTTTCCATTTTTTATAACATTCCTTTCCTTATCTCTCACAAATCAATCTCAATTAGTTTCTACACTTGCAGTAAATTTTTATTATAGAAAACTATTATATATTAAATTTTCTATAGTTTCAAAACATTATGTATTAATGTCTAAACTGTTGCTGTTAGTTAAGAATTAACATAACTTACTATGTTATATCAAATTATTTTAAAAAAGTAAATACTTTTTTAAATTTAATTTTTAAATTTTATTGCTAAATTGCTTGCTTAAAAAATTAATTGCTTTAAGCAATAGAAATAATAAGATGAGAACAAATCTCGCTTCGCGAGACCTTTTCTCTACGTCTTAAAGTTTGCTATCTAAATTCAAGGTCTCAAAGAAGCGTAAAGATTTGTTGACGTGAAAATTTACAAAGTAAATTTTCTGTGCAATGTTATTTTTTATATAATAGGAAAGTTCTACTTTCCTATTATATAAAAAACGAGTTCGACCCTGAGAAGCGACAGCGCCATAATGCTTTTGCTAAGAATAGTGTGTCTCTTTACTTCTTAAAACCACGTTAACTAAAACGCCTTGGAGAACGGAATTTTTTAGCTTATTATTTCTATTGTTATTTCTATACAACTACTTATTTTATCCTATTAATTGCATTATATATACTTTGAGCATATTTGTAATAGCCCCGTAGAAACATATGCTTCTATAAATGCTGTCATTTCTATAAATAATAAAATTATTAAGCAAAACAAAGTATGTCTTGTAATTTCTAATTTTATATTCTTTCTGTTTCGTTCCTTTACAATATTTTTATATATTTTCGTTCCACTTACTGTTAATGCTATAATGCATGGTATAAATATTACATTCTGTAATAATATAGAAGCACTTGTAAACAATATACCTTTTCCTATTCCAAAAACCAGTATTGATGCAGATATTGTATAACTTAAGCAAAAGCCCCTATATGCTATAATTATATATACAAGTGGAATTCCTATTATAGTTGACCCCATAAACCAAATTAGTACTGTTAACCAAAAATTCGAAATTAATGAATTTTTTAATAATAAAGTTGTATCTATTTCATAATTAGTTTTTAATTGTTGTAAAAAATCATTCAAATATGTACTAATTTCGTTTATCTGTTGTTCATTTGCATTATTAACAAAAATAACTCCGCAAATAACTCCTACAATAAATATTAATAGTGTAAAAATGTACTCTTTTAAATTATTATTTATATGTTTTAATATTATATCTTTAATTGTATTGTTGTTTTTTCTTCCTCTGTTTTTCAATTTGCCCTCCCACATATTATTTTGTTACATAATATGTAGAAAAAACATTTTTAGAACTAATAGAGAAAAATATTTCATTATACTATTTTTATTAATTAGCTGTTATTTTTCCATATACTCCTCCACCACCTGCTTGTATTCCTAATTGTCCTTCTCTGGCTTTTATTATATTATCAGCTATTTTTTCTCCTACTACTGCTTCAATATCATCTTTTGATAATTTATGTAATATATTCATTTCTGTTTCGAAATTATCTATAAGTTTATTTATTGTTTTTCCTCCAAGTCCTGGTATAAATGTAAGAGGTATTTGATATACATATGGTGGCCTATTTTCTGGACTTTTTGTATTTTCTTTGTCTTTTATAATTTCTATTCTATCAAAAACGCCCATAGTTATATTTTTCGAATCACAATCTGGGCAGCTTATAACTGGCGCTTTTCCTTCTACATTTTTTTGGCAAGTTTCACAATAAGTTCTGTGATATTTTCCAAGTTTAGGATCTAATCCATAATTACATAATATTTTTCTTCCGTTTTCCCCTTTAATTGCTTGTAATATTTCTTTAAAACTAATATCTTGTACTAACATTTTGTTATATTCTCTTGCTATTTTTGGTAAAGAATGTGCATCTGAATTTGTTAAAAAGTTTTTTGTTTCTAATTCTGATATTTTATCTGCTAAATATGTGTCAGAACTTAATCCTAATTCTATTGCAAATATCTTATTAAATTTTTCTTTAAATATATTTTCTAATCGTGCTGTACAATTTCCATAAAAACTTTTATGTGGAGTAAATGCATGTGCAGGTATTAAAACGCCATTATATTTTTCTACTATATCAACCAATTCATATGCTGAAATATTAGCCCTTTGAGAACTCAATGTGATATTTTTTATATGTTTTTCCATTTCCTTTGAAAAGTTTTTTATGTCTTGTAATTTTGGAAAATAGCATAAATTATGAGCACTACCTGTTTTTCCATTATCATTTATTTCTGATGTTTCTATTTCGCTTCCTAATATTATACAAACCTTATCTTTGTAAATAATTCCCCCATCTTCTATTTCATATGCCTCTCCATTTTTTAAAAAATCTTCAATATCTTCAATAACATATGGAGATGCACAATCTATTATTCCAACTACATTTATTCCTTTTTTATCAACACATTCTTTTGCTATATTTTCAAAATTTAGACTTCTTGCTGCTGTTATTTTTATTGGTTTGTTGGATTTACTTCTTCCTATGTGAACATGCATATCTGCAAAAATTTCATACATTTTACCTATTATAACTCCTTTCACCATATTAATGTTTCTAACATAAAGATAGAGGTATAATTACCTCTATCTTTCCTCTTCTTCTGTAACTTTTACTACATAATCTATTGGTTCTTGTCTTTCTTTTGATTCCATATATTCTTTTAAAACATCATCTATCTTTGTATTTTTATTTTTTTCTGTTTTTCTTTGAGCTGCTGCAATAGCAAATCCTATTTCTATATTGTTTATATCGTGTTTATCAAATGCTTCTTTTAAAAGTGTTATTTTATTTGTTGCTTCCGGTTTTTTACTAAATTCTTCATAATATTCACCATTATATGTTCCCATTTTTTCCTCCTATTTTATACTGCTATTCCTTCTGTTATTTGTACAAATTCTTTAAATTTTTCTAAATATATATTGTTTTTTCCTTTTAAATTTCTATATTCTAATAATACAAGTGCTTCATCTACTGGAAATCCTCTTCTTTCTGGTCTATTAAGTAACATTCCGCCAAAATTATCTACTAATTCCAATATATCACTTTCTTTTTCTCTAGGTTCGCTACCTGTATATCTATTAACTTCTTCACATATTTTACAAAATCTGCTCGGAAATCCTAAAGTTGATAAGTAATCAGCACCTTCTTTTGCATACATCTTTATTTTGTTAAAATCATTAGTATTAGTAGGCTTTTTACAAGCATATAACATACATGCTGTTAATACCAAATTTTCATCTATGTCGATTTGCATATCTTCAATAAACATTTTTGCTAATTCTGTTTTAAATATTACTGAGTTATCAAAAAATATATTTGTTCTTTTCTTTAAATAATAGACAATTTCTAATTTTTTTATATAATCTGATTCACTTAGTATATATTCTGCAAAACTTCCCATATTATCCCCTCGCAATACATTTTCTTTTGTATATTAATTTTTGCCTTTTTTATTCGTCTTTATTATATGATAAAGCAAAAAGCAATTCAACAATATTACAAAAATGTCATTTTATTGTAATATTGTTGAATTGTTTTTTATATAATAGGAAAGGTCTCGCGAAGCGAGATTTGTTCGTTGAATTTTATTATAATGTATCTATTGCATTTCTAGCCATCTCGTCACATCTATTATTGTATTCATTATCACTATGTCCTTTTACTTTTATAAATGTTACATTATGTATTTTCGTTAATTCATACAATTCCTCCCATAGTTCTTTATTTTTCACCGGCTCATTGCTTGAATTTTTCCAATTTTTCTTAATCCATCCATAAATCCATTTTTGTTCAAATGCATTAACTACATATGCACTATCACTATATAATTTTACATTGCATTTATATTTTAATAATTTTAGTGCTTCTATAACTGCTGTTAATTCCATTACATTATTTGTAGTATCTTTTTTTGCGCCAGAAATTTCTTTTTTGTTACCTTTATACATTAGAATACTTCCCCATCCACCTGGTCCTGGATTTCCCGAACATGCACCATCTGTATATATTATTACATCTTCCATAATTTTATATATTATAGTCTCCTTTCTTAATAAATCTTACTATAAATAAAATTTTATTATTTTATGTAAAAAATATTTGTAATATATCTATTTTTATGATATTATATCAATAAATCATAATAAATTGCAATAAGGAGACTAATATATGAACAAAATTCTTGGTGTTATTGCTGAATACAACCCATTTCATAATGGACATTTGTATCATTTAACTGAATCAAAAAAATTTGTAGAAGCTGACTATACCGTTGGTGTTATTAGTGGTAACTTTGTTCAACGTGGTGATACGTCTTTAGTTGATAAATGGTCAAAAGCAGAAATGGCTATTCGTAATGGTGTTGATTTAGTTATAGAACTTCCTACATTGTATAGTATATCTAGTGCAGAAAACTTTGCTGAAGGAAGTATTAAAATTTTAAATTCATTAAATATAGTAGATTGTGTTTCTTTTGGTTGTGAACTTGCTGATTTAAACATATTAAACGAATGTGCTAAAGTATTATATGAAGAACCAAAAGAATTTGTATCTCTTTTAAATCATGAATTAGGTAAAGGTTTTTCTTTTCCAAAAGCTCGTGAAAATGCTTTACTTATATATTTAAATGATATCCGAAAATATGCCAACGTACTTTCTAGTCCTAACAATATTTTAGCCATAGAATATTTAAAAGCATTAATGAAGTATAATAGCCCTATTGCACCTATTGGAATAAAAAGAAATAAGACAAATTATGATAGTACCGAAATAGTTGACGGTTTTGCTAGTGCTACTGCCATTAGACAAATTGCTTGTACTAATGATGTTTGGAGTTTAAGAGAAGTTATGCCAAAATCTAGTTTTGATATAATGTATGACTGTTTAAAAGCCGGAAAAACTGTTAATAACTTAAATAAATTCGAACGCGAAATTATATATTTATTTAGAAGAATGACTCTTTTTGAGATAGCTCAATTGCCTGATGTCTCAGAAGGTTTAGAGTATGCAATAAAAAATGCAGCAAATTCTTGTAATACTATAGATGATTTTATTAATATTATAAAAAGTAAAAGATATACTACAACAAGATTAAAGCGTATAATGGTTTATGCTTTATTAGGTATAACAGAAAAAGATTTACAGCTTTCTAGAAAAATTAGTCCATATATAAGAGTTCTTGGATTTAATGAAAAAGGAAAAGAACTATTATCTGGTATATCTAATGCTAATCCAAAACTTGAAATTGTTACATCAGTTAAAAAATTTATGGAATCTTCTGCGCCACGAAATTTAAAGACAATGTTACAAAAAGATATATTTGCAACAGATATTTATACTTTAGGTTACCAAGATGACTCTTGCTCAGGTTTAGATTATACTCATCCTATTGTAACAGTAGAATAAGCTTAAAATAAAACCAAATATAACTGAGGTAAGTCTCAGTTATATTTGGTTTTATTTTTTATTCTAACTGTTATTAATAATAATAGCGTTATTCCTTTCTATATATCTTTATATTTTCCAGATTTTAATCCTATAATTATTATAAAAAATTACTCTAATAATATGACTTTATATTATCACATTGTTTTTTCAAAATCAACATCTTTCAACATTATTCTTAATATTTTTCAATTTAGCGATTCATTATGGTCTAAATAATTTGCTGTTTTTTTCAAGTAAATTGCTGATATTATCAAGAAAAACATTAATATAGAAACAGATATTGCTAATATGTTTACATCATAGAAATAATTATATAATATATATATTAGGCTATAACTAATTATCTGTCCTATTGTCATATACACATTATAGGCAAATATATGTTCTTTCTTATATTCTATTAAATCTTTTGTTTTTATTGCCGAATATACTATGCTACATGATTCTGACTCAATTATAGTTCCTAAAGAGTTCATAAAAATATAGTATATTAGCAATGTAATAAAGCTTGAATCGTATACTACTAATAATGAGGATAGAAATATTATAACCGCTAAGTATGGGTAAAAATCTTTTTTTATCTTTTTATTATTTATTATTTTTAATATTTGTAATGATATTATTGAAAGTATTGCAAATGCTGAATTATATGTACCCAGATCCATTTCTGTTCCTAATCTTAAAAATAATATTATTGGTAATAATTCTGTTATAGCTCCTTGAGATGATATTCTTCTATAAAACATACATTTATAAATATCTTGTATATGTTTTTTGTCTTTAATTATTTTAAAAAACTTTCTCAATTCTAGCTTTTTGTCACTAACTGTAAAATCTTTTATTTTAAATGATATTGCTATAATAATTAATGTTTCTAATATTAATAAAACAAATAGCGTATAGTAAGAGAATTTTTGTATTATAAAGCCCGAAACAATAGGAGTTATTATTGTTGCTATGCTTGAAAGTATATTTATATTTGCTATAAAGCTACTCATAGTATCATTATTATTTGACCCAATTACTATTAATTCATATGGCATTGAATAACATACTTCTGATAGTCTTTCTAATATTTTAAATAAGTAAATGTATTCAACTATATTTTCTTTAAATACTAACAATGCTAGTATATTTAATATTAATAAAGGAAAACTCGCTTTATATATAGTTTTTGCATTTCTTGAGTTAATAAATTTTAAGATAACATAACAAATTATAAAATCTACAATTACTCCAAATAATGTATATTTTATTATAAAACTCAAATCATTATTTACTATTTTTAATATATATATGTTAAAAAATAAGTTAAAGAAAATTCTTATAAGTTTTCTAAAGAATGATATTATTGCTATGTATCTTCTATTTCCTTGTTCCATTTTTCCTCCTATTTTATTGCTAATATTAAATGGATTATAACAATAGTTTTTATATATTACAACAAAATAGTAATATTTTTTCATTTTATAAAATTTACATTATTATCAAATGTTTTTGTTATTAAATATCTCATTATAGCAGAATTAGACATTCTATTATATCTATTTTGTAGAAGCTCTTTCGTAATATTATAGTCTTTTTGTGTACATAATATTTCATATTCGACTCCACTATCAACAATAAATTTATTGGTTTCATTAAATCCATTTCTTAGATAAAAATTTTTTCTATTTTTACTATTTTTTAATTCTTCTCTTGGTCTTTCGATACTTAAAATAATAATTTTATATTTTTCTATTAAATGTTTTAATACTTTAGAACCATATCCTTTATTTCTTTGTTTCTCATCTATTGCGAAATACATCAAATAAGTAATGTTGTCATAGTTAATTAAATATTCCATTCCTATTACTTTATCATTATCTAATATTACATCAAACACCACATTTTCTTCTTTTGCACAATTCTTTAACATCCAAAATGGAAAACGTTCACTCTTTTGGAATGAGTTTATATATATTCTTTTAATATCGTCTTTATAATTACTTTGAAAATAATTCTCATATTTTAAATTCATTTTTACCTCACTACAAATCATTTAATTACATTGATAATTATAACAAACCTTATAAAATGTCCTAATAGTTTTATCGTCAATTAGAGAATATATATTTAATTGCTTATAAGATTTTATTGTAAAGTTATATCTTTTTAAATATATAGTTTTTGTAAACTTTTTAAAAATCACAAAATGCTGATGAAATCTATAATTGCATAAAACGTATTTATAAAAAATTTACTTTTTTCTATTAATTTACTTTTTCATTATATCATTAACCTTTTTATAAGTTTATCTACATTAACTTTTTCAATATCTTTCAAATTTATAACATTTCCTAAGTTTATACTATTTGAAAGTAAATTATCATATTCCGATTTAAAAGTGTCATATTCATATTCAAAAAATGGTTTATATTCATTTCGTTTTTTATAGTAATATGAGTTTAAGTAATGCGCTGGATGTCTTTCTTCTTTTATACTCTCTCTTTTTAGTAATCTATTCCAAATTGTTTCAAAATCTTTAGCAAATATATTAATTGTATAAGTTTCATATTCGTACTTAGTTATTAAGTCTTTTAGAAAATCTTTCCATTCTATTTTAAATGGTTTCTCTAATATTATTATTTCATCTTCTCTTTGCATACACTCTTCTATTAATTTTTTATACATTTCTATTTTTAAATAGTCCAAATGCTTTTTTTTGTTTCTCATTTTTAAATCCTATAATATCATATATCTTTTCGCTCAATTCATCATATGATAATAAAATACTATTTTCTAACTTTTTATATAAAGTTCTTGCAAGAGTAGTTTTTCCTGTACCACTAACACCTGTTATTATAATTAATTTTTTCATCTAATCTTCCTCAAAACATTAATATTTATATCAATAATTATACTAGATTATTTTTAATTTAACAATAGCCTCCTCTATTTATGTTGTTGGTTAAAGTGATTAATGCGTTTCTAAGTGATGTCAATGCCATTCTATATGTAATACGGTAGTAACTTTATATAAATAAAGCTATCTAATTAAGATATATCAACAAATATATAAAATATAAATATAAAATATTTTTATAAATTGCCAGTATAAATAAAAAAATTCTTATAGAACTATAAAATCCTATAAGAACATTCAGACTGGTGTCAATGACGTAGATATTTACAACTCGTTAGCTCTCCCTACGATTGATATAAAAATCAATCTATTTGCTAATAGTATATCATATTTTTTATAGATTGCAATAATTTAACAAAAAAATAATAAATAAAAATTTTTATAATTCTAATGTGAACAGTCCAACTCTGATAGAATTGGACTGTTCGTGTTTCTTAGAACATGGTGACTTCTACTCCAGCATCAACCATTTCGACCTTTATTGCGTCATCATTTGATACTATCAAGGAGTATCTTGACACCTTAAATGGGTATTTTGAAAAATACCAGGAACTATCCCAAGTAATAACTCCAATCTGTTCAAAAGGTTTACCAGGATGTCCAGCGTCTGATGGTGAATTCCAGTTCATGAATTCAATCTCGTCTGTGGCTGCTAACCGCTCTAATTGTGCAATAAGCTGGTCAGGGATGTTCTGAAAGAAAACATTACAACCTCTTTCTCCAGTCTCTTTGGCGAAATCCTTTAAAGCTTCCTTTATTGGATTCCATACCTCTTTTCCGTCCCGTAGTAATGCACCATTTTTGGCTGCTTCGGCAGACAAATTGCATAACTCTTTTTCAAAACTCATAATGTTACCTCCTAAAATATTATTGGAATATGGTTTATAGTTCCATTTTTTCTCTCTTCCCTATTTAGAATATAGAGAAAAAATATTGCTATGACTATGAGTACTCTATCATATTTATTTACATAAATCAATTCAAATATTAAATCTTTTCTATTTTTTTACTTTTTTCAATATTTTTATATTATTAAAAAAATATAAAACTACTATATTTTGTTCTATGGTTTCTTTTTCATAAGTTTAACCATTGCAAACATTACAATATTATATTTTTCAAAGTTTATAAGTGTAGTTTTATTTCTTGATCAACTTCTTTTAGCATAGTGTCAGACTTCTTATAATTTTCTTTAGTATTATATAAGACCTGACCATTTGCTTTGGCTCATACATATTGCTAATCTTGATTTATCTTTTTTAGGACTTTGTCTTTTGTCATAATTCCTAACCCAGTACGAATTATTTAAGTACACTTTTTTATACAAAAATGAGAAATCTCTTTTTATATAGATTTCTCAATAATTTTATTTTTTGTCTTCGTTATTGTCTTTTTCATGTTGTAAATTAAATATTGTTTTTTGGTTTTCTATTTCTGCTCTAAGTTCTTCTTCAGTTGGTAGATATAATTTATATTTTGAAGCAAATAGTTGCTCATTACCTTTTAAAATAGAATATTTTGCTATATCGCTATCAGTTTCTGAACATAATAAAATTCCAATTGTAGGATTATCTTCTTTAGATTTTTTTAGTTCATCATACATTCTCACATACATATCCATTTGACCTATATCTTGATGTGTTACTTGAGTAGTTTTTAAATCTATCAATACAAAACATTTTAAAATATAGTTGTAAAACACTAAATCAATAAAGTAATCTCCCTTTTCTGTACGAATATGTTGTTGCCTTTCTACGAAAGCATAACCTTTTCCAAGTTCCATTAAAAATTTCTGTAAATTGTTTATTATGCTAGTTTCTAATTCTGTTTCAGTAAACTCACTATCTAATGAATATCCTAAAAATTCAGCTATTACTGGATTTTTTACAAATTCTAATTTGTTTAATAAATAGTGTTCTCTATTTTTTTCTTGCATTTCTTTAATTACAGGTTCTTTAACTTGTGATTTTAAAAGCCTATAATAATATTGTGAAGAAATATTTCTTTGCAAAGTTCTAGTACTCCACATTTGGTCAAAAGCTTCTTTTTCATACCAATCTCTAGCTTGTTTATCAAAAACTTGTAATAATGTTCTATAATGTGTCCAAGACAACAACATTCCAGATTGTCGACTCAGTGCGTCGACAATTTGTGGAAAATTTTTGTAAAAACTTAAAAATCGATACAAATTACTTCTATCATAGCCTTTACCATATTCTTTTGTAAGCTCTTTAGATAATTTTTTTATTACTTCTATTCCGTAATCTGCTCTATCATTTCCTTTTAATTCTTCTTCAGCAATTCTATAACCAATAAGCCAATTTCTTTCTACTAATGCTATATTCACAGATTTATAAGCATAATCTCTTGCTGATTCAATAATAGAACATACATCTTCTAATACATTATCTGTTTTTTGATATTTGATAATCATTGAATTATTGTTTGTTTTTTGTAAATCCATTATTTACCTACTTTCTTCTTTTAAATTAAACTTGTTTATCATTTCTTTAGTTGCAAAACCATTATGTTCTTTTACTCTTTCTAAAAATACAATTCCATCTAAATGGTCACACTCGTGTTGTATATCTCTTGCAGTAAAACCTTTTACCTGTTTAATAATTTTCTCTCCTTTTTCATTATAATATGTTACTTCAATATTTGTATATCTTTCTACTTTTCCTCTTATTGAAGGAACACTTAAACAACCTTCAAATTCAATTTCTGTATCTTCTAATATTTTTTTCCATGTTGGATTTATCATCACTGTAGTTGGTACTTCTTCACAATTTTTATATGTACATTTTTCTTTATCTACCTGAATAATTACAATTCTTTTATTTATTCCTACTTGTGGTGCTGCAATTCCAAATCCATCTGTAAAATTTAATGTTTCTTTTAAATCATCAATTTCTTCTAATATTTCTTTATTGATGTTTTTAATATCTACTTCTTGACATTTTATAGTTAAAATTGGATCTCCTACTTCTCTTACTTTCAAAACTTTACCCATTATTTAAACTTCTCCTTTAATTAACAAATAAGACACTTATTATATTTTTATATCTATCCTTTAATAGTTCTCTAGTTTTTTGACTTAATTTATTATAATCTCTTTCTAGTTTTTTTCTTACATATTTTATATGTTCATTCCAAAAGTCGTATCCATCTTTTTGTTTTGACCTTTCACATCTAATTAACAATTCTCGTTTTATTTTTTCAGTAATTACACTCATTATTTTCCTCCAAGCAATTTAAAGATAACAATATTATGTGTTGATTATATCAAAATTATTGATGCTTTTCAATTAAAAATTTGTACTTCCTTGACATTTACATAAAATAAATGTATTTATAATACACTGAAAAATTAAATATAAATGACAAACATAAATTATTATCACAAGATTAGATAATTTATGAGCTTTCCGCTAGGAGCCCACGACATCTTTGCAAAACGTAGTTTTGAAAGTGTCATAGTGGGTTACATACTTTTGCGAAAAAGTTATGTAACAGCTATCTTCGTTCACTTATTTGCTACCTACTGAAAGGCAACTATTTAAAAAAATGGCAAGAATATAGCAACGTAGCACTTCAATACTATAAAAAATGAATAATTAATAGTTGTTAATAGTATATAAGTGCTCTTATTTCCTATTTACAATTATTAATTATTCATTCTTACTATTCTCTTTTAACTGCGAATTGTTAAATTCGCACTTATGGTGCGGATGAAGGGACTTGAACCCCCACGTCGTTGACACTGGTTCCTAAGAAATATTACGATTGTTGACATTTAAATTAAAACTAACTTTTTTGTTTAAGTAATTGTTTGAGTAAAAAAAATTAGCAAAAATTAATATTAATTAAAAATGAACAAATTTTTGTTTTTATATTGATTTTTTATATTTTTTATTATATATTGTCTACCATAGGAAATTGAGAATAAGCAGATGTGGTCTACCTCCACTAAGGAGGTGATGCGTATGATAGAAATACAAATATTAATTGCAACAATATACATATTATATTATTCATTAATTGGAATAACTATCATTACGTTTGCCTTAATTATTGCAATAGTAATAATTATTAGCAAACAAAAATAGCAAAAAAATAGACACATCTGTAAACTTACCTGGTTTGATGTGTCTATCAAACAATTTAGGTAAACCACGTTTGTGGTTTCTCTATTTCCTATTTTTATTTTACTATGATATTTTGCAAATGTCAAATATAATTGACTAAAATTAGAACAATTTAATTAAAAAGCACTTGTTCAAACATACATAGCTTTTGTGAGCTTTGATTAGACGAAGTCTAGCTAAGCTAACAAAAGCCATAGAAAAATATGAGCCAGTTGGCGAACATTTTTCTATGTAATGAAAGATATTGAATTATATTTTGCGTTAGCAAAATTAATTGAATATCTTTCACACAAAAGGATTATTAAGGAAAACTTTAGTTGTCCTTAATCACATGGAACTTGCTTGCAAGTTCTAGTGTGTTAGAACTTCAAAAAAGTTTATTTAAGAAAAATCAAAAGGGGTATTTATTTTTTAGTAAGCCTACAAAGGCTATCTTATAAAAAAGGAATATTTAAAAATGAGCTATGCTATTATTAGAAATGCAAATTATAAAAAAGATAATTTAGCAGGACTATATAAACATAACGAAAGAAAAAATACTAATTATTCTAATAAAGATATTAATAAAAATAATTCGATAAATAATTATTCAATTAAACAATGTAATACCACATATTCAAAAGCTATTAAAAATTTAATTAATGAAAATAATTTAAAATGTAGAATAACAAGTTATACTAATGTTGCTTGTGAATTTATTATTACATCTAATAGAGAATTCTTTGAAAAAATTGGAACAGAAGAAACAAAACGTTATTTTAAAACAGCTTATGATTTTGTTGCTAACTATAAAAATTTAGGAGAAAAATACATATTATCTGCAAAAGTACATATGGATGAAAGTACTCCCCATTTACATTTAGTTTTCGTTCCAGTAATGCATACAAAAGACAAAACTGGTAAAGAAATAACTAAAATTGCTTGTAGTGAATATTGGAAAGGCAAAGACAGTTACAGAGCATTACAAGATAATTTTTATAAATATGTTACTGAAAACGGTTTTGATTTACAACGCGGTAAATCAACAAGTGTTGAACATTTATCTACCGAAAAATTAAAACAAATAACAAATTATGATAATATAAAATATGAAATTACTAACGAAACAATACAACCCTTAGAAACTAAAAATACAAGCTTAATATTAGCACAAAATAAAAGTTTAATAGAATATACAAATAAATTAAAAATGCAACTAGCAAAATCTTATTCTGCTATTGAAAAAGTATCTAAATTGCAAAATGAAAATACTAGATTAATACAAGAAAATAATGATTTAAAGCAAGAAAATTATAAATTAAAAGACTATATATCAAAAACATTTGAAGTAGTAAAGCATTTATTTGATTTTCCTATTGATAGGTTTAAAAGAATTGTAGATAATTTTGTAAAAAATATGGAAAAATAAATATAGCACATATAAGAATTATATTATATTCTTATATGTGCTTATTGTTACTGTTTTTCTTCCATTTTATATATTGCTTGCTATTGTTATTCTTTAATAAATAGAATTTATCATTATTCTTCAAACCATATATTATATATATCAGCATAACCCGACCAAGTTTGCCTTATATATAAATATCCTAAATCAGAAATGTCGTTTATATCTAGTTTAATAAAATAATTTCCTTTATATAACTCGTCAGTCCCTACACCTAAATTTCCAGTCCTATTATCAATATTATTATAATTCGACATAGTTGAAATAAAAACATGGCTATAATATGAACCACTTTCTTGTAGTTGTACATATATTTTTTTATATTTTGAAAAATCTAAAATATTGTCTTCTCTACAAAATACTGCAACTTTATTATTTGGAAGGTTTAATCTTAAAAAATTATCTTGAGGAATTAAAGTTCCTCCATGATTGCTACCCACATATCCTTGTACACTAAAACTTCCTGCAAGTTCTGTAGGTTTACCATTATCCAATAAATATATTCTATCTTTTGTCTTTATATACTTTTCGTATTTATGAATTTTTTTATTATTTTCAACAACATAAACCGTAATTTCATAATCTTTATTTCCATCTAAGGTATCAATAGTGTATTTTTCATTTTTGTTTCCATAATATTGGATCTTATTATCTAAAATATAAATATAAACTGCATCATCAAATGAATTATTAACTAATATGTCACATCCTACTGAAGAAATATCAGATATAATTACATCTAAGTCTTCGTATATGTTAATAGAGTTTTCTCTAGTTGTTTCATTAATTAGTTTTTCATAGTATGATAATTTATCTTCTTCATCTTTTTGAGTATTTTGATATTTATCTACTGCATACTCTGCACTTCTTAATATTCCATTTTCTCCTAATGCAAAATTTATTGCTACTCCTGCTAAGATTAATAATAAAATTACTGTTATTATTAGTGCTATTAGTGTTATTCCTTTTTCCTTTCTATTCGTGTGTGTGTGTGTGTGTGTGTGTGTGTGTGTTACAACTCCAACGCTTTTATTACTTTTCATTTGTAATCGCTCCTTTTTTATTCTTATGGTTTAATTATATATTTCTATTATTTTATTGTCAATTGTATTAATTAAAATAATAACTTCATTTTTTATTCTAGCATATTTTGTATATATTCTAGTTGCTCTTTAGTTAATCTATTATTTACAACAGCTAATCTTAATAAAGCTTTTATATTTTCTTTTTTCATTACTTTATCATTTCCATTTGCTTTCAATTTCACATATTCTACTACTTCATCAAATATATAAAATGGAACATTAAAATCTAAATTTAATCTATTCATATTATTATTTCTTCCTACAACTTTTTATCATATTTAGCCTTAATAGACTGTACTCTATAATTTTAGCATATAAATAATTATAAAATCAATACTATAAATATAAATTATTTTTGGTAAAGGAAATTTTGATATGAATTTTAATAAATATAATAATAACTATAATATCATAAGCAAAAAATTAAAAGAGTTTAGAACAAAACGCAATATTTCTCAAGAACAACTTAGTAATAAATTATCTTTATTAGGTATTACATTATATCAATCTGACATATTCAAAATAGAAAATAATCAAAGGACTGTACGAGATTTTGAATTATGGGGTATTACAAAAGTTTTAGATATTAAAGCTGAAGAACTATTTAAACCTTAATTTATAGGTTAAATAGTTCTTTTTATACAATAGGAAAGTTCTACTTTCCTATTATATAAAAAATAACATTGCACAGAAAATTTACTTTGTAAATTTTCGCGTCAACAAATCTTTACGCTTCTTTGAGACCTTGAATTTAGATAGCAAACTTTAAGATGTAGAGAAAAGGTCTCGCGAAGCGAGATTTGTTCTATTTACACATTAAATATATCTAAATATAAAGCATTTTGCTTATTTAATATTTCTTGTTCATTTTCATTTAACTTTAATTTTTCAATCATTTCATTTGTAAATTCTAAATTCTTCTTTGAAAAATAACATTTTCTTAAACTTGGCTCACACTTTGCATTTGTTCCAAAATAACCACCTAACATTAAACCATCTATACCATTGCAAATATTTATTTCAAGCACTGAAACATCTACACGACTACTTGTTGGCTTATAATTCTCCATTACAACAAATACAATTTCATCATTACATATTAAGTAACCCTCTGAGTATATTCTTTTATCGTGATAATCTACAAATTTTGCTTTACAAATATTTTGTTTTTGTTCTAGTTCTAATATATACTTATCTGGTGCAAATTTATTAGTTCTAAAATTATATGCGTTAAAATACACATATAGCTTATCTACTTTAAAAGGATTTCTTGATCTATTATTTTGAGTTGTTCTATTTGTATCATTTCCATATAAATCTGCTTCATATATTCCTAATTCTTCACAAATTATACTTATATCTCTTACATCTGGTAAAATTTCGCCTTTTTCATATCTACTTATAGTAGCTTTGTTTTTATTAAGCACTGTAGCTATATTTTCTTGGCTCAAACCTTTTTGAATTCTATAATTTTTTAGTCTTTCTCCAAAATCTTTACTATTAAATTCAGCCATAATAGCACCCCCTATTAACTATTTTTATTATACTATTCATTTATAAATTAAGCAATATTAAATCGTTATAAGCCTTTATATATTTGATATTTAAAGCTTTTTATAGTATAATATATTTAATACCTATTTTTTGGTAAGTCTTTATATAATTTACCTAAGCGTTAGCTTAATTGTAACATAAATTGTTATTTTTAAGCTACGCAAGTGGCTTAAATTATATAGAATCTCCTCTTATTTGGACTTTCTAATTTATGTGCAATAAAAAATAGAGACTATTAGAAAGGAGAAATAAGAATGATACTATCAAAACACAAAATTATAGCATTCCCTCGGTGGTAGTGGAGGTTGTTAAGACTAAAGGAAAGAGATTTTTATTCTCTTTCCTTTTTATATTATTTTTGTGTTGCATTTAATGCAACATTTTATACTTTTTTATATTTCTAATTATTTTTCTCACTTATTTTACCTAAATTTAACTAAAAAAATATATTTATACCCTAAAAATTGCATATTACGCAACTTTCGTTGCATTGTGTGCAATTTTACTATCTTTTGCTTTGTTTACATAACAATACTATAATATAATTGTAAGCTACTAGAACGATTATATGTATAAAAATTCATTTCACTTTTTACTTCTAAATACTCATTTCTTTCTAAGCTTATTAGTTCGAACAAATTAAAGATTTCTAGAAATCTAATATTTTAATAGGAGATTTGCCTATGAGAAATTTTAAAAATATTAGACCTACAAATGAAAAAATCAATAAGGAACTAGAAAATGTTTTTTATCAAAATCAATTAAATGACTTAGATAACATTGATGTTGATATTAATCATCTAGAAAAAATCTTCACAAATGAAACTTATTATTTAGCAATGAAAATCGTTCCATTGCTTGAAAGAAAAGTGTTATATCTTGCATATGTTGAGAATGTTCGATTAAACGATATTTGCAGAAGATTAAAATTACCAAAGAAACAAGTTATTGTACTAAAGAATAAAGCAATAATACATTTTAAGAATAATTTAAACACTCTTACTAAAGCTACAGGTGGTGGCAAAAATGTTTAAACATAAAAAGAAAGAAAAAAATACTTTAGCAAAAAACATTACCACTAAAACACAACATAATTTTTCAATAAGAGTTCTTTATAAGAAAACAAATAAAGTACCAGAAGTAAAAATAATACCCAATATAAAAAGATTAAAAAAAGCAATAATAAAAAATTCACTAGATATTATTCCATACGAAAATGTATTTATAATTTGTTCTAATCAAAAATTAAATATTAATTCATCTCCTAATATACTTCTACCTTTAAAAACCATTTATGGAGATTTTATCTTAGTAAAAATTAATAGAAAAGAACGAGAATTTGAAAGTCTATCACAAGAAGACATTATGTGGTATACACAAGACTTAATAAACAAAAGTAATATTCAAAATACTTTAAGCGAAACAAAAAGACCTAGTGTTAAAAACTTTATGGACTTTTACGAAAGAGATTTTGAAAAAGGAAATAATGGTAAAACAGTAAACTATGAAACTACAATAATAAACTCTTTAACAACAATAGAAATGACATTAATAAAATTATTGAAAGGGAAAAATAAAAAATGAATAATATAAATGAAAAAATAATAGATACAAAAGAAGATTCAAACGAACAAATAGTAATAAATTATTTATCAAAAATAAGTAATCCTTTTATTACCCTATCAGTGCAAGATGTTTCAAAAGATTTACATATAGGAATAAATCAAGCTTATGAATTATTTAAACAAAAAGATTTTCCAACAATATCAATTGGAAAGCGAAAAACTATTACATTGGCAGCATACCTATTATGGAAAATGAACAAGAAAGGCGGTGTATAGTATGCGTCAAAAAGGTCATAGTGAAGGATATGTCTATTATAATAAACAGAGAAAAACTTTTAACGCACAATATAGTGAATATGACATAAAAACTGGAGATATAAAAAGAAAAACTAAGAGTTTTAAAACCGAAGAAGATGCAAAAAAATATTTAAGTAGCATTATGTATCAAAAAGAAAATCCTCTTTATATAGAACATAATGGAATACCATTATGTGAAGTAATGAAATCAAATTTAAGATTAAAGTTAGATACAAACCAAATTTCAGAAGCACAATTTACTAGAATAGAAGACACAATCGTAAAAATAGAAAAAAGTGCATTAGGAAAAAAGAATATAGATGAAATACTTTCAGAAGAATTACAAGCTTATTTAAACTCTTTAAAACATTTAAGTAATTCTACTATAACAAAAGCATATCAACAACTTAATCAAGCATTTAAAATAGCAATAAATAAAGGGTATTTAGTTAAAAACCCTATGGTAGATGTGATAAAACCAAAAAGTTTGAAAGAAGATAAAATTGTACGAGCTTTAACAGTAGAAGAACAACAAGTTTTTACCGATTATCTTTTAAGTACTGATTTAAAAACTTGTAAATACAAAAATGTGTTTCTAATACAAATGTATATGGGCTTAAGGGTAGGCGAAGCATTAGCACTTACTACACATGATATAGATTTAAAAAATAAAAAAGTAAATATTCATAGAACACTAACTACTGATGGCAATAGATATGTAGTTATGGGAAAGAAAACAAAAAATTATGCTGCTAAACGCATATTACCTCTTCCCGACTTTTTATTTCCTTATATTATAGAACAAATGCAAATAGCAAATAATCAAATTAATAATGATGAAAAATTATTATTTAAACCCAAATATTCAAATTATACTAAAAGAAAAAATGTAAATTATGAATTGAAACAAATATTTAATAATCTTTTAGGAGTTACTGACATTACTTCTCATAATTTAAGACATACGTATGGAACTCGTTGTATTGAATCTGGAATGGCTCCTGTCGTTGTTCAAAGATTAATGGGACATAAAGATATAAGTGTAACTTTAAACACATACACTTCTGTTCTTGATAAATTTAAAGAAAGTGAAATTGATAAAGTTAATCAGTACTATATTAATGAAAACTTAATATCTGCCCACAACAATAATATAAAACAATTAGAAGATAGGTAAACATTTTTTATGCATAAATATAATTAGTTTGAGTTTATACAAACAATTTTTAACAGTTGTTTGTATAAACTTTTATTTAAAATTTGTAAAATTGCTTATTTTTCAAATATTATTTCAAAAAATCGTGTTTGAGTAGTTATTTTTTAAAAAATGCTCGAAAGTATATATTCCATGCATATTACAGCCAAAAAAAATTGTTTGAGTAAATGTTTGAAAAAAATAAAAATTAAGAAAAATTATAAAAAATGATAATCAGTGAAAACTTAACAATATCAACGGTTACAGAGAATTATAGGTAAATTTTGATTTTTTTAAATTAAAGACAAAAAAATACAGCATTTATTTTTGTATAAACGCTGTATCTCGCTTGTTTCTAAGTGGTGCGGATGAAGGGACTTGAACCCCCACGTCGTTGACACTGGTTCCTAAGACCAGCGCGTCTGCCAGTTCCGCCACATCCGCATTTCTATTGACAAGGTATATATTAGCATATTTCAACGTTTACTGTCAATAGAATTTTTACATTTTTTCAATTTTGTTGAGCAATGTTATTATTTTAATATTCAACATTTTTATAACTACTACACATTGATTCATCTGGTTGTTTTGTTTCGCAATCTTCTATAGGTGTAACTATTATTTGTTCTAATCCACATTGTTGTTCTTGATTTCTATTGTATTTACAACTTGTTACTGTGCAATTTATTTTTTGATTTCTTTCCATAAAAAATGACCTCCTTTTATATAGTATGGTCATTTTTTTATTTTTTTATGTGTTACAAAATTTTAAATGTTTCTATCATTTTTAGCATTATATTTCTTGCATCTTTTTCTTCTTCTGGATAAAACATTTCTATTCGGTATATTTTATTTTTATCTTTTTTGTAAATAATTTTTTCGCTATTTTCTTGTGTATCAAAATATGAATCTATTTTGTCATATTGTGCATATTGTTCTATTGTAAAATATACTTGTGGATTTTCTATTAATGAGTATCTACTGTATATTTCATTTTCATCAAATTTATATTGCTCCTCTATATATTCCATAGTATAACCTAATTTACTCTTTACTTGTTTTGTAGGTAGTGTTTGCTTTTTTCCTCCTATTTCTACAACTATTCCATTACCTACTGAAGTATTAGTTGGTTCTTCTTGTTGTGAAATTCCTAAACTATCATTCTTACTTTGATGAAATCTTGCCTTGATTTTATTTGATACATTTACTGTTAATACTACTAATGCAATACATAAAATTAATATAATACCTTTAACATAAATACTTCTCATGTTCTTTCTCCTTTGTATTTTTTCTTATTGTATCATATTTATTTTTTTATTACTATATTTTTTTCAATTTTTTTATTTTTTCTCTGTTATTTTACAATTTTCTTTTTCTTCTATGCAATTTTTAGGTATATCTTTAAAGCTTAAATACCAACTCATTCCATTGCTATTTGCTTCAATTTCTTCATTTCGTGCTTGTAAAGCATCAAAGGTTTGTGGCGCTGGTACAATTACTGGTTGATTTGGTATCCAATTTGCTGGTGTTGAACCTTTAGCACAGTCTGCTATTTGTAATGCTTGAACTATTCTTAAAATTTCTGGAATAAATCTTCCTATATTCATTGGATATATTAAAACAGTTTTTACAACTCCTTGTGGATCAATAATAAATACATTTCTAACTGTTTCCGTATTACTAACATCATTTGATATCATTCCGTATTTTCTTGCAATTTGTCCATTCCTGTCTGCTATAATAGGAAATGATACTTTTATTCCTGTTTTACAATATATATCATATATCCATGCAAGATGTGATGCATTACTATCTACACTTAATCCTAATAATTCTGTATTTAGTTGTTTGAAATATGTATGTGCCTTTGTGAAAGCTATAATCTCTGTTGTACATACAGGGGTAAAGTCTCCCGGATGTGAAAATAGAACCAACCATTTTCCTCTGTAATTATTTAATGATATATCTCCCATAGTAGTTTGTGCTTCAAATTCTGGAGCAAGCATACCTATTTTTACATTACCATTCATCATAACTTCATAATCCATAAAAAATAACTCCCTTCAAATTTTTGTATATAATATGAAAGGTGTTTAGATGTTGTTACTAATACAAAATTAAGAATTATGAAACTAAATAATTCATTTATATCCAGTTTTTTATCTTATAAAACTACAGAACTAGAAACTAAGCAATAGTTTCTAGTTCTGTGGTTTTGTACAAAAAAATTTACATAAAATCAATTAGAACATCATATCCATATTCTTTTTTTATCTCATTTTTTACCCATTGCTCTCGTTCTTTTGCAGAGTAAAAATCATACTCAGCTCTCATCCGCATAATCTCTTGATCAGAAATTTTTACAACCCAATTCAAATTGTTTTTCGTAACATACATAATATCGGCTGCATCATATCCTATTTTTTTCAGCACGCTATATATATGTTCTTCATATTCTGGATTGACCTTACAATAATCAAGTTCAATACAGACTTCTCTAGTCCTTCTCTTATAGTTAATCTTTAAGTCTTTTATTAAATTTTCATCAAGCTGCTTTTCTTTCTTAATCCGTCCTACTAAATCGTTTACTTGTGTTAAAACGTTGTTTGTTTCTTCCACTTTTTCAACTAAAGTATAAGTTATAGATGTGTTTGTTTCATTTTGACTAATTTCTTTTTTGTACATATTTTACCTCCTTCTATAATTACTGTCGTTTACTAGTTATCTATGTCTATTCCCATAAGGAAGTTATATAATTAAGTCTAGCATCCACTAGAATATCATTATTATACTATATTTTCATATAATCTGCAATGTTATTTATATAATAGGAAAGTTCTACTTTCCTATTATATAAATAACATTGCACAGAAAATTTACTTTGTAAATTTTCGCGTCAACAAATCTTTAAATATTCTTTATCTATTAGTATTATTATATTTTTTATCAATAGCGTGTTAGACTTGCTGTTTTATGTAAATTATGGTATAATTTTATTATTAAGAGTTATTCTCTTAGAAACAAATAAACATTCGGAGGGAAACCTCCGATGACTTAAAAGGAGGTAAAACTATGTCAAATTACAAGTGGGTTAAAATGAGTGATTCATATGCAGAATTACGGCAAGAAGATTTCTCTTCACTTCCAAGCTTTGAAGTAAACGCTATAGATCCAATACTTATGAAAAAGCTTGAAGAAAATGGTATTGATCCTTGGCTAGAAGGAGATGGATTCTTAGAAAAATGTAGATATGTTTTAAGTATGGATAACAGAAAATATGTTACAATTACAGCACCTTTATATGAATATAATCTTGATAGTGGGCAATATGTTTTGATATCTGAAACATATACAGATGAGGCTATTGACCCTTCTGAATATGAATTAGTAAAGAAAACATATTTCCGTTGCTCAGAAGAAGTGGCTCGTGAACAGGCAAAAATTTTTGAAGAAGAGTTTATAGAAAAATCCCTTGATGGTATTTCTTCAGTCATAACAATTGCTTCAGATTTTTATCAGGAGCCAAACTACTTTTATGAGCACTACATCCCTGAAGGATATATTAAAGTATGTGAAAAGAATTGTCCATTTACCCGTGAGAAACACGATATTGTATTCATTAGACAAATGGATGCAAAAAGACAAACAATTACAATTAAGCTTCACGACATATATAAGGGGCTTGCTATCGGCACAGGCGGCGAAAATATTAAAAGAATTGCTAAATTAATTAACGCCAAAAGAATTAATGTAATTTGATAAGAATTTAGGAGTCTATATAGACTCCTTTTTTCTTTAATATGTATTATTCATCGTAGTTTGTGTTCAAATTCTGGAACAAGCATACCTATTTTTACATTGTCATTCATATAACTCTTCATAATCCATAAAAAATAACTCCCTTCAAATTTTTGTATAAATATTAAAGGTTATTATTTAGTAACAATAAATAATAAATAGAGAAATATTTTATAAAAAATACTTCTCTATTTAAAACTATACATATTGTTGTTTATTTAATACTACAATTCCTGCAAGAGCTCCTATCATTATAAATATTAATATAGTATCTAAATCATCTTCACCAGTTTTTGGTACATCATCTAATTCTCCTGTTTGATGTTCTTGTGTTTTTACTTCTAGTGAATTAATAGCCTCATTAATTGCCTTTTCCATAGTATCTACTTCGCCTTGTTCTAAAATATTTTTACCTCTAACTACTGCTGATATCGCTTTTTCAACAGCACTAAAGTCTTTATAATCATCTTTATTTAAATTGTTTGCTTTTGCTATTGCTTCATCTACTTTACTATAATCTGCATCTAGATATTCAAGCGAATTAATTGCATTAATAATTGCTTTTTCCATAGCATCTACTTCATTTTGTTCTGAAATATTTTTATTTTTAACTACTGCATTGATTGCTACCTCAACAGCACTAAAATCTTTATAATTAGATTTATTCAATTTATTTGCTTTTGCTATTGTTTCATCTACTTTGCTATAATCCGCATCTAGATATTCAAGCGAATTAATTGCATCAATAATTGCTTTTTCCATAGCATCTACTTCATTTTGCTCTAAAATATTTTTATTTTTAACTACTGCATTGATTGCTACCTCAACAGCACTAAAATCTTTATAATTAGATTTATTCAATTTATTGGCTTTTTCTATTGCTTTATCTACTTTACTATAATCTGCATCAGCATATTTTATTTCATTACCATTTCCTGCAGCTACTTTAAATACTTCTTTTTTAACTCCATTAGCATTAAAACTTTCAAAACCATTTATTGTAATAACACCATTATTTGTATATACTCCATAATCTCCAGAAAGAGTAATGTTTCCTCCATTAATAACTATATTTTTTCTTTTTGTTTGACCAGCAGAAATTGCAGGAGTGTCGGCATCTTGAGTACTAAGAACTACATTACCTCCAGTAATAAATACTCCATCTTCTGTATCTTCTGTATATAGGCTATTTCCTGGTACATGAATTGCTGCTGAATTTGCTTTAATATCAACATTTCCACCAGTAATTTTCACTTGTGATAACACATAAACTCCTGATGCAGTATAATTTTGACTTCCATAAGTCATATTTTCAGTATTAATTTTAAGATTTCCACCACTTATATTTAAATTACCATCAACCCAAAATCCACCTGTACTATTTATTGTACCAGATAAAATATTTAAGTTGTTTACATAATGAATTGTATTTCCCAAATTATCTCCACCGATTACCACTTATCTCTGTTATTTCAAGATTTAATATGGCATTAGCTTTTCCTTCAAATGTTAGGCTTCCACCCATACCACCATTTGCATAAATTACAGATTTTTTTTGTGATTTTAATGTATTTATTCCTTCAAATATAATTTTTATGTTATCTGATTTTTTTAATTTAATACATGGGTTTGAATTATTATCATCTTTTACATCAAAGTTTGCATTTCTTAAAGTTAATATTTTGTTTTCATTATCCCATTTCCATCCTTTATCTGCGAGTTTATCTTCTGTTGCATGCTCTGTTAAATCCAATGTTGTAGTTTGTGTTTCTATATTTGCTGCTGAAACAACATTTGGTACTAAGAAAAATAGAAATATCATAAATAAAATATTAAATATTTTTGATTTAAACATTTAAATTAACCTCCTATAAATTAAATTCAATTTTATTTTAACACCTTTGATTCTATATGTTAACATAAAATTTTAAGCTTCATTTTTATTTTAATACTCTGATTACATAATGTCAACCAAAATAGCTATTATTTAAATGAAAATTCTTTCCAAATATTCCAACATTACTAGCATTATATGTATTATTTTCTTTTTTATAATACTATTCTAATATGTTCCTTTTATATGTATGCTGTGATTTTCCATTAAGCATTTCCATCTTTGCATTAAATTGTAATCAATAATCTCTGGTTTTCCCGAACTTGCTTTAAGTAATTCTACAAACTCATTAAAATCAATTATATGAAACATTGCTCCTGTTTCATTAATAGCATTGAATAATAAATCTTCTACTTCGCCCCAATCTCCTTCATGTATAAATTCTGTTATAAGTATAATACAGTGTGGAGGCTGATTTCTATTTATATTGATTTTTTCATTATTATCTGAATATATTTCGTTTCCTTCAAGAAATAATTTTGTTGCACCTGTCATTTGTTTAATTGCCTTTTTTACTTGATTTTGAATTCTTAGAATTCGTCGTGCTTTATTACTATAACCGTCACAATTTATTATTGAAACATCTTTTGCTTCAATTAAAAAGGAGCCATATTTATAAAAAGCAAAAATATCTGTTAATTCTCTAATGTTGTTTCCTTTCCTAACTTTAGGATTTTTATATAGTGATGTTGGAAATATATTAGTTAATGCTGATGCTATTTCTTTTTCAAAAGTTCTACCCTCTTCTTTATCATTAATTTTAAAATCATAATAGTTATTATCTCCATAGTAATAAACCTTACTTGTGTTCCAATCTTCTATAATAGTTTCTATTTCTATAAAAGGAATCTTATGTGCCTTAGGATATATTGTTTTATATTTGTTTTCTACTGAAACACAAAAGCAATCATGTGCGTATTCCACTTCTTTTGTATATACACCCGTATATGTCTCACCAATAAAGTTTAAAATATTTTCAGCTTCTTGTTTTGATATTTTTAATTTTGCCCATGCTACTAATATATCCATTTCATTTATTAATAATATATCAAATTCACATTTTTGAAGTGCGGAAATTAATGCTTCGTGTTCTTTAAAATTATATTGAGCTTTGGAAATAAACAATGCTCCGTCAGGAATATCTTTTATTTTTGCACCTATGCATAAATAGTTGTTTTTTCTTCCAAAAAGTAGTTGCAAAGGGCATCCTACAATTAATGATTTTATGCTAGATGTATTAGTTTTTATAATCAATTTTGTTTGTGTTTCATTAATATACCAAAGTGATACTTGTTCTCTTTTTATTTCATTACTAAATTCTTCATTTATTACATCCATTTTGCGTATTTACTCCTATTTTGAATAACTACTTATTGTCATAAATTATTTTTAGTCTATAATTTTATATTATCTTTTTTGCTTTCTTTCCAAGTTATTCCATTATCATATGATTCAAAATTATAATAAGTTCTTTGTCCATTTTTTAATGTATAAATTTTTGTTTCTAATATTCCATTTTCTAATTTAGGTAAATCTGTTGGAATTAAATTATTTTCCAATATATTATCAGATTTAAATGTTATTTTTTCCCAATTTGCTCCTCCATCTTTTGTTATATTTAGTTCTGGATAATTGTCTGTTCCTGCTCTTTGTGGTTCATACATAAACCCTATTTTTTCATCTGTAAACATAAATTTAGTTCCATAGTGTACACTAAAAAAATCTTTTGTTATTTTGTTCCATGTATCTCCACCATCTGTTGTATTATATATAACTACTGCATATGTCCCCATTGCTGGATCTCCCATACATACTGCATGACCTTCTTTTTCGTTTGTAAAGTGTACATATTCTATTGGTAAATTATTACCTTTTATTGTTATATTATCTTCATTATTTATATTTTTTGAATAATTATAATTGTAATTATATTTGTTTATATATTCAAGATTCATTTTTTCTAGTTGTTTTTCTATCAATGTCTTTGAAATATTGAATTCTTGTGGATTTCTATCTTCTTTTAATTCTTGGTATTTTTTGTATAGATAATTATTTACTTTTATATAATTTTCGTTGTTTTCTTTAATTTCTTCATTCTCATACAATTTTATAATTTGTGGTACTGCATTAATTCCTAAATTGTCTACTAAATAATCTACATCTATAGGTCTTACTACTACTTGTGTTAATTTTGTAGCTCTATCTACATTATTTTTTGCTATAACATAATCTATATTTGCAAAATTTGCTATTATATACATTGTTGTTCCAATTATAAAATATGTTTTAAGTAAGTTTATTTTTCCTTTTAATATGTATTTTATTGTAGGTATTATCATAATAATTTCAGTTGTTAATATAAAATATACCATTAATCTTAAAAATGTATATCCATATTCTTTTTCATATAATCTCATCCTACAAAATGCAGATATTGCTATTATTATAGTAAATACACACATACATATATTCATTATTTTTGTATATTTGCTTGAATTTGTCTTATTATTTATGTTTGTTAATATTATAATTACAAAATTTATAAATGTAATAAACATTAATTGAAAAAATCCCTGTCTTGCATATGTTGCAAGATTATATCCTAATTTATTTGCTATTCCACCTAAATATGTAAATTGAATTAAACTAAATATTAAATATACTATATTTATAACTGTAAGAATTGTATTTACTATAGTATTATTTAAATTTAATTTATATTCTTTTTCCTCAGAATTTAACATATTATAAGAACTGCCTTTTTCTAATATGTTATAAACTATGCAAATTATATAAATAGTAATTAATATTATACAAATTATTCTAAGTATTATATTCAGAATAAATTCACTTGTAAATATAATTTCTAGATTTTTTATAACTCCTGCAAATATGTTTGCAAATATTCCATCTGCTGATGCTAATAGTCCAATTATTACAAACAATATTGGCAACGAGCATAGTATTCCTATTCCTATTAATTTGAATTTTTGACCTTTTGTTTCTGAATTATTTGTTTTAAATGCATTTTTTATAATTTTTACAGATTTAGGTAAAAACTCTAAAGAACCTATGTAAAGATTTATTGTTTTACGAAATAAGTCTTGGAATTTGAATTTGTCGAATATACTCCATGTTATCATTATTACTGTTAATATAGGTATTACAATAATATTTAATGTATTAAAAAATTCATTATCAAAAAATAAATATGTACTGCTTAATAATATTATTGGTATGCTTAAAAGAAGTGCCTTTTTGTTTTTTATTTTATTAGTTTGTTTTAGCATTTGCATTATTAAAAATACCACTACTAAAGTGAATAATAATACCGATATTCCTAGCTCTTGCCCATAAAAAAGTATTGAATGTAATACTGCAAGAATAAAACTTCCAATTACTGCTTTTTTCATAAATATCATCCTTTCATTATAAAATATTTTTTCAAATGGAACAAATCTCGCTTCGCGAGACCTTTTCTCTACATCTTAAAGTTTGCTATCTAAATTCAAGGTCTCAAAGAAGCGTAAAGATTTGTTGACGCGAAAATTTACAAAGTAAATTTTCTGTGCAATGTTATTTTTTTATATAATAGGAATGTAGAACTTTCCTATTATATAAAAATAGGAATGTATAAGTACATTCCTATGTTAGTATATTTAAAATTTCTTCTTTACTTTGTACTCCTACTGTTCTGTTTATAACTTTACCATTTTTTATAACTACTAAAGTTGGTATACTTTCTATTTCAAATTCTGTTGCTAATTGCATTTCTTCATCAACATTTATTTTACCTATTTTCACAGTATCTGGTACTTCTTGTGCAACTTGTTCAACTATAGGTGACAACATTCTACAAGGTCCACACCAATCTGCCCAAAAGTCTAATAAAACTGTTTTTGTAGTTTTCATTACCTCCTCTTCAAAATTATCAATTGTTATTTTCATTACATCCATTTCTAATATTCTCCTTTCTAATGTATAAAATAAAATTATTTTTCAACATTGTTATCTTTTTTTAAAAGACTTATTATATCAGTTCCAGCTTTAGCCCCTTCATATACAGCTTTTGAAATTTGTAAAAGCCCTCCTGTACAATCTCCACATGCATATAGTCTTGGTACATTAGTTCTCATGTTTTCGTCTATTTCTATATAATTATTTTTTATTATAGCTCCTAATTTTTTTGCGAAATCAAATGATGTTGCTGTTCCCAATGCTACAAATAATCCATCTGTTTTTAAGCTTGAATTATCTTTAAATTTAACATCTTCTATTCTTTTAGTTCCTTCTATTGATTGTATCTGTCTTGTTTCTAAATGTATATTACTTGGCATTTCTGTTCTATTTTCTACTATATCTTTTCCATCTGTTAAAATAGTTACTTTAGATGCAGTTTTAGATAATATATTTGCTTCTTTTAGCGCATAATCTCCATTTCCTAAAACTGCAACATTTTTTCCTTTATAAAAGAATCCATCACATATAGCACAATAGCTTACTCCATTACCTTCATATTCTTTTATTCCTTTTATTGTTGGTATGTTTCTTCTTGATCCTGTTGCAAGTATTAATGTTTTTGATTTGTATTCATTATTTCTTGTTTCTACTATAAATTCATTTTCTTTATATTCTACACTTACTACCTCATCTGTATCTATAGGTATTTGTAATCTTTTTGCTTGTTTTAATCCATTTTCTAATAATTGCTTACCTGAAATAGGATTTTCAAATCCATAATAATTTTCTATTTTTTCTGTTTTTTCAAGAGTTCCTCCGTCTTTGCCTATTATTAGCACATTCAAATTTGCTCTTTTTACATATAATCCTGCTGATATTCCAGCTGGTCCTTTTCCTATTATTATGCAATCGTACATTATAACCTCCGCTTTTTAGTGAATTAATATTTTAATAAACATATATATGCATTGTATCTTCTATTAATACTATTTGCTCATCATCAAAGAAAGTCCAATTTTTATCTTTGAAATATTGCTCATATATTTCTTGATTTTGTTCTACTTGTGTAAATGTTCTATTAAAATAGTATTCTAAATAACTTTTTCTTGCCCACTCTGGAAACATTGCTTTTAAATTTGTATCTCCACTAACAAACAAATTTGGATATGAATATTGTACATATTCTGCTGGATATAATGATATTTTTTCTATTTTGTTTCCTGTTTCTTCTTCATATTTTTGAACTTTATTTTGTATTTGTAAAAATTGATTATAATCCATATAATTTAATATATATCTGTCTCTAATAATATTTTGGAATCCAATATATTGCAAACTTAAATATATTATTAATATACCTATTAAAATATCTTGACTAATTTTTTCTAATTTTACATTCATGCATAAATATGCTAATACTAACCCTATTATTGAAGCAAATGCATATGTGCTTCTTGGAACAAATGATATTGATGCTGTACTTTGCATAATTTGTGGAAATATTGTAAATACAGTAGTTACTAATATTATATACACAATTCCAAGTATTAATAAAATTTTTTTCTTAGCTGTTTCTTTTTGTCTTAATATATTTATTATTCCAACAAAAATTATTAATGATAATACTCCTACAAAAAAGTATTTTGGCAAAATACTATATGTTGAACCTATCATATATTTTGTTCCATCTATAATTTTTTCTATAGATAGTAGCAAATTATTTTCTGCACTTACTCTAGGATTAGAATAAATTACTTTTACTGTTAAATAATTTACTAATGCTGGTATTCCATAACAAATTGCTGTATAGATATTGTTTATTATAAAAGTTTTTATATTTTTTGCGTTTTTTATTATATACAAAGTACATAAAGCCACAAATAATGCAACTGTTCCTTGATATGAGAAATTTGCAATAAGCATATATACAAATACCCATAATATTGCTTTTTTATCTCCTTCGAAAAACTTAATCATTTTTTCAAAAGCTAATACACATAGCAAAACAGATAGCATTAATACGCCTTTTTCTAAAAACAAGTATAATTCTATTGAGAACACATTTAGTATTAGTAATATAGCTGATATTACTAATACTAAATTATTTTTTATTTCTGCTTTTAAAATGGTATATAATTTGTACATAGATATACTAGTACACGCAAACGCTAATATAACAGATATTAAATATATAGTTGTATTTCCTAATGCTAATTTTGTACTAATCCATCCTGAAAATGCTGTTACAAATCTTCCTGATTGCATAAAATGTGCTATTATTTCTTGTCGATTTGTTGCAAATACAGAATATGTATCTGTTGCATATTCCATTTTTATAAATGTTCCAAAAAATATTATTGTAATTAAAGCAAATAGCCAAAATTCTTTATTTTTAACTATCTTTTTTACTTTTTCCATTTTTAGTACTCCTTACTAAATCTTCATCTTTTTCTTTAAAAATCCAATAATTCCTAATTTTTGTAATAGTTTTATTAATCCTCTATACCAACTATATTTCCACATTTTTTCACCAAATTGAGATATATTGTTATGCATTTCTTTAGAATAATAAACATTATTATATTCTTCGCATTCCCAAGTATATTTTATATTTAAAGCTATAAGAGATTTTGTTAATAATTCTTTTGTAATTTCTATATTTTTTGCAAGTGCTTGTCCGTTTTCTATTTTTTGTTGGTTTGGTTTAGACTGTGTGTCTTCTAATATTTGTGACATATTTTTTACCATATGAGATATTGTAAATCCTTCTAAAATTCTTTTTCTACAATTTTGTTTGTATTTGTCTAAATTTTTTATTATTTTATTTATGGCATCTACATAATTTTGAATTTCATCATCTTCATATTCAAACTCTAATATATCTTCTTCTTTTTGCAAACATGGAACTACTACTCCTACATCTTCATTTATTAATTCTTTTTGTCCTCCTACATCTGATGATATAACAGGTACTCCCATTGATAGAGATTCATAAGATGTTAAGGCTACACCTTCTTTTATTGAGCAATTTAATGTTATATCACAAGCAGAATAAAATTCTTCAGTTTGCTCTACTTTTCCTATAAATTTTACACAATCTTCTAGTTTTTCATTTTTTATTTTGCGTTTTAGTTTTGATAATAAATTTCCATCTCCTGCTATTAAAAACACGAAATCATCTTTTTGAGTTCTTAATTTTTTTATAATTTCTAATAGTAAAAATGGTCTTTTTTGTTCAGTTATTCTACATATAAATCCAATTACATATTTTTTATTTATATTATATTTTTTCTCTAATTCTTCTGCATTATATAACTCTGGATTAAATTTATTCTCATCTACTCCTATATATACTGTTTGTAATTCATCTTTATTTCTATTAAAATGTTCTTCTAATATTTTTTCGCTATTTTTATTACAAGTTAAAGTTTTATCTATTATAGATGCTACTCCACTAGAATCTCTTGAATAGCCACCATTTCTATTGTACCATTCTTCCATATGAATATAATCAATTATAGGTATATTTGAGTGTTTTGCTTTTATATATGGTAACATTGCATATCCAATTTCACTATTTGTATTTAGTATTAAATTTATATTATTTTTATCTATTATATAATTTATAAAAGCAAGCCAATATTCATGGTCTAAAAATGTAGTTAAATCATATACAGTTGCAAAATCTTCTATTTTTTGTCTCATTGTATTAATTGCTGGTTCTGTCGAAATAACAGTTATTTCATATTTATTTTTGTCTAATTTTTCTATTAAATCTAAATTAAATTTGTCTGCTCCACCTAATAACATCCAAGGAACAATAATTAATATATTTATTTTATTGTTTTTTTCTTTTTTTACTTCTATTTTGTTATCAAAGTTTTCTTTTAATATTTCCCAATTATATTCAAATCTTGGATATTGTATTGCGTCTACTTCTTCTTTCACTGTTGCTGCTGTGTTATTTATTATTTCCATAGCTCTTTTTTTATTTTGTTTTGCTTTATTTAATTCTCCTGAATTAGCTTTTCTTCTATACCAAAAGCCATAAAAATTCATTCTTACAGGATATTTTCCTTTTGCTAATAATTTAAGCCAAAAGTTCCAATCTTCAAAAAAAGATTTTTCTTTTACTCCATATCCACCAACTTCAAAAAAATCCTCTTTTCTTATCATTGCTGTACTTACTAAAATATTTTCATTTTTCATTTTTTTTGTAGTAAACCATTTATTCCACAAGTATTCATTTGCATCAAATCCCACAGAGTCTGTATATGCCCATGTTGCTTTTTTATTTATTTCTAAAGTGAAAAATGCACACTCAAAATAAGTTTTCTCTATTAAATCATCTGAATCTAAAAAGAATAAATATTTAGAAGTTTTACAAGCTTTTTTAGCTCCGTAATCTCTTGTTGCTGCCAAACCTTCATTTTCTTTATGAAACACTTTTATTCTTTCATCTAATTTTTTTATTTCTTCTAATTTTTTTAGACTTTTTTCATCTTTTGAACCATCATCTATTATTAATATTTCAAAACATGGAAATGTCTGGTTAAGAACACAATTAACAGCTTGATCTATATATTTATCATCATTATAAAATGGTATAATTACAGATATAAGTGGTTCTTTATAAATATATTTTTGTTTATTTAAAATTTTACCTGGTTGTTTTGAAAAATCAAAGTCCATATTATCCTCCATATATTTTTACTATAATTCTTCGGCAAATTTCTTTTGTAGTTTATTAAATATTAAATATCCTATTATAGATCCTATTATTCCAATTATAAATACTATTAGTAATGCTTTCATATCTGGCATTGTTTGACTGTAAAATATTGCTCTATATGCATCTATTATGTATGTCATAGGGTTTAATTGTAATATCCATCTTAAATTTTCTGGTATTAGTTCTATTGAATATACAATTGGAGTTGCATAAAATAATAACTGTAAAAATATTCCTAAGAAATGTTGTAAATCTCTAAAATACACTGTTATGCTTGACACAATAAAACTTATTCCCAAAATAACTATATATTGAACTATTAAAATAACTGGATATAGTATAACAAGCCAAGTTAAATTAATTCCATTTATTAATGCAAATACTAGTATTATTATTGAAGATATTACAAAATTTATTGCTTCACTTGTAACTAACGATATTGGCAAAATTTCTCGTGGAAAATATACTTTTTTTATAATATTTCCATTTTCTATCATTACAAATGATGATCTATTTATTCCACTAATGAAAAAATTCCAAGGAATAAGTCCACATACCATATATACTGTATAATTTGGTATTTCATTTCTCATAATTAATGGAAATATTATTGCATATACTGCTATTTGTAGCAAAGGATTAAGAAATGACCATAATACACCTAAAAATGAATGTTTATACTTACCTCCTATGTCTTTTGTTACACTACTTTTTAGCAATTCTCTATAATTATACAAGTTCTTAAAAATTTTCATAATTAATTTCATTCCTTCCTAATGCAGTTAAGTAGTTTCTTTTAAATATTGTTCTATAACTTCATCTACATTACCATCTAGTTTTAGCTCTCCATTATGTAGCCATATACCTCTATCGCACAATTCTTTTGCTGATGCCAAACTATGTGTTACAAATATCATTGTTTTTCCTTGTTCTTTTAATTCCTTCATTTTATTTATACATTTTTCTTGGAAATGTTGGTCTCCTACTGATAATATTTCATCTACTAACAAAATGTCTGCATCCACATTTATTGCCACAGAAAACGCTAATCTCATATACATTCCTGAAGAATATGTTCTAACTGGATTATCAATAAAATTTTCTAATTCTGAAAATTCAATAATTTGTTGCAATCTCTCATCAATTTGTTTTTTAGTTAGTCCAAATATAGATGCATTAAAATATATATTTTCTCTTCCTGAAAAATCTGGATGGAAACCTGCACCTAATTCTAATAATGATGTTAATTTACCATTTGTTGTAATTTTTCCTTTGTTTGGATATATTATTTTTGTCATTAATTTTAATAAAGTAGATTTTCCGCTTCCATTTACTCCAATTAATGCAACTGCTTCTCCATCTTTTATTTTTAAATTTATATCTTTTAATACTTCTCTTTGCTCTTTTCTATTTCTTTTCCAGAAAAGTACTTTTTCTTTTAAACTACTTGCTTTATCAAGATAAACTTCAAATGTTTTATACACATGTTCTACAATAATTCTATTTTCATCTTTTTTTGGCATATAAACTCATATTCCTTTCTAAATTTAAGTTAATAAACTTTATCTATTACATATTGCATATTATATCATAACCTATTGTATTGTCAAAATTATTTGAATTTTAATTTAGTTAAAATTTTTCCTGGTAAGTATAATATTATAACTAAAAACTTATTGAATTTTCCGTTTACATTTACATATATTTCTTTAAGTTTTTTGTTTGTCAAAGTTGCAAATAAAATATAATGTTTTATTATATATAATAACTTTTTAAAACTTATACCTTTTAAATCCATTTCGAATATTTCCTTAAAATATTCGAAATAGCCATAAGGATACTTCTTAAATATTTCGTTTGTATTTTTAGTATATCCATCTTTTTGATATTTGCAAATCATAATAGGTTCATTTACGCATTTTATTTTATAATTTTTATCTAATTTATGATGTAAACGCGCTTCTGTTATAAATCTTTCCTCGTTTACTAATTCATACTCATATCTAGCTCTAATTTTAGCATTATATACTAATGCCTTTTCTCCATCTTCTCCTTGTTTAAAATATAAATCAAACATTGTTGTTTCAGATGTTTTAAATAAATTTCCTATATTACATTCATTTTCATCATATTTTAAATAACACAAAGCATATGTATCTTCATCCATTTTGGTAAAATCTTGTTTTATTCTTGAAAAAACATTATTATAGAAAAAATCATCTGAATCACATTCTATTATTAAATCTCCTGTAACATATTGCATCAAATTATTAATTGCTTTCATTTTACCCTGATTTTCTTGTTTATAATACAATATCTTGAAAGTTGATTTTCCTATTAATTCATTTATTACATTTCTAGTGTTATCTGTAGAGCCATCATCCATTATAAGCCATTCTACTTCTACATCGTCTACCATATTTTTCTCTATACTTTTATATAATCTTTCTAATAAATTATCTCTGTTATATGTTGCAGTTAAAATTGATATTTTCATTAATATTCTCCATTCTTTGTTCTATACTTGCTATTTTTTAGTATCTAGTAGTCCTTTTATTTGTTCAATTATGTCTTCATTATCATAATTTTGTTCTGCTTCTAATTTAATATTTTTCTTATTAATAATTTCAACTAAACCTTCATAAATTTTTTCTTCTGTATTATCTACTATTAAGCAATTGTCATAATTATTTAATGTTTCTCTTGCTGCTGTATCTGTTATTACTACAAATTTATTTAATATTTTGGCTTCTATAATTGTCATTGGATATCCTTCAAAATATGAAGGTAAACAAAATACTGTTGCATTTTTTATATATGGGTATGGATTTTCTTTCTTTCCTAATAATATAAAGCTTTTTTCTAATTTATATTCTTTAATTTTTTCTTGTAATAATTCTTTTTGTGGACCATCACCTATTATATACATTTTGTTATTATAACCATTTTCAATAAGTTTTTTGTGAACATCTAAATATCTTAGTAATGCTTTTTGCTCTACAATTCTTGAAACTGTTACAATATTAAAGTCTTCGTCTTTAAATGGAACATCTGCAATTTCATTTGCTTTTTCCTTTACTTTTGAAATATCTATATAATTATAAATTACTTGTTTTTCTACTTTAATTTTGTATATACTCTCAAATTTCTCTTTATTATCTTTACTTACAAATATTAATTTACCAAATCTTCTATAATTTTGCTTGTCCAATCTCTTTTTTATAAAAGCTTTCCATCCTGTTCCAAAAATCTTTGTTATATCATTATGAATCCATGCAATTTTCCTTCTTCTATTTCCATATGATGCAAATATTCTAGTAATAGGTCCTTCTAAAAATGCTATTTCTACATCATATTTTCTGTGTATATATTCTTTATATAGTCTTTGTTTAAAAATTAATATTTTAAAAACTATAAATTGTTTTTCTTCTTTAGTTAACTCTTCATATGCACAGTTACATATATGTTGTATTTTAATTTTAGGAGATAATTCTTTTTCTAATTCTCCATTTGCATATATTGTAAATATTGTAATATCATATTCATTACATAATCTATTTGCTAAATCTACTAATACTCTTTCTGCCCCTCCTAGACCTAGACTTGTTATTCCAAATACTATTCTTTTCAATTTAACCTCCTATTTTGTCTGTTGACATTATGTAAATTCTGTATTATAATAATAGCGATACATTTTAACATTTTTTCAAGAAAGGATGTAAGTATATGAGCAAAAAGAAGAAAAATAATCGCCGGAAAAATAACAAAAAAGATACCCGCATCGCTTTAACTCTTCCTACGCTTAATTGGGAAGACATTCCTACTCCAGATAGACTGTGTGTATCAACTCCAAAATTCTTTATACCAACCGGAACTTTAATTAGTGAAGGCTTGATATTTGAATTTGAGTTTAGTGCATTTGAAGATTCAACAAGATATTGTTTTGTATTCTTATCTTCAGAGAGAAACGGCTGCTATCATACTGCAGGTAGGGTATCGTTCTTCCAGCTTCCGCCTGAGGACTGTAATCCAGCATCTTTTTTACTGAATTACGAAAAAACCGTACTTTGTGCTGTCGTAAGATTTAGCAATTCCAACAATATTGCTATTCAGCCTAATTACAGTGTGCCCTTACCTTGTGGTATGAGTCTTGGTAACTTGTCAGCTGAAATATACAAAGCAGTATGTGATGTAGTTACATATCCTGAAGCACTGTGGAGTTAGTCTTCATGCATCCTTCCCCCAAATGTATATTAGCATTTGGGGGTATTTCCTTTATTCTTTATCTTTTTCAAAATTGCTTAAATTTAATATAATTGTACAAATCACTATTATAAACATCATAGTTGATGAATTAAAAAATGTATACCCTGATAAAAATGCTAATGCAAAGCTACAAAATAATCCAGCTAATAACATTATATATTCTGAACTTACATTCTTAATATTTTTAATTCCTTTGTAAAAACAATATATAAATATTGTTAAAAATGGCACAAAGTATAGTAAAAATCCTATTATTCCAAAATTAAACAAAAATGCTGGTATTTCCATTTCTAAAATTAACTCATAAAAATTAGCCATATACCCATTTCCAAATAACATTAAAATAGGTTGTCCTTGTTCTTTTACTAAATAATAATTATAAACTAATTGCTGTACTCTGTTTTGAGTATTTTTAATATTGTTATTGTTTGCATATTCATATAGTTTTAATATAGCATTTTGTGACTCTTTAGACATATAGTCCTCTTGTATTTTTCCTTCTTCTATTTGATTTTTTAATTTTAACAAATCTCCTGTTATATGTGATTCTTGTGAAGTTTCAGTATCTATAATAGTTGATTCCATACTTTGCAAATTCTTTCTACGTTCTAATGTTGAAGATCCAACAATTCCAACTACTATTACTATTCCTACTATTGCACATAGACTTATAATTAATATGTTTTTATTTAATTGAACTTTTTTAAACATAGCTCTTAATAGTTCTGCTGTTGCATACATAAATAAAACTAATATAAATCCAAATAATCCTACTCTTGTTCCTATTAATGTTGTTAAGTATATTCCTATTAGTCCTGTTAGTATTATTACCCAATATTTGTATTTTTTTTCTTTTATTAAATTTAAAACTATAAATAATCCTAATATAAATATTGCACTTATACTATTACCAGATTCAAACCAACCTTTATAGCCTATTTGTACTTCTTCATATGTAAAAGAAGATGTTTTTGTAATTATTGCAACAAATATAGATATTATATAAATTATCATTGCTATAAATATACTCTTTTTTAGTTTTAAAGTATCTTTATTCTTAAAGACGTGAATATATATAAATAAGTTTAAAATCATAAAGCTATAATTTGTAATATATTGCAATTCATTTGCCAATCCGCCATATGAACTATCTGTCTTTAAAGTATTAAATAAATACAAGTGTATTATAGCGTATATTCCATAAATGAATGCTACTCCTAACATTTTTAGTTTCGTCTTTTCTTTAAAAAATATAATTGTAATTACAATAATTGGTATAATTGGTCGTATAAATGTAGATGGTGAAAATTTTATATTAAATGTATTTCTAAATATAAAACTTGCCATATCTAAAATAGGACATGCTATTATAAAAATACATAATATATTTTCTAAAGTTAGTTTTTCTTTTAATTTTTCCTTCATTTCTTGATACATTCCTTATATTATTTTATATATTTTGCAATATATTTTATATGTAAATCTATTAACACTTAATAAGTACATTTTTTTCAAATTCTTTTTTGTATTTAAAATTCTATTTTCTCTCCAATTTGGAAAATTTGTATTTAAGAAAATCCAAGTTTCATTTTGTAAATCTATTCTTGTTTTCTTATCTTTTATTTTTGATATTCTTCTTAAAGAACTGCATAATAATATTCTAATACAACTATATTCAATTTCTTCTTTATATTCATCATATAATCTTTTTTCTTTATAATATTCTATAATATTTTCAAATATTTTAAATATATCTGCTGTTTTTTTATTATTTGTTTTTGTAATTGACTCTTTTCTTTGCACATAGTGAATTAAAGGTTGTTTTACAAAAGATACTTTATTTATATATGGTATAATTTTATAGAAAAATTCTATATCTTCATATTGTAATCCCTTTGGAAATAATACATTTGCTTCATCTAATACACTCTTTTTGTAAAGCTTATTCCATGCCATGACTCTTGCTTTTTCAAGCATTTCTTTTTTGTTTGAATATTGTATTCCTATGTCTTTTTTATTTTTAGTATTTTTTGTCCAAAAGAAATTACATTCTACCATGTCACTATTTTCATCTTTAGCTTTCTTGTATAGTTTTTCATATGTATCTAATTCTACATAATCATCTGCATCTAAAAAAGCTATATACTTTCCTGTTGCATATTGCAAGCCATAATTTCTTGCATCCGCTAGTCCACCATTTTCTTTTTTATAATATTTTATTTGTGGATATTCCTTCTTATAATCAAAAACTATGTCTGCAGCTTTATCTTTTGTTCCATCATCTACTACTATTATTTCTATATCTTTTAATGTTTGATTTACAAGTGTCTTTAAGCATTTCCTTATGTATTTTTCTACATTATATACTGGTACTATTACACTTACTTTTGGCATATTATTTTCATTCCTTTCTAAAGCTACATTATTTTAATTTCAAATACCACTTAATATTTAAGTTTAATATCATCTTTTTTATAAATTGTTTTATGTTTTTGGTTTGTATATTTGTTATCATCTTCCTTTTTCTTATTTCTTTTATATACTTATTTACATCATCATCTTTTAGTTCTTTTAATTTTAGTAAGATTACATTAGTATAGTACAATTTTAAGTTGTTTTGTGTTTTTGTAGATAGATTTTGTGATTTTATAAATAAAATCATATTATCATAATGTTTCAATATATCATCAAATCTCTTTATAGTTCTTGTGTAATCATTATTTCTTACTATACTATTTTCTGTTTGTAAATAATGATATCCATATAAATTTATTGATACTACTGTTTTTGCTTTTGTTATAAGTAATGGTATTAATCCAAAGTCTTCATGTTCTGTATTTGGCATAAATTTAAGATTGTTTTTTGTGAATAATGCTTTTTCAAATACATATATGCATGGTGAATCAATTAATTTATCTGTAAATGCTAACTTATTAAATGCATCTTGTCCATCAGTTTTTTCAAACACAGGTCCATCTATTTTTTCTATTACTTTTCCTTTTTCATTTACTTTATCTAGTTTAAATTTAATAATTGATATTTCCTGTTGCATATATAAATTTATAATATCTATTAAATGTGGTTCTATTGTATCATCTGCATCTACGTACATAATGTATTTTCCACTTGCTTTTTCGATTCCAAAATTTCTTACTTCTGCAATTCCTTTATTTTTTCTTTCATAATATTTTATTGTTTTAGGATTTCTTGTTGCGTAATATTTAAGAATACTATCACTTCTATCAATTGAGCCATCATTAATTAATATTATTTCTACATTTTCTAAATTCTGCTTTAATAATGATTTTATACATTTATCTACATATTTTTCGGCATTAAACACTGGAACAATTATACTTAAATCACACATATTTTTACCCTTTCTCATTTATTAAATCTTCTATTATTTTTGAGTATTTTTCATTATGTTCTTTAGGTGAAAATTTTTCTTGTATTTTTTCCTTTTCATTTATAAATTTTTTCATTGCTCTATATATTTCTAGTGTTTCCTTTTTTGTTACTATACCGTACTTATTTTGTATTGTTGCATATGCATCAGATACATCTGTTGTTATTATTGGCTTATCTAGAACTAATGCTTCTAAAAATATTACCGGATATCCTTCATATTGTGAACTTAGAATTACAGCATCTGCTAATTTTATATATGGATATGGATTTTGTTTCTTTCCTAACAATATAATTTGCTCTTCTAATTTGTATTGCTTAATTAAATTTTGATACATTTGTGTATCTTTTCCTTCTCCTACAAAATATATTTTAAAATTTTCGTTTTCATCCTTCAATATTTTTGCAGCTTCTATTATTCTTGTTAACCTTTTTTGTTGCTCATCATGTCTTCCTACATTTATAAATGTATATTCATTAGTTTTTTGTATTTCTATTTTCTCATTTGACATTTGTATTATTTTTTCGTAATTTATTAGATTATTACAATATAATACTTTATTTTCTTCTTTTGGAAATACTTTTATAAATGTTTCTTTAGCAGATTCTGCAACAAATACAATTTTTCTAAATTTATCATATTTTACATCTTTAAAGAAGTTAATCACTTTTTGTTTATCATTTGCAAATAATTCTAAATAATCTGCATGTCCCCATAAAACATTATTTTTAGATGCATTCCTCGCTACAAAAGAAGCATTTTTTGAGTATGTAGCATATGATGCCGAAAAATCAAACTTGTTTTTATATTTTAACAAAAATTTTAATCTTTTATAAAAATTAATTATTTTTCTTAGTACAATATTTTTATTTTCACAAGGTCTATATTCAATTATTTTTATATTAGAATTTAGGTCATTTAAAAATATTCCTTCTTTTTTTTCTAATACTAAAGTAATATCGTAATCTTTTTTAGATAAATAATTTAATAATGTTACAAGAGAAGTTTCTATTCCACCAATATCTAAGTTATATGCTGAAAACAATACTTTTTTCATTTGTTGTAACATCCTTTCTTTTTATTTGGTTATATAATATCATACTTTTTTGGTATTAACAACATTAGTTTTTAATATATTATATATAATTGGATTTATTTTAGGAGGCTTTTATTTTGTTAATACATACAAAACATTTAAATTTTTTTATAATTAATTTTTGTGTAATATTAATTTTATCTGCTATATTAATTTATTATCCTAATAGTGTTTATACTGTTTCTGATGATTTAATTTGGGAAAATTCTGTAAATAATAATTCTAGTGAAGAAAAAAATTATATAAAATGGGTTGACTTTGGCGTTACTTATGATGCATTAGTTGAAACATCTAAATTAGATATAACTTCACATACTAAAGATGAAGATATAAAATATAATTGGATTGAACTTTTAGCATATCTTGCTTGTAAATATGGTGGAGATTTTAAAAAATTTAATTCTAAAGATTTATCTACATTACAAACAAAACTAAAACAAGGAACACCAATGTCTGAGTTAACTTCTGATTTAAAATATTATAGTTATTATTATCAGGCATATTCTGCAGTTTTAGATGAGTTTATTGGAGAATATGAAATTGAACAATTAGATGAAAATGGTGAAAAGGTTTTTGTAAAAAAATATGGTTTAAAAAACTTTTTACCTATTGCAAAAAATTATAGTTTTAGTCATTATTCAGACTTTGGAAACTCTAGAACTTATGGCTTTAAGCGTGTGCATCTTGGTAATGATTTAATGGGAAGTATTGGTACTCCTATAATCGCTGTTGAATCTGGTGTTGTAGAAGCTTTAGGTTGGAATCAATATGGTGGTTGGCGAATTGGTATTAGAAGTTTTGATAAAAAAAGATATTACTATTATGCACATCTAAGAAAAGATCATCCATATGCTAAAGATTTAGCAGAAGGTCAAATAGTAAAGGCTGGAGATGTTATTGGATATTTAGGTATGACTGGTTATAGTACAAAAGAAAATGTAAACAATATAAATGTTCCACACTTACATTTTGGAATGCAATTAATATTCGATGAATGTCAAAAAGATGGTGTAAATCAAATTTGGATAGATGTATATCAATTAATAGAATTTTTAAGAAAAAACAAATCTGAAGTATATAGAAATGTTGAAGAAAAAGAATTTTATAGAAAATACGATATAATATTAGATGAATAACTTTTTTACATTAAGTCTCTCATTTCGATGATGACTTTCCTATTATATGGAAAAGGTGCAGGTATAACCTGCACCTTTTTTAGTCGACCTTATTTAATACAATCTGACCAACCGCCATAAGTGTAACTGCATTCTTGTCATTTACCTTCTGTACGAAGCCTAAAGGTCTAGTTGCGCCACTTACATCATAGCCGCCACCAATTTGTAAAAGTCCTCCTTTGGCACCTTTTATTATGCGCTTAGGTGTTGCCAAATCGAACAACTTTCCAACTCTACGTGAGCCTGTAAGCTGATGCTCATTTACATGGTTTTTAGAATCAGTATAGTTTCCAATTGCCTTAGAATCCTGATAAACTGCTTCCCATGCTTCTCTTACTGCCATTCCTTCGCCCACTAATTCCCTTATTATGTAGTGTTCGATAAATTCCTGCTGCTGCACTGTTGCAAGGTCGGATTCATATGACGGTAAGAATTCTTTTGCATTTTCCTCCCACCACTCAAAGGTTTGTCCTACACCTACTGGAGACTTTGCACGGAAATATATATTCCCGTAATCGTCTACACTTGGTGCCATTATAGCCATTCTGAACGGTGGAAGATCGTAGTCTCCAAAATCCTTAGGAATAATCATAGGAAACATCTGATGAATATACATATCGTCAGGGTTTGTTATCCTCATATTGCTGCCTAATACTCTAGTCTCAGCTAAGATGGATTTTCCATCCTTAGAAATGGCTACTCCTGAGAATACCTCATTCGGCCGGTCAACTGTTGCAATTGTTGTAGATCTTGTTATCATGTTTTTTCCTCCTTAAAAAATTAATCGACTATTTTTACTATGGAACAATTTCCATTACTTATATTATACATTAAATTTACATAATTTGCAAGAAAATAGACAAACACGGAATAATTATACCACATTTGTCTATTTTTTCGTTATTAAGTTTTAGTTTGTAACATTTCCTAAATATATAACATTCCCTTTAACTGAAACTTCAAAAGCATCTGGAATAATTGTTCCTATTGGGAAAATTATATGTCCTTTTTCGCATACAACACATTCCCCCAATTTCCTTCCCACAATGTTTTTTTCGTCAGTTATGGCAGTTTTACCTTCAGGTGTTATACATTGGAAAAGTCTCCGTCCTACAATGTTCGCTCTTTTAATTTCATCTTGTAAGTCTACACACTTACTTATTACTTTATTAGCTACTTCCATAGGATTTCCCCCTTAATTCACAACCAAATTTTTAGTAACTTAACTATTATAACATCTTTTTTACTTATTTTCAAGGAATTATAAAATAAATTTTATGCAACTTTTATTCCTGTATTTATAACTTCTTGAACAAATGGAGTAGCAATATTTCTATAGTCTTCAGTCCTAATAGGGTGTGGTTCTATTCTAGTATCTATTTTCCATGTAAAACCTATTAAATTAGCTCCATCTTGAATAATATTTTTAAAATCGCTTGATATTACTGCAATGTCAATATCACTATCATCATTTTCTGTTCCTTTAGCATAAGACCCAAACAATATTATTGCTTCAATCTTATAATATTTACTGATTTTTTCAATATATTTTTCTATTGATTTCATTATTTCCCTATTAATAGTTTTTTTAACCATCTTCTTACCTCCTCAATATTATCAATTTGCTCTTTTGTATATTCTTCAGTACAAAGTTCATAAAATTCATTATTATAATCCTCATATCTTGCACTTATATTAAATTGTGTTATTATTTTTAGTTTTTCAACTTGCTCATCTGTTAATTCGATATTACATTTCTGTGCTAAAGCTAATAAATTATGAGATTTTATTGTATATGGATTATTTACATTATTTTTTGCATATAATGCTTTTAATAATTTTTCTATAGTTAAATGCCCTATGAACAAAGCCCATGTAAATTGTTTTACTTCAAAATTCTTTTTCATTGATTCATAATCTCTGTCTGAACTATTTATCCAATATTCCATTAAATTTACATTATCCAATTTTATCGTTCCTTTCAAAAATTAATAATATTATAAAATTCTACTATAATTCTTATTTTAATCTTTCAAATAATGGATTAATATCTTCTAACTCTATATCTTTGTCAATTATTATTTTTTCCCATTTGCTTATATCTATGTTTAAATAATTCTTTATTTTATTTGATGCATTAGGCATTACAGGTTCAAATAAATTTGCTAAATTTGCTATTATATTAGCACAATTATATATTACATTATTAAATTCAGTTTCATTTTCCTTATATAATACCCAAGGTTTTTTGTCATCATAATATTTATTTCCATATTCTACCAAATCTATAATTTCTTCAATTGCTTTTCTGAATTCTAGGTTTTCTATATCATTAGCTACATTTTCGTATGTTTTAGATATTTTTTTATCTATTTCTTCGTCTATTTTTCCTACTTTAATTTTGTCTAAGCCTTTGAATTTTAATGTTCTATTTATAAAATTGCCATATTTATTTACTAAATCTGAATTATGAACTGCTTTAAATTCATCTGTTGAAAAGTTTCCATCTTTCTTTTCTGGTCCATTACTTAAAAAGAAATATCTAATTGAATCAACATCATATTCGTCTGCCAAATCTAATATTGTAATACCATTTCCTTTGCTTTTAGAAATTTTTTCATCATTTATATTTAAATATTCACAAGATACCATTTTATCTGGCATTTTCATATTCGAATTCATAGCGTGTAATAATGCTGGAAGTATTATACTATGGAATATTATATTATCTTTTCCATGTACCATATAAATTAGCGCATTATTGTTTTCTTTCCAATAATCTTCCCAATTTAAGTTATGTTCTTCACAATATTTCATAGTTGCTGTTGTATAACCTAATACAGCATCAATCCATACATACATTTTTTTATTTTCATATCCATCTACTGGTATGTCTATTCCCCATTCTAAATCTCTTGTAACAGCTCTATCTATTAGACCTTGTTTTAAATATTTTAAAGTTTCGTTTTGTGAATTTTTTCTCCAGTTCCCACTATTTTCTTCAAAAAACTTTTCAACCATTGGTTGTAATTTAGATAATGCTATATATAGGTTTTTATTAAGTTTTTCTACTACTTTTGTTCCACATTCTTGGCAATATGCATGTTCTATTAAGTCTTGTATTGTTGGATTATATCCACAATCACATTCTTCTCCTTTTGTTTCATTTCCGCAATTTGGACATGTTAATTTAAGCTCTCTATCTGCTAAAAACTTATTACATTTTGGACAATATGGTTGAGGTTCTTCTTTTTCTATAATGTAGTTATTGTCATACATTGTTCTAAACATTTCTTTAACTTTTTCTTTATGATATTCATCTTCTGTTTGAGTATATAAATCATAAGAAAAATTCATCTTATTAAATGTTTTTGTAAATTCTTCATTATAATAATCTGATATTTCCTTTGGTTTTTTATTTTCTTTTTTTGCTCTAATAGTAATAGGTGTTCCATGACAATCTGTACCAGAAACATATACTACATTGTCACCTTGTTTTCTATGATATCTAGCCAAAAAATCTCCTGGTAATAAAGCTACTAAATGTCCTAAATGTAATGAACTATTTGCATAAGGCCATGCTCCACCAATAACAACATTTCTTTTCATTTTTTCTTACATCCTTTCTTTTATTATTTACCTTATATTCCTACTTTATATTCTATATCAGTCATAAATGGAAATTTTTCTTTCAAATTTTTTCTTGTTATTACTAACATTCTTGGTTGTGGATTTTTGTCATGCACTGATATTAGTTTTTGTGTATAACAATTTTCTGTTGTCTTAAATACTAAGTATCTATCATTTACATAGTTAAAATATATTTGAAATCCTTTATCCAACTCATCTATTAGTCTTTCAAAAGTATAATTTTCTTCCATATTTTTCCCTTCTTGATTTTTATTTTATCATTTCTAAGAAATCATTTTCAGATATAACTTTTACACCTAATTCTAATGCTTTTCGTAATTTACTTCCTGCTGCTTCTCCTGCTAATACATATGTTGTTTGCTTTGATACAGTGCTTGATACTTTTCCCCCGAACCTTTCTATTATAGCAGATGCTTCGTTTCTTGTAAATCCCTCTAAGCTTCCTGTTAGTACAAAAATATCTCCTGAAAATCTTTCATCTATGTTTTCTTCTTCTAAAGCATTCATGTTTACTCCTGCTTGTTCTAGCTTATTTATTAAATCTATAGTTTGTTCTTCTTTAAAGAAATCGTATATACTATTAGCTGTTATTTCTCCTATATCTTCCGTCATTCGTATAGATTCAAAATTTGCATCCATTAATTGTTGCATAGTTTTAAACTTTTTAGCTATTGTTTTTGCAGCTTTTGTTCCTACATGTCTAATACCCAGTGCTGTAATTAATTTATATAAATCATTATTTTTACTATTTTGAATTGCATCTATTAAATTTTGTGCAAATTTTGTGCCGCTTTTCTTTAATGATGCTATATCTTCTAATTTTAATGAATATATATCTGCAATATTTGATATTAATCCTTTATTTATAAATTGTTCTACTAAAATTTCGCCTAATCCATCTATATCCATTCCTTCTTTTGAAACAAAGTGAATTATATTTCTTAACAATTTAGCAGGACATTCTATTCCTGTACATCTTATTGCAGCCTCTCCATCAATTCTTTCTGCTTTTGCTCCACAAACAGGACATTCTGTTGGCATTTTAAATTTCTTCTCTTTTCCTGTTCTTTTTTCTTTTACTACTTCTACAATTTCTGGAATTACATCTCCAGCTTTTTGTATAATTACTGTATCACCTATTTTTAAATCTTTTTGTTTAATAAAATCTTCATTGTGTAAGGTTGTTTTAGTTATTGTAGATCCTGCAACAGATACCGGCTCTAATATTGCCATTGGTGTAATTACTCCTGTTCTTCCTACTTGACAAATTATATCTTTTAAAATTGTTTCCTTTTTCTCTGGTGGATATTTATAAGCAATAGCCCATCTCGGAGTTTTTGCAGTTTGTCCTAATTCTTCTCTTAGTTTTAAATTATCTACTTTTATTACTGCACCATCTATTCCAAATGTTAATTGCTCTCTTTGCTCTCCTATTTTCTTAATTGCTTCTACTGCTTCTTCCATATTTTTGCATAATATTCTAACTGGATTAACATTAAATCCTAATTTTTCAAGATAATTTAATTCTTCATAATGTGAATTGAATTTTTTGCCTTCTATTTTTTGAACATTAAATATATAAATATCTAATGGCCTTTCTTTTGTAATATTGCTATCTAATTGTCGTAATGAACCTGCTGCCGCATTTCTTGCATTAGCAAATAATGGCTCATCATCTATTGCTCTTTTTTCATTCAATTCTTCAAATTCTTTTTTAGATATAAAAACTTCTCCACGCACAGTTATATTTATTTTTTCAGTTAGCTTTTGTGGAATTGTTTTTATTGTTTTTAAATTTTCAGTAACATCTTCGCCTACTAAACCATTTCCTCTTGTAGCACCTTCTACAAGTATTCCATTTTCATATTTTAATGCTGCTGATAATCCATCTATTTTTGTTTCTACCACATAATTTGTTTTTTCTTTTGATTTGCTTATTTGTTTATTTATTCTTTCTTCAAATTCTATTAATTCTTCAAAAGAAAATATATCTTGTAAACTTTGTAGAGGTACTTCATGAACTACTTCTTTAAATCCCTTTTTTACTGTTCCACCAACTTTTTGTGTTAATGAATTACTTGAACTAAACTCTGGAAATTCTCTTTCTAAATTACGTAACTCTACCATTAACATATCATATTCAAAATCAGATATTTCTGGTGAATCATCGTCATAATATTTTTTTGCATGATATTCTACTGTTTTTCGTAATTCTTCTATTCTTTTTTTCGCGTCTTTTTTATTCATTAAATAAAACCCTCCAATTATGTTTTTGTTTAATCCTTAAATAGTTCTTTTCCATTTCTTATATAATCATAACCTGAAAAAACTGTTGCTACAACACATATTGTCATAAATAGTGTTACCAATAAATTTAGTACAAATTCATATCCTCCTAAATTAGCATTAAATATTGCTCCAAAGTAATTGTTATCTACAAATGCAAGTATAATAGCAATCATTTGGGTAACGGTCTTTAATTTTCCCCATATAGATGCTGCAATAACTTTTCCACCTTTTTCTACTGCAATTAATCTATAACCTGAAACTATAAACTCTCTAAACAATACAATAATTGGAATCCATGCTGGCAATTTATTTAATTCTACTAATATAATCATTGCTGCTAATACAAGTATTTTATCTGCTATTGGATCTAAAAATTTTCCAAAAGTAGTTATTTCATTTCTTGAGCGTGCTATAGTACCATCTAACTTATCTGTAATAGATGCTATAATGAAAATTAAATCCATAATTAGCATTGATAAAGGGATGTTAAAAATTTCTCCTTGTATATTGAAAAATGGGATAATAACTAATATTGGTACTAAAATAATTCTAAATATTGTAAGTTTATTGGCTAAGTTCATAATTTTTATTCCTCCTAATATGTTCATAAAATTTTCCTATGTAATTCATTGCTTTATTATATACAAAAATATAAAAAAAGAAAATAGAAAATGCATTTATTTTTCTATTTTTCTTAATATTTATGCTGTAGTTAGTAATTATTAATTTTATCCATCAATACTTAAGTTTAATAATTCGTCAAATTTTCCTATAAATTCGAACAAAATAATATGTTCATCATCTAACGATTGATTCCAATATGTTAAAGTTCCTTCATTTTCATTTATTATTTGAATTATTGGTGTTCCTAAGCTTTCTATTAATTCTTCTTCCGTCATATTATCTTGCTCAAAAGCATATTCAAAATCTTCATTTGTCAGAATAAAATTCATTATTTTCATTATTTTTTCATCATATGCTTTTGATAATTCAATTGTATAAGATTCTTCTATGTCAGATGGTTCATGGTCTATGCAAAAATCTATTTCTCCTATTTTTGCAGTATATTCATTATTGTATTCATCATATTTATATATTTTCATTGTTTTCTCCTTGTCACAAAATTTTATTCAAACATTGCATATATTCTAAATGAAGCAATCGACCAAATTCCCACTATACTTGGTTCAAAAGAAAAATCCAATATGCTATTTTCTTTTAAATATATTGTTGTATTTTCTGCAATAGTTGCATACTTGTAATACTCATTTATATATTGTCGTGTCAAAATATACTTATTATTATTTATAATATAATACCACCATACACTATTTCCGAGCTCCTGATGTCCATGTGTGACCACCATCTGAAATAAAATTGTATAATCCACTTTTCTTAACTTTCCATCCTGTTCCTTCTATATATTCTAAATATTTTGGTAAATCTGCTGTATCTGTTTTTGTGTAACTACTACTTGATGCTAAATATGTCCCCGCTGGTCTTGTTGATGAAGATGAAGACGGTAAACTGGCAGTTGTTAATAATATCGGTTCACACATATTAATCGTTTCAGTTGCTCTTCCATTTTGTATATAGTCATCTATTTTTGCTAATTCATTTTGTTCTTGGTCTGCTTTATTTTGGTATTTGTCTACTGCATATTCTGCTCCTTTTAATATGCCGTTATCTCCGTAATGCAAAGTTTATTGCTACTCCTGCTAAGATTAATAATAATATTACTGTTATTATTAGTGCTATTAGCGTTATTCCTCTTACACTCCTATTCGTGTGTGTGTGTGTGTGTGTGTGTGTGTGTGTTACAACCTCAACGTTTTTATTATTTTTCATTTGTTTTTATTCTCCTTTTTTATTTATTTTCGAATCTGCTCCATCGCTTCACATAACTTATCTGTACGCATTAAAGTCCGCTCCAACGCTCCGCATAACTTATCTGTACGCATTAAAGTCCGCTCCAACGCTCCGCATAACTTATCTGTACGCATTAAAAATGCTACAGCTAAGAAATTGCAGGCAGTTGGCATTTTCATGCTCGACTAAAGCACGCATTGAAAATGGCAACTGCCTCGTGGAGCTACTTCGTGCTTTAATATTACTTTTCTTTTATTTGGATAGCCTTCGAAGAGTAGGAGATTACCAAGAACCTCCACCGCCTCCGCCAGAGCCACCTCCTGATGAGCCCCCACCGGATGAACCTCCTCCACTATCACTAGATGGGCTAGACGACATAGCACTTTGTGCTGACCTCATTGTACTATTCATAAAACTATTAAATTCATGTACACTAAACGCACTATAACCAGAATACCAGTCTGGTGCCTGGATTGCTATTGTTTCAAATTGATCCATCCATACTTTTGATACTCCTAAAGCATATGTATATGGAAGAATATTATAAAAATACTCTGGATTTTCATTGACTAGAGCTTCTAACTGAGGTTTTTCTGCTGTTTCTAAAAATCTTTTAAATCCTCTTAATTTTCCTAAAATTTCATTTCCATAAGGTGTTCTTTTTGGCATTATCTTAGCAAATACTGTAATAGCCGCTATACTAATTATACCTATAATATACATAATAAGATACATTGTATTTTGTGTTAAAGTAGGTAGAACCATAAGTGCCCATGGCATACCTCCAAACATTCCACCCCAAATTAATCCAAATAATTTAGGAACTTTCCCAAGTATAGATGCAATTATCATTGAAAATCCTATTACAGGAAATAGTAAAGCAAAAAGTAAAATTTCAGATTCGCCATATTCTAATACTGGTTTTGTAGTTATTAAAATAAATATTGCTATAATCATAATAATTAGCCATTTTCCTTTTCCACTAGCCGATGATTCAAATATTTTATTTCTATTTTCTTTAGTATTAATTTTTTGTTTTATTTTATTTAATGTTATATAGAAATTATCATATAAGTCAGATTCAGTTACAGAAGTCTTCATATTACTATTATCTATTGACATTTCGATTGCTTCTTGCAAACTTATTTTTTCGCCATTATTTTTAGCCTCTTTCATTATTTCCCTTGCTTTGTCCATATCAATTGAATTCTTAGCTTCTTTAAATAGCCCATTAAAAAATAATTTTTCATATTCATTATTTCCATCATATTCTTTTATTTTAGTAATTTTAAATCCCTTAAATTCTTTAAACATTCCTTTTGATTGAGTTTCTTCAATCTTTAAATACCCTTTATTAGCTAAGTATACTAACAATGAAATTACGCTTTCTGTATCTGTTGAGCCTTTATATAAAAAGCCTACTTCTGCTGAATTAAATCCTTCTGGTGGATAAAATTCAACTGTTTCAATTACTTCATCATCTTTTCCATATTTAGCCCATAGTCTATCTGCAATTAATACACATATTAGGCAAATTACAATAACAGCTACAGAATACCCATCTATATTTGAACTTTCTCCAACAAAATAATTATCTGGTAATGTAAGTCTAACAGTTAAAGCTTGTCCTTGAGTTAAATCATTTAGAGTATTTCCTGTAATAATATTTCCATTTACATTATAAATTACATTAGAACTATCCGTAGATCCTACATTTCCACTTGAAAAACCTAGTGTTGATTTGTCAAATGTTTTAGGCATTTTTATCGTAAAACTGACATTTTTTATAGTTGTATCCCATTGATCTCCTATTAGATTATAATATAGTTCATCAGCATTTTTTAATGGATCTTTTCCTATATTATAAGTATATTTTATTTTATATGTATGACTTCCTGTTAAAGTTTTATTGCTATTTCCGATTTTTATAACTTTGTATCCATTTTCATTTGATGTTGTATACTCTTCATTAACACTAATATTACTTATTTTTGCTATATTATTTGATTTTGTACCATCTAATCTTGTTATAGAATTTTTTAAAGGAATTTTTCTAAAAATCCCATGTTTTGGTACATTGAAGTACGCTGTAATTGTTTCTGTTATATCAAAAGTATTATTTTCATTTACTACCATATTAATATCATAACTATTTATTACATAGTCATAACTACTATATGAATAATAATCGTTATTACTACTATCCGTTGAAACTGCTTGAACTTTAGAAAAATTAACTAATCCTATCAAAATAATAATTATTAAAATATATATTTTTAACCTTTTTTTCATTTTTCCTCCAAATTTACTTTTACATTATTTTTTTCTTCTGCATTAGCTTCAAACATAGCAGCCGAATGAAATCCAAATATACTTGCAATAATATTACTAGGAAACATTTGAATTTTATTATTAAAAATTCTTACAGTTCCATTGTAATATTTTCTACTATTTGCAATTTCATCTTCTATTTGGGTTAAGTTATGACTTAACTCTAAAAAATTTTCACTAGCTTTTAAATCTGGATAATTTTCAGAAACAGCTATAATTTTTGCTAATCCTTCTGTTAACTGTTCGTTTATATTAATTTTTTTATCTGTTGACATGCTGTCATATGTATTTGCTCTTAGTGATGTTACTTTTTCAATAGTATCTCTTTCATAGCTAGCATATCCTTTAACAATTTCAACTAAGTTAGGTACTAAGTCCCATCTTTTTTTCAAGTAAACATCCATTGTAGAAAAAGCCTCTTTTACAAGATTTTTGCATTTTATTAATTTGTTATATGTTATTAAAACATATAATAAAATTATTACAATCACTCCTATAATTATATAAAATGTCATTATACTCCCTCCTATTTTATAAATTAGTTACGCTTGTATTTTCGATTAGTATCTTCTCTTTATTTATATTAAAATTATATATTTCTTTTATTTTTGTGTCAATTAAAATTTTGTAATTTTTAATTTATCTTCTATTTACAATATCCATTACATCTTTTACATATTCCCCTATTACTGGAATGTTTAATGTTACTATTTTTTGTAATATTATTACCAAAATTGCTGTTAATATTGAAAATCCTATTCCTATACCTATTCCTTTTGCTATTCCTGATAATAAATTTCTAATTAACATTTCTTTTCTATTTCCTAATATTTCTGCTAAATCTATTAAATTGTTTTTTGTCAATGTAAAGTTTAATTCATCTATGTTTTTCATTAATTTCTCAAATTTTCTCTTCTTTATAAACATTAAAACCACCCTTATATAGCATTATTGCTACTATATAGGGTGGTTAATTAATTGTTTTTTATTCATATTTTAGTATATAGTATTTTCAATTTCTGTTGTTGTATTTGTAGTTACTTTATTGTTTTGTTCTTCTTTTGCTTTTTCTTCTGCTCTTAAAGTTTCTAATTGTTCGATTAGTTCTTGTAATTTTTTAATATCTTTTCCCATCATTTCCCAATCATTATTTCCATTTGAATTTTCTAAATTATCATTTGCCTTTATTATAGCTTCTATCAATCCTTCTACTGTTTCTGTATTTTCTACTTCTATATTTACTGCTGATTGAGATAATAATTTTTTTATTGCCTCTTGTAATGTATCTCCTATAGCTACTTTGTTTGCAGCTGATACTACGACTTTTTTAAGTACTGGAACACTTTTCCCCTCGTTTAACGATAATTGATATATAGGTTCTACATATAATACTGTATCATTAATTGGAACCATTATCATATTTTTTATTATTCTAGTTCCTGTTACATTTAAACTTTCTAATTCTTTTGAAATTGTTTCATCTTGTCCTAATAACATGTCTAATTGCATTGGGCCTAATATGTTCGTATCTTGTGCAAATTTATATAATTTTAAATTTGCATTACCATTTTCATCATAATCACCTACTAAATATGCTCTTAGATTTTGTTTATCTAATTGATTATATAGTTGAACTAAACCTAATCTACTTGTATTAGAATCTTTTGTTTTTACCATTGTATAGTATGGTTCTTGTTCAACACCTACTACTGAATACGAAGTATTTAAACTTGTTGAATATTTTGCTTTGTCCCAAACATCATCACTTCTATATAATACATCTGTGCTTACATTATGATATCTTTCTAAAACAGAACTTTGAACATCATATAAAAACTTAGGATACACAAAATGTTTTGAAATATCTTCTGGTATTGTTGCATCTAAATCCATAAATAGCTCTTTATATACATTTCTATATGCCATTATTATTGGATCAGTCTTATCTGTTATATAAAATTGTGTTGTTCCATCATATGCATCTATTAACACTTTTACAGAATTTCTAATATAGTTAATTTCTTCTTTTATTCCATCATGCTCTATTAATGTTGGTTGTGAATATGGATATTTGTTTGTTACTGTATAAGCATCTAATACCCATACAAGTTTTCCTTCATCTGTTATTACAAGATATGGATTCTCGTCATATATTAAATATGGCATTATAGTTTTTGCTCTTTCTATAATATTTCTATTTATTAGTATTTTACTATTATTATTTACACTACTTGAAAATGCTAAATTTACATCTTGTTCTTTTATTGCTAATATTAGTCTATCTAAAAAGTTTAACTTTAATCCTGCTTGTCCATCATATTCATATTCTACATTTTGAGAAGTTGTAGTTGGATAATCAAATTCAGATTTGTTACTACTGTTTGTAACTATTGTACTATTTGTTTGTTGTCCAAAATATATACGTGGTTGTGCTATTTTTATTGGTTGATTAGTTCCATCAAAATCTTTTTGAATATATATAATATTTCCAGTTTCATCTGTTGAAGTTACAGATGTAATTATTGCTCCAAAACCGTGTGTATATTCACATGTTTTGTTATTATATGTTCTATTACCACCACTTACTATTTCTCTAGGTGATATTGCTACTACTTGTTCTTTTCCATCAACATCATATATACCTATTTGAGAATTCTTATAAGTATAATAGCCTGTGCTTGTTTGTGTTACTTGTATTGTTTTTAAAGTTATATCTTCATTTACAATTGAAGATTTTTCTATAAGCTGAGTATTATCTTCAATATCATTAAGTTCAAGCATTGCATTACTGTCTATGTCAATCTCGTCTATTTTTATTCCATATGCACTTTTAGTATTTTCTATGTTATATGACAAATATTGTTTTTCTTTATCTAATTCATTCGAATTTATATATATTAAATTAAATCCTGTCATTATTACAAATAAAACAACCAAATATACAGGAACTATAAGTATAGATGTTATGATTTTTTTAGTGTTTTTATTATTAAAAGCTTTTATTGCTCTAATTACAGATATTACTATTATTATTGCTAATAATCTATATCCCCACAATTTTATAGTTACATCTGTTATTCCTGCTCCATATATTTCTGTATTTGAATCATCATTTAATGTTAAAAATTTATCTGTTATAATTCCTTGTGTATTTATTAAAATATATGCTCCAAAAATTATTGATATTGTTACTATGTTTCTTGTAATTTGCTTTAAAAATTTACTATTTTTTAATGTTTCTGAACTTATTCCATCAAAGTAGATATTGAAAACTATTATATGATATATTACAGAATAAATTGTTAATCCCACTATAATACCTAATAAATAAATTAGTATCATTTCTATAAAAGGTTTTTGAAAAATGTAAAAGCCAATATCCAAATTAAATATTGGATCATTTACTCCAAAAAATGCTTGATTAAAAAATAGTGATACTTTTTCCACCATAACTCCACTTGCTATTATACTTATTATACTAGCTAATATAAAAGCTATAGATTTACTTGGTAATTTAGGCATTTCTTTTTTTTCTTCTTCGAAAAATGTTTTTAAACTTTTTTTAATACCTGAATTATTTATCATTATTGCAATAAATAAAACTATAAAATTTACACCTATTGTTAAATATCTGTATTTTAAATTTTGCTCAAAAACAGTTTTGAAGTTTTGACCTATCTCAATTGTTTCTAGATATGTTCCTCTATAAGAAATATAAATGTATGTTAGTAACATTACTAAAAATATTAATACAACAATTACTCTAGTTTTTATAAATTTCTTTTTTGTTGCTTCTTTTTGTTCCACTTATTCTACTCCTTCCTTTTTTACAATATAGCTTTTACAAAATCTTTGCCATTAAATATTTCCATATCATCTATTTGTTCTCCAACACCTATAAATTTAACAGGTATTTTATTTTCGTTTACTATTCCAAATATTACTCCACCTTTTGCTGTACCATCTAATTTTGTAAGTACTAATCCTGTAATATTAGTTGTTTCTTTAAATGCTTTTACTTGTGCTATAGCATTTTGTCCTGCTCCTGCGTCTAGTACTAATAATATTTCTTTTGAAGCTTCTGGCATCTCTTTTTCTATTACTCTACATATTTTTTCTAATTCATCCATTAAATATTTTTTATTATGCAATCTTCCTGCTGTATCACATATAAGAATATCTGCATTATTTTCTTTAGTTATTTTAATAGCTTCATATACTACTGAGGCTGGATCTGCTCCTTCTTGTTTTTTTACAATATCGCATCCTGCTCTATTAGCCCAAATTTCCAATTGTTCTACTGCCGCCGCTCTAAAAGTATCTGCTGCTGCAATTACAATTTTCTTTCCATCTTTTTTTAATCTATTGGCTATTTTTCCAATTGATGTAGTTTTTCCTACTCCATTTACACCAACTATTAATATTACAGATGGTTTCGTATTTAATTGTAATTCTTTTTGTCCTATATCTAATATTTTTTCTAATTCTTCGCGTAATGCTTCTTTTACTTGATCTGCTTCTTTTATATTCTCTCTTTTTATTCTTTGTCTCAAATTATTAATAATATTAGTAGAAGTTTCAAAACCTATATCTGACATAATTAGTATTTCTTCTAATTCTTCTAGCAAATCTTCATCAACTTTCCTAAAACTGCTAAAAGCTACATTAATTTTTTCATCAAAAGATGTTTTTGTTTTACTTAATCCTTGTTTTAATTTATCAAAAAATCCCATATATCCTCTTCCTATTCATTTTTTACTTATTATATTCTACCATATATTTAAAAAAAATTCCATTATATTAAATAAATCCCAGAAAAATTTTTCTAGGATTTATTTAAACTATTATTCTGTTATTGTATTGTCTATTTGAGGGCCTATTATTGAGCAACATCTTTCTTTTTCTTTTATAGCTAATTTGTACATATCTTCTGTCCATACTTGTTCACCTGATTCATAACTTGCAATAATCTCGTTTAAATCAAGTAATTCATACCTATCTTCAGCTCCTCTTGGTTTTATATTTACAAATATCGGGGCATAGGTTACTTTTTGTACTGTTACTTCATTTGTTATTCCATCTTTTTTAACTTCGATGTTAAAAATAGCAGTATTTTGAGTATTGACTTTTGACTGATTCGAGAAGAAATTACCTTGCGAATATATAACTAATCCTTCTTTCTCGCTTCCATCTTCAGATTGTACTTTTAGCATTTTCATTGGTTGTAACACATGCGGATGACATCCAAGAATAATATCAACATCATTTTTAATTAAAAACTCCGCCAATCTTTCTTGTTCTGCATTCTGTGTAGTTTGGTACTCAATTCCCCAATGCATTGAAACGACAATAAGTTCTGCTCCTTCATTTTTTGCTTGCTGAATTTGTTGTAGCATAAAATCTTCGTCTATCAAATTTATACAAAACTCTTTAGACTTCGGCAAACTTATTCCATTTGTTCCATAAGTAAATGCTAAGAAAGCTGTTTTTATGCCATTTAAATCCTTTAGCAAAATAGCATTTTGCTCTTCCTGTGTCCGTGCTGTTCCAACATGTGAAATTCCTGCAGAATCCAAAAAATTTAAAGTTGAAGATAATCCACTAAATCCTTTGTCTAATGCATGATTATTAGCTGTTGTCATTATATCCATACCAAGTTCTTTTAAATCTATCGCCAAATGTTCTGGTGCATTAAAACAAGGATAACCACTATATCCTCTTTCAGCTCCTGCCATAGGTGACTCACAATTTCCAATGTTTATCGTTGAGTTTTCAAAATATTCGCCTACATATTTAAACATTGAAGAAAAGTCATAGATATTGTTTTCTTTGTCATAAGCTGCATTAAATAAAGGTTTATGGCAAAGTGTATCTCCTATTGAAACAATTGTAGCAAAAGAATCCTTTGGTATTTCTATTGATACTATTTCTGGTTCTGGAATAGCAGGCAATTTTGAACAAATAACTGGTACAACTGCAACTTTTTCCTTACCTGAAAACTTATCTAGTTCAAGCCGGTTAGCTGCACATGCTCCTAAGCACAATAATATGCTCATTACAAGTAACATTAAAATAGTTTTCATTCTTTTTTTCATTTTTTCTTCCTCCTAATAATATTCATTATTTAGTTCTTTACAAAAACAAGTTCTTGACTTGAATTTAGTATCACTCTTTAGTTTACCATAAAATTGGTAAAAAATCAATTTTTTCCAATCTTCTCTTTTTTTGCGTTTTCTATAACATCATTACTTAATATACACATACTTCTAGATAAAGCAACAACTCTTATTTTATCCCCCTATATTTAAATAAGCTTAATCATTCACATTTTCCTCTTGTACTAATTTGTCTATATATTTTTCTAAGATTTTTCTATCCCTCAAAACAACAAATTTTGTATGATATACTGATTCATATTTTGAGGCAATTAAATTATCATATGAATCTATTATTAATTTTAATGCTTTTTCTGGAGTTTTCCATACCAACTTAGCACCCTCATCTTTTTCTTTTTGTGTTACATGTAATTGTTTTGTATCTTCTATAACCTTGCCTATAAAAACATAAGAAATCTGCTTAAAATTATCTAATGTTTTATATTCCTCCGTTGTTCCTAAGTTTTTTACAATTTCAACTTTGCAACCTGTTTCTTCTAAAACTTCTCGCTTAAATGCCTCTTCTGGTTTTTCTTCTCCTTCTAATCCACCACCAGGTAATTTATATTCATTTTTATTACTTTTATTAAATATTGCAATTTTTCCATCTTCTCTTACAACTATTCCTCTTGCACCTAATCTTAATCTTGGATTATCCATTTTTGTTGATATTTCTCCAATATCTTCATCCGTTATTTTACATATTAATTCCATAAATTTCATCATCCTTTAATTTTCCCAAACCTATTTTTATACTTTTATTTTCAAGTAATTGTTTTTTTAACAATCTCTGTAAAGATGTATCTTCTAATAAATTATTATAATCATCGCAATCTTGTTTATTAAAAACAAAATTTAATATGTCTTTTTTTGCATCTGGTCCATCTTGAACTTCAAATAAATTATAAAATTTAGCAATATTAGAATTTGAATCAATAATGGCATTTACTTGATTACTTAATAACCAAGAATCACAGTGATATTCTGGATTTTTCAAATTAAAGTATCTCTCAATCTCGAATTTAGACTCTTTAATAGAATTCAATACTTCTTCTATTTTCAATTTATCTCCAGAAGGTATATGTATTTTTATATAATTTTCACATTTTTCATATTGTAATCTTCCAACTTCAATTAACTTTATATTAATAAAATATGATGCCCATATCATTTGTGAAATTCTAATACTTTCTAATTTTCTATCATAAATGTCCTTGGTTAATGTTTCTGTGACTCTTCTCTTATATAATTCTTTTTGCATATTGCTATAATTTTTATCTATCATATTTTTTTCATGTAATTTATAGCCCAATAATATTAAAACACTTGTTACAAAAGGATTATAGTGTTCTCCAAAAAGTTCTATCATATTCTGTTTTTTCCAAAGAGTATCAATTTCAAATTTTTTATTAGTATATAAAATACTATAAATTTCTTCTGTTTTAATATTAAAATCTTCTATTGTATTTATATCTTCTATGCATTTATAACATTTATTTTTATAATTTATATCATTTATTTGATAATACTTAAAAGCCTTTTCAATTTCTACTAATTCTATCTTCATACTACTTTCCTTACTATTTATTTAATACTTTATATAAGGTCTCATATACTGTTGCTATGTCAGTTGGAATTATAAAAGTCATTCCAGAAACTTCTTTTTCTACATAATTTAAGATTCCTAAATGCTTATGACACCTTTTATCTATCTCCAAATATCACCATTAATGTATTTTGTCAAAGCCATAATAAAAGCCATTTCTGTTAAATCTATTCTAGATAATTTATCATGTGTTAATAGCTGTATTGCTCCACCTTTATTATGTCTTTCATCATCCTTTTCATATATCTTATTCATAACTTGGCTTAAATCTGTATTTATAATTTCTTGTACTAATCTTTCAGGAACTGGAAATGAAGGACTCGTACCATAAGTTTCAAATCCATCGTTATCTTCAATTACTGCTATGTTTGTAATCATCCACCTTCCTAATAAATTATTTATTCCACTTTCTATTGACAAATATAAATCTGCTTCCATATTATTTTTTTTCGCATAAGCTTTTAAGTTTTTCACTCTATTCTTTGCTCCAATATATATTTCATCATTTACTGGTTGCTCACTTACATTAGATTCTACAGGAATACCTATAATTTCAATGTCATCAAAATAATTCAATAATGCTTTATTAGCTCCTTCTATTTTTCCTTGATTTTTTGTTGCAATTAATACTTTCATTTTATTTCATTCTCCTTTTATAAAAACATATCACTTATAAGTAACTTACAATATCTTCAAAAGTATCATATCCACTTTCACTATTGATATGTCCTGCATTTGGTACTAATATTTGTTCTGTAGCTATTCTATCTGCAAAATCTTTTTCCACTTCATATTTCACATATGGATCATTATCCGAATAAAAACAGATTATATCATTCGCATATTGTTTTACATCTTCTAGGTTATCAAAATACATTGTTCTATTAACATTATAATATTCTTCATTTATTCCTAGATAGTTATTAAATCCACATACAAATATTAATTTTTTAACTTTTACTTTGTTTTCAGTTAGAAACTTTGATATAAATACTGGTGCTATGCTATGAGCTATAATTATTGTATTTTCATTTATTAATCCTAAATTTAGGTAAATTTTTAATAACCTGCTCCAATTCTCATAATTTTGATATCCTACTCCTATAGGAAAATTTGGCACATATACTTGCTTTCCTTCATCTTCTATAAAATCATGCAACCAGCTAAACCAATTTCCAAATGGGCTTCCAAAACTTCCATGTATTATAAAATAATTTTCCATTCACTTTTCCTCCAAATTTACTATATCTTTAATTTTAAATTTCTATTCTCCATTAAATATAAATTTTTGAATTGCTTTTGCAACACCACTTTCATTATTACTTGTAGTTATAAAATCTGCTTTTTCTTTTAAATATTCTTCTGCATTTGCCATCGCTATTTTTAATCCTGCACATTCAAACATCGATATATCATTGCCTCCATCTCCCATTACTATTATTTCTTCTTGTTTTATTCCTAGCTTGTCTGCCAAAATATGTATAGCGTTCTTTTTGCTACAACCTTTTTTCACTATATCTATATATTTTGATTCAATTGTATTCTTCTCTGTCTTGCATAAATAATTACAAATAACTGATGGCTCTATTCCATCTAACATATTTATCTTTTTAATAATTCTCTCTAATACTACAGTGTCACCACCTATTAAACATAACAGCTTTATAAGATTTGAATTATTTATTATTTCATTTTCTATACTTTCTACTTTACTTTTCTTTTGACTTACACTTGTTTCTGAACTTTCTAATTCTTTACCATTTCTAGTTTCTGTTATTGCCTGCTCATCTGTATATAACATCATATAATCTGCATTTTCCTCTAGAAAAATATTTCTAAGGCTTAATACCTCATCGTTCGTAAAAGCGACTTTATGTATATATTGATTGTTCTTTATATTCTTTATAATAGCACCATTACATGCAATTATATAATTAGCAAAGCAATTACCATATAAATTACATATTTCATTTGCATATCCTAATGGTCTACCTGTTGCAATTACTGATATTATTCCTTTCTCATTATATGCCCTCTGAATTAAATCTACATTTTCTTTACTAACTTCTTTATAATCATTTAATAGTGTTCCGTCTAAATCTAAAACTATCATTTTATACATATAATTCACTCCTATTTTATTCAAATTATGATTATAATTTTTATATTAGAATCTTGGACTATTTATAAATAAACCTTTCCTTTATAATTCAGGTGGATTATATCATAACATAGAATTATTGTCACATTTCAAGACTTTTTTGTAAATTATTTTTACTTGGGTTAGTTTTTTGTAATATAATACCTGCTATTTTTAATATTCTTTTAAATCATATTTTATTAGTTTATCCCCATCATAATTAAATTTTACTGTAAAAAAATTATTATCTTTTTGAATTTTATCTACAAATATTTTATCGCCTTCCCATGTATTTAATTCTGTAACTCTATCTTTTTGAATCCATTGTAAATCTCCCTCATCGCATTCTATTAATTCTCCTGAAAAGTCATTTGAAGTAAATACATACATATATTCTGTTTCCCAATTTGTAGATACATAAGTTACTATACATCTCAATTTATA
>CANRGE010000004.1 GCA_947630065.1 uncultured Clostridia bacterium
ATCATAAGTGTCTTTACTTTTTTTATTTATTTAATTTTTTTATGTCTATTATTTCCCCAGAATATTTAACTCATATGAATTAATTACACTGTTCCAAAGAACAAATCTCGCTTCTCGAGACCTTTTCTCTACATCTTAAAGTTTGCTATCTAAATTCAAGGTCTCAAAGAAGCGTAAAGATTTGTTGACGCGAAAATTTACAAAGTAAATTTTCTGTGCAATGTTATTTTTTTATAACCTATTTTTAGTATTTTGCAGCCAAAACTTTGCATGCTCTTCTGGAATATATAAATCGCCAAATCCCTTTCCTAACATGTTCGGTTTGTTCACTCCGTGATAATCGCTTCCGCCAGAAATAATAAGGTTAGATTCTTTACACTTTTTTAGCAGATAGCTCGTTTGCTCAGCTGTAAAAGTTGTATAATAGCATTCTATACCATCAATCTGTCCGGCCGCTGACAATAGCTCCTCCAAAATTTCCTCTGACATATCCCCATATTGATATATATGGGGAATCGAAACATATCCATTAGAATCATGTATTAATTGTATTGTCTCTGGATAATCTGGATATGCCTGATACTGTACATAGAAATTGCTCTTAGGATTAGATAACCAGCCCCGATACAAGCTTTCATTCTGCCCATGCTCGATTCTGTCGTCAAAGAGTTTTTTCATGTTCATATCTAAATTTTCCTTATCATTCATCATAAACTTAGATACGAATTTAGCCGGCTGAACAGTAAAGTCCGTATACTGCGTTGCCAAATCTTTCGGAATTATAATGCCGCATTTTAACAATTGCTCAATTATTGCATTCAAATAGGAGCGATTAATTTCCTCCTTACTCTTGTATAATTTAGGCAACTGTTTTTTCATTATCTCTAGGTCGAAATCATATCCCAAAAGTTCAATTTCTCTACCTTTACAGTATGTTTTTAATTCAACTCCTGTAATGATAGTACCTGTAAAAAGCTGCCTATTCCGCATAACTTCAGGATAAGCCCCGATGCTTTCATGATCAGTAATTGAAATTAATTTCAATCCTAACTCTTCGGCTTCTTTAAGAACTTCTTCTACTGTTTTACTTCCATCAGAATTATTTGTGTGAATGTGCATATCAATTGTATTCATTTTTTTCTCCTTATACATTTAAAAATAGTTGTTTACGAGTTACATTAATAAAAATACACTTATAGGTTATATCTCTCCTTTCATTTTAAATAAAAAATAAAATTATATTAAATAACAATATTAATTTTAACATAATTAACATAATATGTCAATTATGTTGACAAAACTTCCTTTTAAATATATAATTATAAATATTAATATTTTTTATTATATATTAATTATATCTATTATAATTTATTTTTAAGGAGGTAACTTCTTATGCCAGGATGGATTGAACATATTTACTTTGCACAAACAGTATATCGGGATTTAAGCGAATTTACAAATATTGATAAAATTGATTTTATCTCTGGTAATTTAATTCCTGACTTATCTAAAGATAAAAAGCAATCTCATTATCGAAAAAAGGCATCTATTGAGGGATTTTTTGTTCCTAGATTAGATGATGTAAAAAAAGATTTGTTTGATTTGAAATCTCCTCTTAAGCTTGGAATATACTGTCATTTGTATTTAGATTACTATTTCATAGAAAATTTTTTAATTCCTGAATTTATTTGGGATTTTGAAAATATGACAGTAATAAATCCAAGAAATAATAAGCAATGGAGTGCAAAAGACTTCTTTTCTAATAAAGGCATGTATGGCGCATATTCAGAAATTAATCATCTGTTAATACGAGATGGATATCTTAATCTTTCAATTATGGATGAAATTCCTGAAATATTACCAAATACAGGTATGTCAATATTCGACATAAGAATCGAAAAAACATGGAAAGAAGATTTACTACAATATTTAGCAGTAAAAAAAGAATATACGGGAGATATTTTTGACTATAACAGATTATGTAACTGCATCAAACAGATTTCTGATCAATTCGTTGAAGAAATTGCAATTTTATCTTAACTTGGCAAAAAGCTATCAAACATTTTGTTTGATAGCTTTTATTATATAATAGGAAAGTAGAACTTTCCTATTATATAATAAAATAACATTGCACAGAAAATTTACTTTATAAATTTTCGCGTCAACAAATCTTTACGCTTCTTTGAGACCTTGAATTTAGATAGCAAACTTTAAGATGTAGAGAAAAGGTCTCGCGAAGCGAGATTTGTTCTCTATTTATAGAGTAAATCTATAAGCCGGGTTCTGTTAAAAATGGTCATTTATCTAGTACATATATTACTATATGTCTCAAGCCACCAATTAGAGAAGACGAAAGAGCATCTTAACCTTCTCATATATTAGGTGTTGCTCCAGATGGGGTTTACATTGACCAAATATGTCACCATATTTGCGGTAAGCTCTTACCTCACCTTTTCACCCTTACCTAAAAAATTAGGCGGTTATTTTCTGTTGCACTTTCCTTAAAGTCGCCTTCACTGGACGTTATCCAGCATCATTGCTCTTATGGAGCCCGGACTTTCCTCGTACGTACTCTTGCGAATTTACTATACGCGACCATTCAATTTACTCTAAATTCTATTTTACTATATTTATATATTTTTTTCAAGGTATTTTAACCAACTAATATTTTGTCTATTTCCTGTACTAAATTTTTATATTTTATATAAAATATATCTAAATCTCTTGTACTTATTGTGTTTTGTAATTCATTAATTAATACATAGGTTTTATTTATACTCATTTGTTTATTAGTATTTTCTGTATTATTAACAATATTGTCAAAGTTTTGTTCTGCTCTTTGCAAACATGCATAGATTTCCTCATTGCTTCTTGTTTCTACAATAGAATATGCATTTATTATTTCGCTTTTTGTTTTATATATATTCAAATTAGTTTCGTTACCTCCATAAGTCCCATAAAATGTTGGTATATAACTATAAAGTTTTGCTATATTTATTAAACTGTTTTCTTTATCTTCGTTTTTTATGCTTTGTGTCGCTAAATCTAAATCAGAACTAAAATTTAATATATCTTGAGCATTTACTTTTATTTTATATAAATCAACACTCATTGTTGTCCATGATGCATAAAATGTTTCTATTTCTTCTTTTATTTCGTCCCAATTAGTTTGTCTTTCATTTGTTAAAATAGAATTAGATGTCATATTGTATATTTTTGCATTATTTTTTGAACTACTATCTGATGAACCTTCACTACTTTGTGAGCTTTCTCCTCCACTTTGACCTTCACCTTGTGAACTTTCTCCCGAGCCACTACTTTCACCACTAGATTTTTCTTCACTACCAGAAGATTGTAATTCTGTTTGTTTTACTTCATCTGTAGTTACTTTATAACTTTCATAAGATATACCATTTATCTGGTTAAGTATTCGTTGTAATTCATTATCTAAAAAAGATATTTCACTGTTTAACTTTTCTTCTACTAATTTCTCGTCTTTTTCTTTATTATTAGAACATCCAGTTAACGTTACTAATAAGCATAATGAAATTGTTAAAAATTTTATACATTTTTTCATTTTCTCACCTGTTGTTTATTATTTCCAAAAAACATGCTTTTATTCTTTGCATATATATTTTAAAAAATTTAATACTAATATAAAGATATTTTTTTGTAAATTTTAATTTACAACATGCTCGGAGGTTTATATGCATACTATTATTAATTTGTATAGCACTGAAAAAGGAGAAATTCAAAGATTTTTAAATAAATTTTATGCAAAAGAAGTTGAATTAGATAATGATTTAAAATGGGAGCATATTTTTGATAATCCAATTGAAGTTGCTGATATTATAGGTACTTTTATAGATAATAATGATAAATATAAAATAAATATGTGGCTTAGTTTAGACGAAGGAACTTTTATTAATGTTACCCAAAATAATGTTGATTATTTAATAAAATATTTATATGAAAGATTCCCATATTAATATTAGTTTATAATAGAATAAGCCTTGCAATAGCAAGGCTTATTTGAACTTTTAATAACTTACTGAAAATAAATGTAAAATCCGCGTTTATTTTCCAAAATATTTTCAAATAGATAAAAGTATAAATCATTTTCTGCAGCAAATCGTTTGCAGTCTTTTTCTGTGATTTGTATGTATCTTTTTTTAGAAACAAAGAAATCAACAGCTTCGTTTTCTGCATAAAGAAATTGTACTCCTTTTACACCTTTCATAGCACTGTCTATAAGTTTTGTCGTTAAAAAATCATCTAAGTCGTTTTTATCTTCTGGTGTACTTTTTTCTAACTTTAATTCGTTAAGTAATCCATTATCCGCAAGATATTGGATGTTTTGTAATGTTCTTTTGAAATTTTTTTCCTTTCGACAAGACTTCGATAAATGAAAGTAAACCTCCGTTTTTTCTCCATTCTCATAAGAATAGTCAACACAGAGACCATACTTTCTTGCAAAATCTTGATAATGCATAGTTGTAATTTTAACATATTGCCCTTGATAAATCATATAATCAAGAGTAGTATCTTCATCATATGTAAATGTTATACAATTGCATCCCTTCTTTGCTACTTCAATAAAAACATTTTTAATATACTTCCGTATCTGTTTGGTTAACTTTTTGTCATTCAAATCAGCATCAATAGCTTCTTCTAATTGACATTCCCCCTGATTTGTTCTTTCGAACATGGTTGATAACCGCTCTTTTAAATTTGTTTTCATAGAGTTCCTCCTATTAATTTTATTTTTTATATAAATATTAATATACCATATTTTTCCATTTCTTACAATACGTTTTATAATTTATTTTTTGCTTTCTAATAATATAGTTACAGGTCCATCATTTGTTAATGTAACTTGCATATGTTCTCCAAAAATTCCATGTTCTACTTTTAAATCTTGTTTTTTACATTCTTCTATAAAATATTCATACAATTGTTTTGCATGTTCTGGTTTACCCGCATTTGTAAAGCTTGGTCTATTTCCACTAGAACAATCTGCGTATAGTGTAAATTGTGAAATTATTAACAACTCACCTTGTATAGATTTTATAGATAAATTCATTTTTCCGTTTTCATCTGAAAATATACGAAGATTACATAGTTTCTTTACTAATAAATTTGCATCTTCTACAGTATCTTCATCAGAAACTCCAAGTAATACCATAAATCCTTTACCTATTTGACCAACTATTTTATCATTTACTTTTACACTTGCATTTGTAACTCTTTGAATAACTAATTTCATATTTAATCACTTCTCTTTCTAATACACAAATCTAAGTAAAAAAAATAGTATAGTGCTAAGTAGACAAGGCAAATTTCTTAATATTAACCTTCTTGTTTATTGAAGAAATTTTGACCTTAGTCTAACAATGCAATACACTAATTCTTTTTTATTTTCTATTCGGCTTTTTGTGCTCTTGTCATTAACATTTCAACTGCTTTTTTAGGTTCTAAATTGTTATATAATACATCATATACTGTTGTTACTATTGGCATTTCTACATCATATTTTTTGCTTAATTCATATGTAACTTCAATATTATCTATGCTTTCTATTGTCATACCTACTTCTTTTTTTACTTCTTCAAGACTAAGTCCTCTTCCAATTAGTTTTCCTGCTTTTCTATTTCTACTATGTTCACTAAGGCATGTAACAATTAAATCTCCAAGTCCTGTAAGTCCATAAAATGTGTCCTTATTTCCTCCCATTTTCGTTCCCAACCTATTTATTTCTGTTAATCCTCTAGTTATTAATGCTGCAAAGCTGTTGTCTCCTAGTCCTAGTTCTGTTGCAACTCCAGCACAAAATGCTATTATATTCTTTAATGCTCCTCCTAGTTCTACGCCTTTTACATCTTCTGATGTGTATACTCTCATATTTTCGTTCATAAATAAATCTTGAACTTGAGTTCTTACATCTTCAAATTCTGATGCAACTACCATTGCTGTTGGTATTGCTCTTGATACTTCTTCTGCATGGCTTGGTCCAGAAAATACTCCGTATTTCTTTCCTGGTAATTCTTCTTTTATAACTTCATCTAATGTATATAAGGTTTCTCTTTCAAAACCTTTTGCACACATTAATATTGGTTGTTCTTTTACAAAACTTGCATATTGTTTTATTGTGTTTCTTGTAAATTTTGAAGGTGTTACATGTAATATTAATTCTGAATCTTTTATTGTTTCTTCTAATGAAGTATAACAATATATATTTTCTGGTAAATCTACACCTGGTAAAAATTTACACTTCTTTTCATTATTTATTATGTCTGCTTCTTCTTGCATAAAAGACCAAATTTTAACTTTATTCCCTAATTTAGCTAAGTGTATTCCTAAAGCAACTCCCCAGCTTCCACTTCCTATTATTGCTATTGTTTTCATATGTTTTTATTTCCTCCACTATTTTGATTTTTTAAAAGATAATTTATTTTCTGTTCCATTTAATATTCTTGTAATATTACTTCTATGATTAAACATTACTAATAATGCCATAATTATACTAAAAACAAAATAATTTCCTTCTACTATAAAATGCTCTTTTCCTAAGAATAATGTTAATATAGGGAATAATATTGCTGCTAAAACAGAACCTGCTGAAACCATTTTTGTAAGTACCATTATTACTAATGCAAAAACTAAGCATATTAAACCAATTTGCCAGTTTATCATTAATAATACACCTAATGATGTAGCAACTCCTTTTCCTCCTTTAAATCCAAAAAATATAGGAAAAGTATGTCCTAGTACAACACAAATTGCTGCTATTTGTACAAGTAATGCTTTATCTACATCTTCTATAATTTTACCAGCAATTATTGCTATAAGTATTGCTCCTACTCCTTTTAGTGCATCACATAATAACGTTAATGCTGCAGCTCTTTTTCCAACGGTTCTTAATACATTTGTTGAACCTGCATTTCCACTTCCTTTTTCCCTTACATCAAAACCTGCAAATTTTTTACTAAAAATTACTGAAAAACTAATACTTCCTATTGCATATGCTAATATAGCTACTATTATATATGTTGCCATATAAATTCCCCCTTATTTTATAAATCTTTTTCTAATTTTTCTCTAACTATAATTCTTATTGGTGTTCCTTGCATTCCAAATTCTTTTCTTATTTGATTTACTAAATATCTCTCATATGAAAAGTGGAATAGTTCTTTATTATTAACAAAAACTACAAATGTTGGTGGCTTTGTTGATGCTTGTGTCATATAAAAAACTTTAAGCCTTTTTCCTTTATCTGAAGGTGGTTGTACAATTGCTATTGCTTCATTTAATACTTGATTTAATACACTTGTTGATACTCTTAAAGCATTTTGACTTGCTACATTATTTATTAGCTCAAATATTTTATTTACCCTTTGTCCTGTTTTTGCAGATATAAATAAAATCGGTGCATATGTTAAATATGATAATTTGTTATATACATCTTTTTTAAATTGTTCTATTGTATATGTGTCTTTTTCTATTTCGTCCCACTTGTTTACTATAATTATAATTCCTTTTCCTGCTTCATGTGCTTCTCCTGCAATTTTTGCATCTTGGTCTGTAACTCCTTCTGTTGCATCAATAAGCATTAAACATACATCTGAACGCTCAATCGCAAGCAATGTTCTCATAACACTAAATTTTTCTATTGATTCATTTACTTTACTTTTTCTTCTAATTCCTGCTGTATCTATAAAATTATATTTACCAAACTCATTTTCATAATATGAATCTATTGCATCTCTAGTTGTTCCTGCAACATTACTAACAATTACTCTTTCTTCTCCTAAAATTCTATTTACAAGTGATGATTTACCAACATTTGGTTTTCCTATTATTGCTACTTTAATAGTTTCATTAGATTCATCTTCTTGTTGTTCTTTAGGAAAATACTCATATACTGCATCTAATATATCTCCTATTCCTATTGCATTTGTTGCAGATAGTGGATATGGTTCACCCAATCCTAAATTATAAAATTCATAAATTTCATCTGGTGTTTTGCCATAATTATCTGATTTATTACATACTAACACTACTGGCTTAGATGTTTTTTTAAGCATCAATGCTATTTGTTTATCAATTTCTGTGACACCTTGTTTTAAATCTGTTATAAATATTATTACATCTGCTAAGTTCATTGCAATTGTAGCTTGATTAGCAATTTCTGTAGAAATTAAATCCTCGTTATCAATCTCTATTCCTCCAGTATCAATCACGACAAAATCTTTGCCTCTCCAATTGCATTCTGCATAAACTCTATCTCGTGTAACACCTGGCTTATCTTCTACAATAGATAAACGTTGTCCTATTATATAATTAAAAAATGTTGATTTTCCAACATTAGGTCTTCCAACTATAGCAACTGTAGGCTTTGCCATTTTTAATACCATTCCTTTCCAGATAATACTTAAAACTATCTTAATTTCATTTTTTTATTCTATCTCATATTAAGTTTTTAGTCAATTAAATAAAGAATTTTTTAATAATTAATATGTATTTTTTCCTATTAATAAATCGTCATTTTCAATCCAATCTTTCACATCTACTACAATATATTCATTTTTACTTGAACTTCTAACTATTACTTTTTCAATTCCAGCATTTATAATCATTTTTCTGCACATTTGACATGAATTAGCACCTTGTTCATATTCTCCTGTATCTGTTCTTTTTCCAACCAAATACATTGTAGCTCCTATCATATCTTTTCTTGATGCACTAAGCATAGCATTTTGCTCTGCATGAACAGACCTGCAAGCATCATAGCCTCCATGTCTTACTTCAGGAAATTTTTCTTTTTTTGTACAATATCCTAAATCTATACAATTTTTTCTTCCTCTTGGTGCACCTGTATAGCCTGTTGAAATAATCTCGTCATTTTTTACTATAATACAACCAAAATTTTTTCTTAAACATGTTCCTCTTTCAGATACAGCTTCTGCTATGTTTAAATAATAATTTGTTTTGTCAACTCTGGAATCTTGCATATATAATCTCCTTTCAATACATAACAAATATTAACTTTATAGCGATTATATCATATAGTATCTATTTTTAAAAGCAATTTTTTATGTTTCTATTGACAAAATCAAAAAAAATTAGTATACTTTTAAAGTGGCTTTAAAAAAGTCACCAATAATATGGAAAAAATTAAAACAAGATATATACAAAATATCTCATATGAGGAGGGATTTAAAATGGCACAACCAAAAAGAAGATGGTCAAAAGCAAGAACAGGTTTAAAAAGATCTACTTGGAAATTAGATAAACCAAATTTCGCTGAATGCCCACAATGTCATGAACCAGTTATGCAACATACTGCATGTTCAAATTGTGGTTACTATAATGGTAAAAAAGTTATGGCAGGAAAAAATGAAGAAAATAATTAATAAAGAGCAACACCTATTGATGTTGCTTTTTTTATATAGGATGTAAAGAAAAGGTCTCGCGAAGCGAGATTTGTTCTACCCTTTTTACTATTTTTTTACATATCAAAGGCACTAGCAAATATTGCTAGTGCCTTTCTCCCCCGGTTTACAGCTACTATTTTTTCATTTTTTTTGCATTTGCCTCGCTCATTTTTCTAACTAAAAGCCGAACCGGCGTATAGTGTCCAAAAATTAAGTGAGGATCTTTCTCGGTTGTACACAACTCCTGTACCTGCATAACCAGCTCTTCTTTATGGCCGAAGCCATATAACTCAAACAAATCTTCTGTTCTTATTCCCTGAGTCGTACGAATGACAATGGCGCAAAATGCAAGAACTCGCCTAGCATTTTCACCCAGCACATCATCGATTAAGCCTTCATTTTTCCCGACTTTAACACGTGCGTGCTTAATTCCATCCGATATTATCTGTTCATGCAGTTCTTTCGTACACCGCAAAATTTCTGTATCAACTGTTTTAAGAGTCTCTTCAGGAACCACTCCTTTATTAACAACAAGAGTGTAAACAGAGTCTAATACTGTTGGTTTGTAAGCTTCTTCTTTGCGTTTCATAATATAATCCATTTTTTCACAACTCCTTTATAATCTCTTGATGGGGGAGCAATGCTTAATGCATGTATTTTATTTTATTACATATTATGTCAATTGTCAAGATAATTTTATGATTTATACTGTTATAATTATCCATAAGAACAAATCTCGCTTCGCGAGACCTTTTTCTCTACACCTTGAAGTTTGCCATCTAAATTCAAGGTCTCAAAGAAGCGTAAAGATTTGTTGACGCGAAAATTTACAAAGTAAATTTTCTGTGCAATGTTATTTTTATATTATAAATTTTTACATTGCACTTTGAAAAAATGCTTTATATGCTTTATATGCAGTATATATATCAAATTTTGAAGTTACTTCATAAGGTGCATGCATTGATAATACTGGTATTCCGCAGTCTACTACATCAGTTCCTTTGTTAGCTAATATATAGGCAATTGTACCGCCTCCACCTATATCTACTTTTCCCAATTCTGTTGCTTGATAATCTATTTTTTCATTTTCAAATACATTTCTTATTTTAGCCATAAATTCTGCATTTGCATCTGAAGCTCCTGATTTTCCTCGTGCACCAGTGTATTTTACAAGAGCCATACCATGTCCTAATAATCCTGCATTAGGTCTATCAGATACAGATGCATATAATGGATCTAGTGCTGCATCAACATCTGCTGATAACATTTGTGATTTACAAAATGTTCTTGCTAGTGCATTAAAAGTATTTACTCCAGATTTTTCTAATAATTCTCCAATAAACATATCAAATACATGAGATTCCATCCCAGTATTTCCCATACTTCCTATTTCTTCTTTGTCTGAAAATAGACATACAGAAGTCTTTTCTGGATTCTCAACATCTAATAATGCTCTTAAAGATGTATATGCACAAACTTTATCATCTTGACCATATGCTGCAACCATGCTCTTATCGAATCCTAAACTTCGTGCATTAAAAGCTGGTACTACTTCTAATTCTGAACTTATGAAATCTTTTTCATCTATTCCATATTTTTCATTTAAAATATTTAATATATTAGATTTTATTTTATCTTTGTCTTCTTCAGATGGTATATTTCCTACTAAAAGAGTTAAAGCTTCACCATTAATTGCTTCTTTAAGTTTTTTGTCCATTTGTTCTATTGCTAAATGTGGTAATAAGTCTGTTATTGTAAATATAGGATCATTTTCATCTTCTCCAATAGATATTACTTGTTTTTCTCCATTTGCTTTTACTATCACACCATGAATGGCAAGTGGTATTGCAGTCCATTGATATTTTTTTATTCCTCCATAATAATGTGTTTTTAAATATGCAAAACCTGTATCTTCATATAATGGATTTGGTTTTAAATCTAATCTAGGTGAATCTAAATGTGAGCCAACTATATTTAAACCATTTTCTATGTTTTCTTTTCCTATTATTGCTGCATATACACTTTTTTCTCTATTGTTATAATAAACTTTATCTCCTGTATTTAATTTTTGTACATTTTCTATATTTTTAAATCCATTTTTTTCTAGTATTTCTACTATAAATCTTACAGCTTCTCTTTCTGTTTTTGATTTGTTTAAAAAGTATATATACTCATCTGAAAATTTAAATATAGACTCCTTTTCTTTTTCTGTAGTATTCTCCCATCCACTTTTTCTTTCATTTTCTAAATTTTTCATAAAATTTCCTTCCTTTCTTTTGTTTATATTTTAAACATTAAATCTAAATAGTACTATATCCCCATCTTGCATAACATATTCTTTTCCTTCTGAACGTAATAAACCTTTTTCTCTTACTGCATTCATAGAACCTTCTCTTATTAAATCATCATATGAAACAACCTCTGCTCTTATGAAACCTCTTTCAATGTCAGAATGTATTTTACCCGCTGCTTGTGGTGCTTTTGTTCCTTTCTTTATTGTCCAAGCTCTTACTTCTGGCTCTCCTGCTGTTAAAAACGACATTAACCCTAGTAGGTCATAACTTGCTTTTATAACTTTATCTAATCCAGATTCCTCTAGACCTAAAGCAGATAACATTTCTTTTTTATCGTTTTCATCTAATGATGCTAATTCTTCTTCTATTTTTACGCAAAGTGGTATTACTAAAGCATTTTCAGTTTGTGCATATTCTTTTACTTGTTGAATATATGTATCATTTTCAATGTTTTCTAATTGTTCTTCTGATACATTTGCTATATATAGTATTGGCTTTAATGTTAAAAGATATGTATCATTTAATAATTCTTTTTCCTCATCAGTTAAATTTAATGTTCTTGCAGACTTTCCTTCTTCTAAAGTTTTTTTCAATTTTTCAAATAAATCAACACTAGCTTGTTCTTTTTTATCTGCTTTTAACATTTTTTTAGCTCTATCTAATCTTTTTTCTACTGTTTCTAAATCTGCAAAAATAAGCTCTAAATTAATGGTTTCAATATCTCTTTTGGGATTAACATTTCCATCAACATGAACAACATTCGCATCTTCAAAACATCTAACAACTTCCACTATACTATCTACTTCTCTTATATGAGATAAGAATTTATTGCCTAAACCTTCCCCTTTACTAGCACCTTTAACTAATCCTGCAATATCTACAAATTCAATTACAGCATGTGTAGTTTTTTGTGGTTTATACATTTGTGTTAATTTATCTAATCTCTCATCTGGAACTGGTACAACTCCAACATTTGGTTCTATTGTACAAAATGGATAGTTAGCACATTCTGCTCCTGCATTTGTTATAGCATTAAACATTGTACTTTTTCCTACATTTGGAAGTCCAACTATACCTAATTTCATTATTTATCTACTCCTTTATATATTTACTTTCTATCGTATTATATATTAATTTTTTTAATCTTTCAACAAGTTAAGTAAAATTTTAATTGCTCTAATAAATTTTATGAACAAATCTCGCTTCGCGAGACCTTTTCTCTACATCTTAAAGTTTGCTATCTAAATTCAAGGTCTCAAAGAAGCGTAAAGATTTGTTGACGCGAAAATTTACAAAGTAAATTTTCTGTGCAATGTTATTTAATTATATAATAGGAAAGTAGAACTTTCCTATTATATAATTAACAAAAGAAACTAGATTTGTATACTTATACAATATCTAGCTTCTTTTAGTATTTTGTTTTTTAATTTTAACGCGCTGTTAGACTTTTTGTTATTTCGTTAAGCTCTTGAGTTTTCCTTTTAATTTTTTCATTAAGTTCATCAAGATCTGCTCCTATACCCTCTTCGTCGATTTTTCTTGCTACTTCGTCTGTAAGCCGTTTCAACTCTTTAGCTATTGTAGCTCTTTGTTGTTCTTTTTCTTCTTGGCTTTTAAAAAACATAATACTTCCTCCTTTAAATTGATAGTAGTATTTCCATATTGGAAAACAATTAGTTATCAATTCTATTATATCATATTTTTGCCTTAAATTCCAGAATAAGAAATTACTATTCTTATTTTGTCATGTATAATCTATTTTTATTTTCTAATGCTTAGTCATATCTTATTGCTCTATAAAGAATCTTTAATAATATTTTTGGAACAGAATCGTTTAATGGATATTCTCTATGTAACTTTGATAAATCCAATTTATTGCTTTCGTTTATTTTGTTATCTGTTAAGTTTTGTATAAAGCCTTTTTCTTCTAAGGCTTTTACTTTTTCTTCATCATATAGTCCATATGGGTATGTAAAAATTTTTGTAACTTGTTTTCCTAATACTTCTTCAATGTGTTTATGTGAATATTGTACATCTTCTACATATTGTTGTGTATTAACAGTATTTGGGTCTTTATGATATCTACTATGTGAATATATATCTACTAATCCGCTATCATTCATTTCTTTTATTTCATCCCAGCTTAAATATCCTTCTTTTCCTACATTATCATCTATAATATTTATTGCAATTGGTATATTATATTCTTTTACTATTGGAAATAAATTTTCATAATTAGTCTCCCAACCATCATCAAAAGTTATTATTATTGATTTTTCTTTTAATTTTTGTTCTCCTTTATCATATTTAATTAAATCATCATATCTAATAATTTCATATCCTAATTTTTTAAGACCTAATATTTGATTTATAAAATTCTCTTTTGTTGTCTGCATATAATCTGGTCCTGTTATTGTATCAACAATATTATGATATACAAATATTGGTATATTAATATTTTTTTCTTCCTTGTTATATTCATTATTTGAATATATAAAGTTTAATATAAATCCAACCATTGATACAATAATTATTGCTAATATTATTAGAATAATTTTGCAAATCTTTTTTATTTTTGTATTTTTTGTTTTCTCCATTTGTTTCTCCCTATATGTTTATTACTTTCGCAATTAACAAACTGATTTATATTATAAAATCCATGTTATGTACTAAATACCGAGTATCTTTAATTCTTATAAATCCGTTTTTAGAATAAAATTTGATTAACTTTTCTATTTTATTCTTATCTCTAGTTGGCTTAAATTCTTTTTCTTCTATTTCAAACGGATTAGCAAGTAAAACTATACACCCTGGTCTTAATTTTAATATTTGTTTTATCAATTTAGGTAATTCTTTTACTAATTTACTTCCAATTCCTATATTCCTATAATTCTTTTCTATAAATATTTCATCAATATAAAGAACATCCCTATCCATTCCAACATATTTATCATTCTGATTACCATCACATTCAAATAAATATTCGCATATTCCTTGTTTCTCTGAATCTATTAAATCAAACAAGTCAAATGCGCTATAACCGATTTCTTCTGCCATACTTACATCCATATATGTCATTTCTATTATTCCTATTTGTTCCTGCTTATCTAATTCATCATCCGCTTTATATATTTTAAAACAATATTTTTGATTTAACAAATATTCAGGTGAAACGCTGATATCTATTTCTTCATTATTTATATTTCCAATTGCCTCTACTCTTGTATCACTTTCTATTAGTATGTTTTCTATATTCATTTCTTACCTCCAAGTATTTTTGTAATTTTATCATATTAAATCATAAAAATAAAGTTTTACAGTTTTATTTTGTCGAAAAATAATAAAAAAAATGAATAGTTAATAATTAATAGTACATAAGTGCTCTTACATCCTATTTATAGTTATTAATTATTCATTCTTCACTATTCATTATTCACTGCGAATTGTTAAATTCGCACTTATGGTGGACAGGGACGGATAGTCGCAAGCGCGTCGGGAAAATGGTCTACTAGACCATTTTCTTTTCCTCCTTTTCGAATCCCCCTCTTTAATGCATAAAAAACAACCCATAGCTTCGCTATGGGTCATTTTTTATGGTGGACAGGGAAGGATTCGAACCTTCGTACTCGTACGAGAACAGATTTACAGTCTGCCGCCTTTAACCACTCGGCCACCTGTCCATATATTATTTTATTTTTTGCTCATAAACAAAAAAATGGTGCGCCCTCAAGGATTCGAACCTTGGACCCACCGGTTATGAGCCGGTTGCTCTGACCAACTGAGCTAAGGGCGCATGTTTGGAGCAGGTAGCGGGAATCGAACCCGCATAGCCAGCTTGGAAGGCTGGAATTCTACCATTGAACTACACCTGCATTTCCTGTCGACATTTATAAATTATAATGGTTATATTTATTTTTGTCAATACATTTTTTAAATTTTTTTTAAATATTTTCTATAATGTATAAAACCTTGTATTTGTGGCTTTATACATTATAGATTTGCCCCCTTTTGCTTCGTTGGTTATATATTATTTGCCTAATTGTTTCATTACTTCTTCAGCAAAGTTTTCTTCTTTCTTTTCTATTCCTTCGCCTTTTTCAAATCTTACGAATCTTACTATTTTTGCACCTTTGTCTGCAACTACTTTTCCAACTTTTGTGTCTGGATCTTTTACGAATGGTTGTTCAACTAAACATATTTCTCCATAGAATTTTCCTATTCTTCCTTGTACCATTTTTTCTGCTATTTCTGCTGGTTTTCCTTCGTTCATTGCTTGAACTTTTAGAATTTCCATTTCTTTTTTTACTCTTTCTTCTGGTACTGCTTCTCTATCTAAGTATTCTGGTCTTGCTGCTGCTATTTGCATACATATATCTCTTGCAAGTTGTGAATCTCCGTTTTCCATTTCAACTAATACACCAATTTTTCCATCTCCATGGATATATTTTTGTACTAAATTGTTTGTTTCAAATCTTTCAAATCTTCTTATTGTTAGGTTTTCTCCTATATTAGCTATTTTTTCTGTTAATACTTCACTAACTGTTTTTGAATTGTCTATTATTGATTTTTGTGATAATAATTCTTCAACATCTTTTGGTGCTTCTATAGCTATTTGTTTTGCAATAGCTGAAACGAAGTTTCTAAATTCTTCATTTTTTGCAACGAAGTCTGTTTCTGAGTTAACTTCTACTATTGCTCCTATTTTTCCATCTTCTGATACGTATGTTTCAACTATTCCTTCTGCTGCTATTCTATCTGATTTTTTAGCTGCTTTTGCTATTCCTCTTTCACGTAATAATTCGATTGCTTTTTCCATATCTCCATCTGTTTCTGTTAATACTTTTTTGCAATCCATCATTCCTGCACCTGTTTTTTCTCTTAATTCTTTAACAAGAGTTGCTGTAACCATTTTATTTCCTCCTTTTAAAATAGGGCACGGCGCTTACCGTGCCCATATAAATATAAATTTTATTATTCTTCTACTTGTTCTTCCTCTGCTGCTACAACTTCTTCTATACTTTCTGGTTCTTCGTTTTCTACTGCTTCTTCTGAATCTACAGTTGTTTCAAATGTTTCTCCTTGTTTTCCTTCTATAACTGCATTTGCCATAACTTGTGTTATTAATTTTACTGCACGTATAGCATCATCATTTCCAGGTATAACATAATCTACATCTTCTGGATTGCAGTTTGTATCTACTAATCCTACTACTGGTATATTTAATTTTCTAGCTTCTAATATAGCTATTCTTTCTTTTTTAGGATCTACTACGAAAAGTACTCCTGGAAGTTTTGTCATTTCTTTAATTCCACCAAGATTTTTTTCTAGTTTTTCCATTTCTTTCTTTAATAGTATAACCTCTTTTTTAGGTAATATTTCAAATGTACCATCTTCTTGCATTTTTTCTAATTCTTTTAGTCTTGCTATTCTTTTTTGAATAGTTCCAAAGTTTGTAAGCATTCCACCTAACCATCTTTGGTCAATGTAATACATTCCGCACATTTCTGCTGCTTCTTTTACACATTCTTGTGCTTGTTTTTTTGTTCCGACAAATAGAACTTCTTTTCCTTCTTCTACTTGTTCTTTAATGAATCTGTAAGCTTCATCAATTTTTTTAGATGTTTTTTGTAAATCGATGATGTGAATTCCGTTTCTAGCTTGAAATATATATTCAGCCATTTTAGGATCCCATCTTCTTGTTTGGTGTCCAAAGTGTACACCTGCTTCTAGTAATTGTTTCATTGCAACTACTGCCATTTTAAATTCCTCCTTTTAGTTTTACATCCATAAAGCTTCAAACATTTATGCACACTTAATTTTTAAGCACTTTCATAAACTAACTTTATGTGTATATTTTTTTCAACTATAGTATTATAGCAAAAAAGTATTGCTAATGCAATACTTTTTATAAAAAAATTGATACTTCTAACTTACTATCTTTCATAATTTTTTATTTCATTTGTAATTTTTTCTACAAATTCATTTATTCCCATTTGTCCTATGTCTCCGTCTTTTCTTGAACGTACTCCTACCGCATTTTGCTCTATTTCTTTTTCTCCTACTATTAGCATATATGGAATTTTTTGTAATTGTGCCTCACGTATTTTGTATCCTATTTTCTCATTTCTGTCGTCTACTTCTACTCTAATTCCTTCTTTTGCTAATTTTTCCTTAACAGAATATGCATATTCTCTATGTGCTTCTGCTATTGGTAATACTTGTACTTGTACTGGGGCAAGCCATGTTGGAAAAGCTCCTTTTGTTTCTTCTATTAGGAATGACATAAATCTATCTAAACTTCCTAATATTGCTCTGTGTATTACTACTGGTCTATGTTCTTTTCCATCTTCTCCTATATATGTTAATTTAAATCTTTCTGGTAATAAGAAATCTAATTGACATGTTGATATTGTTACATCATGTCCTAATGCCGTTTTTATTTGTATATCTAGTTTAGGTCCATAGAATGCAGCTTCTCCTTCTGCCTCATAGAAATTTACATTTAGTTCTGTTAATATTTGGCGTAATTGACTTTCTGCTGTATTCCACATATCGTCATCATCAAAATATTTTTCAGTATCATTTTTATCTCTTAAAGATAATCTACATTTATAGTTTTCAAATCCAAAGTCTTTGTATACTGAAAGTATTAATTTTATTACTTCACCAATTTCACTTTTTATTTGGTCTGGTCTTACAAATATATGTGCATCATTTTGGCACATTTGGCGTACTCTTTCTAGTCCGCAAACACTTCCACTTGCCTCATATCTGAAGTCATGTGCTAATTCTCCAATTCTTATAGGTAAATCTCTATATGAATGTAATTTATTTTTGTATATCAGCATATGATGTGGACAGTTCATAGGTCTTAAAACTAATTCCTCATTTTCCATTTTCATTGGTGGAAACATATCATCTTTATAGTGATCCCAATGTCCACTTGTTTTATATAATTCAACATTTGCAAGAGATGGTGTATATACATGTTTGTAACCTAATGCAACTTCTTTGTCTAATATATATCTTTCTAATATTCTTCTAACAGTTGCACCATTTGGTAAATACATAGGAAGTCCTGAACCAACAAGTTCGTGAGTCATAAATAATTCTAAATCTTTTCCTATTTTTCTATGATCTCTTTGTTTTGCCTCTTCCAATAATTGTAAATGTTCTTCTAATAAACTTGCTTTTGGAAATGATATAGCATAAATTCTTTGTAACATTTTATTTTTTTCGCTACCTCTCCAATATGCTCCTGATGATGATAATAATTTGAATGATTTTACTTTTCCCGTACTCATTAAATGAGGTCCTGCACATAAATCTGTAAATTCACATTGTTTATAAAATGATATTTCTTCTCCTTCTGGTAAATCTTCTATTAATTCTACTTTGTATGGTTCATCTTTTTCTTTCATAAATTTTATTGCTTCATCTCTTGGCAATACAAATTTTTCTATTTGTAAATCTTCTTTTATTATTTTTTTCATTTCTTCTTCTATTTGAGTCATATTCTCTTCTGTAAATGGTTTTTCTGTATCAAAATCATAATAAAATCCTTCATCTATTGATGGTCCTATTGCTAATTTTACATTTGGGAATAATCTTTTTATTGCTTGTGCCATTATGTGTGATGTTGTATGCCAATAAGCTTTTTTACCATTTATATCTTCAGAGTCAAATGTTAAAATATTTAAATCGCAATCTTCTTCTATTTCGTATCTTAAATCTTTAACTTGTCCATTTACAATTGCAACTGTTGCAACTCTTGCTAATCCTTCACTTATTTGTTTTGCAAGTTCTATAATAGATGTTCCTTTTTCAACCTCTTTTATAGAGCCATCTTTTAATTTTACTTTTACCATACTAATTCCTCCTAATTTTCTTTTTATTTCAAAAATACACCCCTAGGTATCTTATATGCCTAGGGGTGTATATACACGGTTCCACCCTATTTTTAACTTCATTTTAGATTATAACGTAATCAACGTCTAGTTTTGCTAGAAACTTCTCCAAGGTAGTTTTTCAAATATGTTTTCTTATATTACCTTTCAGCCTATGGGTAATACTCTCTAAAAGCAACCTTTATTTTACTTTGTCTTGGTATGTTTATAAATATATAATACTCTTTTTACATAATATTGTCAAGATAATATTATAATGTATTTAATTGTTTTTCTAATACTTCTATTTGTGTTTCTAACGAATTAATTTGCTCTTGTTTTTCAAATTTATGTGCAAAATATCCTATTAAAAATCCAATTATAAATATTACTACTATCAATATAATAGTTTGCAATTTTTGTTCTTTTTGATACATATCTTTATCATATATTTTCATATTTTATTAATTCTTCCTTTCATAACCTGGTTTATTTAACAATCTAAACATATTCTTTTTGTATTCTTCTACACCTGGTTGATTAAATGGATTAACTCCTAATAATTTTCCTGACATTGCACATGCAAGTTCAAAAAAGTATATTAAGTGTCCTAAAGCCATAGCATTAAGTTCTTCTATTCCTATTATAATATTAGGTACTCCGCCTGTTACATGAGCTTCTATTGTTCCTTCCATAGCTTTTTTATTAACATAGTCTAATGTTTTTCCTGCCACAAAATTCATTCCATCTAAATCGTCTTCATCTTGTTTTATTGTTATATCATTATTAGGTTTTGCAATATTTAAAACAGTTTCAAATAAATTTCTTCTGCCTTCTTGTATATATTGTCCCATTGAATGTAAATCTGTAGTAAAATCTACTCCTGCAGGGAAAATTCCTTTTTGTTCTTTTCCTTCGCTTTCGCCATATAGTTGTTTCCACCATTCAGTAAAATAATGCATTTTAGGCTCATAGTTTGCTAGTATCTCTATATTTTTATCCTTTTTATATAGAATATTTCTTATAACTGCATATTGGTAACATTCATTGTATTTAACATTTTCATCTAAATATTTTTCTCTTGCTATTTGTGCTCCAACCATTAATTCGTCTATATCTATTCCTGCAACAGCTATTGGAAGTAGACCTACTGCTGTTAATACAGAATATCTTCCTCCAACATTATCTGGAATTACAAAACATTCATAACCTTCTTCATCTGCAAGTTTCTTTAATGCACCTTTTTCTTTATCTGTAGTACAGTATATTCTCTTTTTAGCTTCTTCTACTCCATATTTATTTTCTAAAAATTCTCTAAAAATTCTAAAAGCTATAGCTGGTTCAGTTGTTGTTCCAGATTTTGATATTACATTTATACTAATATCTTTTGAGCCTATTATATCAATTAAATCATTAATATAGTTTGGACTTAAATTATTTCCTGCATATAAAATTTGAGGTGTATTTCTCTTTTCATAATTATAAAATGTATGTGTAAGTGCTTCTATTACAGCTCTTGCTCCTAAATATGAACCACCTATTCCTATTACTAAAAAAACTTGTGAATCTTTTTTTATTTTTTTTGCTGCTTTTTTTATTCTTTTAAATTCATCTCTATCGTAATTAATAGGTAAATCTAACCAACCTAAGAATTCGTTTTCGTCATTTGCTTTTTCATGTAATTCCTTGTGTATTATTTCTACCTGTTGTTTATATTCTAGTATGTCCTCTTTTGGAATTTTCGTGTTACTATAGTCTAATTTAACATTTGACATTCTCATTCTTCCTCTCTTTTTTCTATCTATACTTTTTTATATTTTATAATATCTATAATTTTTATGCAATAATTTTGAAAAATATATTTCTTTTTTTATAGTTATAACATATAATATTTTTATATAAAATATAATTATATTTTGTATTTCAACATATTTATACTTTTAAAGCTAAAATTTTCTTATATTAGCTTAGAAAGGATTGAAAATAAAATGAAAGATTTAATTTTTAAAGGCTGTGCAACAGCTATTTCTACTCCTTTTACAGAAACTGGAGTTAATTTTGAAGAATTTGGAAAATTAATTGATTTTCAAATTGAGGAAGGAATTGATGCACTTGTAGTTTGCGGTACTACTGGTGAATCTGCTACAATGACAGATGAAGAAAGAAAACAAACTATGGAATATGCAATAAAAAAAGTAGCTAAAAGAGTTCCTGTTATTTTAGGTACTGGAAGTAATTGTACTGCTACTGCAATAAAATTATCAAAGTATGCAGAATCTATTGGAGCTGATGGACTTTTAATAGTTACACCTTATTATAATAAAACTACTCCTGCTGGACTTGTAGAACACTATAAAGCAATTGCAAAAGAAGTTAATCTACCTATAATTGTTTACAGTGTTCCTAGTCGTACTGGTGTTAATGTATCACCTGCAACTTGTTTAGAATTATCTAAAATACCTAATATAGTAGCTATAAAAGAGGCTAGTGGAAATCTTTCTCAAGTTGCCGAAATTGCTGCTCTTTGTGGAGATAACTTACATATCTATAGTGGAAATGATGACCAAGTTTTACCTGTTCTATCTTTAGGTGGAAAAGGTGTTATATCTGTTATATCTAATATTGCTCCTAAAAAGTTTACAAGTATGATACATGAATACTTTAATGGTAATATAGAAACTGCAACAAAAATTCAATTAGAAAGTATTGAGTTAATAAAAGCTCTATTTTGTGAAGTTAACCCTATTCCAGTAAAAGAAGCCTTAAACATTTTAGGTTATAATTATGGAGTTCCAAGACTTCCTTTAGTTAAATTGTCTGATGCAAACAAAAAAGTTTTAGAAAATGCAATGAAAAATTATTTTAATAAAAAATAAAAATTAAGAACAAATCTCGCTTCGCGAGACCTTTTCTCTACATCTTAAAGTTTGCTATCTAAATTCAGGTCTCAAAGAAGCGTAAAGATTTGTTGACGCGAAAATTTACAAAGTAAATTTTCTGTGCAATGTTATTTTTTATATAATAGGAAAGTAGAACTTTCCTATTATATAAAAAATTAATTTAAAATTTTATACTAATATTCATATTTTTGTGTTATAATTTATATAGTGCTTAAATTTTATTTTGAGTAAAAATATAATTACATAAGATATTTAGGAGTGAATTTTAAACTATGAAGCCTACAAAAGCTAATAATATTTCTTCTATTGTAGAATTCGAAGAAATTATTTCTGATTTAGTTTCTAATGAAACTGTTCAAGAAATGACAAATTTTAAACAACACTATAATACATCTTGTTTTGAGCATTGTAAAAAAGTTGCTTTTTATAGTTATTTAATTTGTAAAAAATATAATTTAGATTATAGAGCAGTTGCACGTGCTGGTATGTTGCATGACCTATTTTTATATAATTGGAGAAAACGTGAAAATGGACGAAAAGGTTTTCATGCTTTTACACATCCGCGTACAGCTTTAAATAATTCTTTAGTTTTATTTGATTTAAATCCAAAAGAACAAGATATTATTTTAAAGCATATGTGGCCTTTAACTGTTAAATTACCAAAGTATAAAGAAAGTTATATTGTTACATTTGTTGATAAATATTGTGCAATTTGCGAATCTATTAATGCATATAAAGAAAAACAAAAAATACAAAAATTATATAGATATGCTTATGTATTTTTAAGTATGTTCGTATTATTTAGATAAAAATAACGGGACGTGGTTTTGTCTTACTAAAATTTAAATCTCTAAAGACAAGAAACGCCCCTCATATTATATAATGAAAGGATTAATTGTTATGGTAAAAGTTCTAATAAATGGTTGTAATGGAAGAATGGGACAAGTTCTTTGTTCAGAAATATCTAACTTTGATAATTTATTATTAGTTGGTGGATTTGATATAAATGATGTTGGCAAAAATGCTTTCCCTGTTTATTCCAATATTTCAGATATTAAAGAAAGACCTGATGTAATAGTTGATTTTAGTGTTCCTATGGCAACCTTAAATATTTTAAAATATGCTGTTGAGCAAAAAGTTCCTATGGTAATTGCAACAACAGGTTTACAAGAAGAACATTTAAATAAAATAAAAGAAGCTAGTAAAATAATACCTATTTTTAAATCATCAAATATGTCTTTTGATATAAATTTAATGAAAAAAATTGTTAGTGAAGTTGCATTAGCTTTAAAAGGAAATGATATAGAAATAGTAGAAACTCATCATAATAAAAAAATAGATGCACCTAGCGGAACTGCTATATTACTTGCAGATGCAATTAATGAGGCTTTAGGAAATACAAAAACATATAATTTTGACCGTCACTCTATTCATGAAAAAAGAAATCCAAATGAAATTGGATTTTCATCTATTCGTGGTGGTAATATTGTTGGTGAACATAGTGTAATGTTCTTTGGAGAGCATGAAACATTTGAAATAAAACATACATCATACTCAAGAAATGTATTTGCAGAAGGAGCATTAAAAGCTTGTGAATTTATTTATAATAAAGAACCTGGCTTATATTCTATGGATGATATGATGTAAAAGTTACAAAAATTAGAACTATGAAAACATAGTTCTAATTTTTTGTATATATCCTTTATTTCATTTTATAACTAGCATTTATTTTATTATTTCTTATTTTTTTAATTTGATAATTGATATTTTGAATACCAGTATCCTTTTAATTGTTCTCCTTCATCTTGTTCGCCATTTCCATTATTATCCCACCAAAATGCTTCTGGTATCTTATATCCTGCCATTACGTCGGTTCCTGTTCCTTCTATAAATTCAATATCTGCTCTTTGTAATGTTGTATTTAATGAGTATTGATAACGTGGTATCCATACAAAATAGCTTTCTGTTTCACCATTTGTTGTTACTATGTTCGCCCACATTTGTCCACTGTAATCATACCAATTTTCTGGAGCTGGTTCTTTTATAGATATTCTTTTTTCTTGGTCTCCCTCATAAATCACATAATATGTGCAGTCTGGATTAAAAGCACTTACATCTGGAGCATTTATTGCCTTTGTTGTAAGTTTTTTTGTTACTGCTCCTAAATATTCGTTTGTTTCTGAATTTCTTGCTATTATATTTACCGTATATGTTGTATTTTGTTTTAATCCTCTATATACATATTTTTCATCACTCGCTGTTCCTTTTGCATCTGTCATTTTTTTACCATTTAAATAGTATTCATACTTTATTTTTGCATCTTCTGTTATTAGTGTTCCTGTAATATCTTGCACTCTTATTACATTAGAGCCTGCTACCATTTCTGCATTTATTTTTGGTGAGCTTACATCTGGTGTTAATTGATACTTAGAATACCAATATCCTGTTAGTTGTTCTCCTTCATCTTGTGCTCCATTTCCATTGTTATCCCACCAAAATGCTTCTGGTATTTTATAGCCTGATTCTACTTCTGTTCCTGTTCCTTTTATAAATTTAACATATGATCTTTTTGAAGTTTGGTCTAAAGTATATTGATAACGTGGTATCCATACAAAGTAACTTTCTAAACCATTATTTCTTGTTACTATGTTTGCCCAATTTGCAGTTGTGTAATCATACCACTCATCTGGTGGATCCATACTTATTGGAATTTCATTGTGTTCATTTCCTTGTTCATCCCAATATACATAGAATGTTGTGTCCGGATCAAATTTAGTAACATCTGGTTCATTTACTTCTGCTGTTTCAAATAAACGTGTCATACTTCCTATTATTTCACCATTGGCATCTAATGCTGTTACATTTACTGCTTTATTTCCTTTTGCTAAATTTTTAATAGTATGATTTTCACCATTTTTACTTGTAAATACTTCTGTTCCATTTATATAGTACTTATATTCGGCAACTTTTGCTTTTACTTCATCACCACTTAATTTTATATTTTCTATTGTTATAGAAGTCATTGATGCAGCCGTACTATAATCTATAGTATATGTTCCTAAATTTGATAATTGGTATTTAGAATACCAATATCCTGGTAATCTTTCATTTAAATCTTCTACATTATCTCCGTTATTATCCCACCAAAATGCTTCTGGTATTTTATAGCCTTGACTATTTAAAACTTCCCAAGTTGTAGTCTCTCCTGTTTCAGCATTTATATAATTATTTTCAGTGTTTATAAATTTTATATCCATTCGTTGAGTTTTATCTGGGTCTGCCTTATAGCAGTATCTTGGTAGCCACACATAATAGCTTTCTACACCATTATTTTCTACATATATATTTGCCCAATTTTGATTTTTATAATCATACCAATCGTCATCTGGCTTTTTACTAATCCAATTTCCTGGTACTAAATTATCTCCTTTTAATTTTAAATATCTTGTATGTTCTTTTGAAAATCCTGTACTTAATTGTGGTGTACACATGTACAATCCATTTACATTTTCGTAATTACCATTTGTTACTTTTATTCCAGAATTACTTTCTGCATTATATTCCCAAATACGTATACCAATATCTTCACACCATTTTACTTGATTTGCATTATTATCTATTTTGTTTTGTGATACATAATACAATTTTCCTTCATATACAATGCAATAGTCTTTTTCTTCTTTTCCTACATTTTTCAAAATTTTTCGTATATCTTGTACCTTGTTCGCATCTAATTCTATTTCCTCAGTTTGTATTATTTGTTTTAAAACATCTCCTGCATATATATCTGTGCTTTGTTGATCAAGTGTTAGTCCCATAGTATAAAATCCCAATTCTTCCGAGATTTGAGACATCTTAGTTTTAAAACGTGCTTCTTCACTTCTACTTAATATACCATCTCCTGCAATAAAATTTATTACTACTGCAGCTAATATTAATAATATAATTATAGTTACTATTAAAGCTATTAATGTTATTCCTTTGTTTTTAATATTCATATTTACCTCTTATATTCAAAATTTTAAAAATATGAGATTTTTATAATTTTTTTCTTTTGTTTTATAAATCTCTTATTTTTACTTTCTTATTATAACAATATAAAAAATTTTTATCAATACATTAATAAATTTTTATTAATAAAGTCTTTTAAAAAATAAGAAGCAGAATTTCCTTTTTCCGCCTCTTATTAAAATTATTCACTATTCATTCTTCACTATTAACTATTCACTAGTCGTCTAGAATCCTTCTCCCACGACAATAACTGCACGGCTGTGCCACGACTTAGCATAACCTGCGTCACCTCCGGTTACCAGAGGCCATAGTTGCACCTGCCGTACCAGCATAACCATAATATGAAAATAAACTGCCACTGTAAGCTCTAACCAACCCAGAAGCATAATCAAAGTTCATCCATGTCATAGAGCCGCCATGCCAACCGTTTGTTTCTGTTATTGCATCTCCCACTTTTGCTACATATGAAGTTGTATATGCATTCTTATATTTTCCATTTATCTTTGGATATTTTGATGCACTACTAATTGTTCCTGCTGATACCCATTCTTTATTTAATTTTATATATATTCCGCTGTTATTTCCTGTAGTCGTTCCGCCACTTGCTATGTTACTTGGATTTCCATATGATGATGCTGATAATATTGCCATTGCTCCATATTCTGTATTTTTTTGCATGTGTATGTCTAAGTTATTTGATTTTTCTTTTGTTGATTCTAATGTAGTTGGATTTATAGTATCTTCTAAGCCTAGGGTTCCTCCTGTTGTTTCCATGTTTCTTATGTTTAATAGCCAGCTCTCTAATGTCTGTGTTGTTCCATCGTTTCCGTTTGCTTGTAGTGCTGCTTGTGCACTCGTTGGTATTAGCATGCTTATTGCTATTACTATAATTAATATTACTATTAGTTTTTCTTTAATTTTCATATTTCTTTCTTCCTTTCTTTGTTAAATGGATTTTTGTTTTTTTCTTTTTACTTTCACCCTATTTTCCACCATTTTGCTGTGTATGATATAATTTTTTTGTAACACAAAAAGAAGCAAGCTAATCATTTATTTTGCTATACACAAAATAAATAGATTATCTTACTTCTTTTTTAATCTATTTTCTTTCTCGTTTATTTTTATAGTCCTATTCGTGTGTGTGTGTGTGTGTGTGTGTGTGTTACAGCCTCAATGCTTTTCATTCTTTACTTTCTCCCTTTTTACTCCATTTATTTTCTTTTTTCTACATTTGCAATTATATATTTTGGTTTCTTTTTTGTCAACGATTTTTATAAAAAATAAAGAAGCAGAAATTTCTTTTCCGCCTCTTACTTAAAATTATTCACTATTCATTCTTCACTATTAACTATTCACTAATTATTTAGAATCCTTCTCCCACTACTATTACTGCTCGGCTATGCCACGGCATAGCAAAACCTGCGTCAGCCCCGCTTACCCTCTGTCGTGACCCTAAGATTTGTCGCACCAGCATAACCATAATATGAAAATAAACTGCCACTGTTAGCTCTTATCAACCCAGAAGCATAATCAACGTTCATCCATGTCGTAGAGCCGCCATGCCAACCGTTTGTTTCTGTTATCGCATCTCCTATTCTTGCTGCATATGAAGTTTTATATATATTCTTATATTTTGCATTTACTCCTTTATATCTTGAAGAGTTACTCACAGTCCCTGCTGATACCCATTCTTTATTTATATAAATATATATTCCGCTTTTATTTCCCGTTGTTGTTTCATTACTATTTATTTTACTAGGATTTCCATATGATGATGCTGATAATATTGCCATTGCTCCATATTCTGTATTTTTTTGCATGTGTATGTCTAAATTATTTGGTGTTGTTGCTGTTGATAATAAATTACTTGTATTTATTGTATCTTCTAAGCCTAGTGTTCCTCCTGCTTCTTCCATTTGTCTTACGCTTAATAGCCAGTTTTCTAATGTTTGTGTTGTTCCATCGTTTCCGTTTGCTTGTAGTGCTGCTTGTGCATTCGTTGGTATTAGCATGCTTATTGCTATTACCATTATTAATAATACTATTAGTTTTTCTTTTGTCTTCATATTAATTCTCCAATCTTCATATATATTTTTTATTAATCGCATTTTATCACATTAGGTATATTTTTGTAAAGTTTTGTTTCTAAATTGTAATAAAAAGTTGTTGTTTTTTTAAAATATATTATCCAACTTTAATTTTTCTCTATCATTTATATGTTCCAACAAATATATACATTTATCTATATCTTCTATTATGTGTTCATAATCTTGTATTTCTACATAGCTTTTTACAGATGTTAGTTCTGTACTTATTTTTTCTATTTCGTTATGTTCTATATAGTATGCCATAGTATCGTCCAGTTCTTCCCATGTATCATATACTTCTTGTGCTTGTGCTTCTGCTTTTTCGTAGTTTATGTCTTCTTGTACTACTTCTTGTCTTAGTGTTTCTAATTTTTGTGATAGTTGTTCTACTGTATTATTTGTATTGTTTTGTGTTATTTTATTTAAGCCTAATATTGCTATGATTATGCCAATACTTATTATTAATTCTTTATACATATACGCATTTTCATCCTTTCATAATTTCATAATTTATAGTTGAAAAACAATCAGTATATTGCGTTGTTAGACTTCGGTCAAAATTCTTTCGATTACCACAAAGGTCTATCTCAAGAAATTTTGCCTTGTCTGCCTAGCACTATACTAATTCTTTTTCAACACATTTTTACAATGTTTTAGCTAATTTTCTCCCTTTCTTAGTATAGTTTTAAATAAAAACGAGCAGTACTAGGAAAGCTAGGCAAATAACCGCAGTCGTACGAGTTGTACGTCGAGGATTATTTGACCGACGCTTGACAACGTAATGCGATGTTTTTAGTTAAAACTGCTTTTCCTTTTTTTGACAAAATATCTGTGACTTTCCGTCTATAGTTACTAATAATGCTTCCTCTGGTGACATTTTAAATTTTTCAACTTGATTTTTTAACCATGTGTAGTTTCTTCCTATTTTATTTAAATTGTCGTACATTACTTTTCCGTCTATTACTAAGTCATATGCTAGTCCTTCATAGTCTGGTGTTATATTGAAGTCTTCTGGGGTAGTTGTTCTTTTATTTGGTTTTAATACTACAGTTACTTCTCCACTTGTTTCTAATATTGCATATTCTACGTCTCCAATATTGTTTACATTGTTTTGTCTTAATCTTTCTTGTAGTTCACTAATAGTAAATCTTTCTTTTATTAATGCTTTTTCTTCTATTTTTCCTCTATATATTAATATTCGTGGTTTACCACATACTATTTCTCTTGCTTTTATGCTTTTTAAATTTAGTAATGATATTAGCAGATGCATTATTAGTAGTCCTAATATTGGTATTATTCCTCTTGTTAGTGGGATTCCTGTTTCTGTCATTGGTATTGATGCTAAGTCTGCTATCATTATAGATATTGCTAGTTCGAATGGTTGTAGTTGTCCTATTTCTCTTTTTCCCATAATTCTCATTACTACTAAAACCAATATATATAATATAATTGCTCTTATAAATGTTATTAACATTAAAATTTCTCCCTTTAATTAATTTTAAATATATTGTAGGGGCGATTTTAATCGCCCGCAAATATTTAATTTTATATTTTCTCTTTAATATTAAAGATCTTATAATTTTAATTATTTTATTAAGTAAAATCTTCGAAGAACGGGCGATTAAAATCGCCCCTACACTCCAAATTTATTAAATGCGAAAAATCTATTTTATAAATTTCTTATTATATTGTTTACATTTTTAACTTTATTATTCTTTTTTGTATAAAAAATTTTTTTTGGTAAACAATAAATTTGTGAATTTAGAATATTCAATTTTGTTAGATTGGAGGGTTCATGTTATGGAAGACAATAAAAGTAATGTTCAAACACAAAGTGGAACAGGTACAGTTGGTCAAGTAATTTGGAGATTTGTAGCTGCTGCTATAGTCCTTGCTATTACTGCATTTTTCACTCCTGGTTTTACTATTAATAACATATGGTCTTTAGCTCTTGCTGCTATAGTTTTAACTATTATAGATTATTTAATTGTAAAATTTACTGGATTAAATGCTAGTCCTTTTGGTAAAGGATTTGTAGGTTTTGTTCTTTCTGCAGTTGTTCTTTATGTTACTCAATTCTTTGTTGCTGGCTATGCTATTTCTTGGATTGCCGCAATTATAGGAGCAATTGTATATGGTGTTGTTGATTATTTTATACCTGGCGATAATAAATTGTAATATATTTTAAATAGCAAAACGAAGTATTGTGATTTTACAATACTTCGTTTTTTGAACTTTTATATTAATTTTTAATTTTTCTTGTTCCAGCCTTCTTTATTTATTTGTCTTTGACGTGCAATTGCTAATGCATTACTTGGAACATCGTCTGTTATTGTTGAACCTGCTGCTACAAATGTGTTTTCTCCTAATGTTACTGGTGCTATTAAATTTGTATTTGAGCCTATAAATGAGTGGTCTCCTATTATAGTTTTGCTTTTATTAAATCCATCATAATTACAGGTTATTGTTCCACATCCTATATTTGTTTTTGCTCCTATGTCACAGTCTCCCATATATGATAAGTGTGGTACTTTTGTTCCTTCTCCTATAATTGCTTTTTTTATTTCAACAAAGCTTCCTATTTTTGCTCTATCTGCAATTCTACATCCTTCTCTAATATATGCGTTTGGTCCTATTTCACAGTCTTCTCCAATTACAACTCCAGATTTTATTGTTGTATTTGGATGTATTATTGTGTCCATTCCTATTTCTACATCATCATAAATATATGTATTATTAATATCTTCTATTGTTACACCGTTTTTCATAAGTTCAGTATTTATTCTTATTTGTAATGCTTTTGTTAATATTTGTAAGTCCATTCTGTCATTTACTCCTAATACTTCAGCATTGTCACTTACTACTATTGAGCCTGTTTTTAATCCTTTATCATACATTATTTTTAATACATCTGTTAAATAGTATTCATTTTGGACATTGTTATTATCTAGCTTATCTAAAGCTTCTAGCAATTCTTCTATGTCGAAACAGTACATTCCCAAATTTACTTCTTTTATTTTTAATTGTTCAACATTACAGTCTTTGTGTTCTACTATTTCTTTTACATTACCTTTTTCGTCATGTATAATTTTTCCATATGGTATTATTTCATCATGAACCATTGTTAATATTGTTGCCGCTTCTTCTTTTGAAACTGATTGTTCAACTAATTTTTTTAGCGTTTCTGGTCTCATTATAGGATGGTCACCATTTAATATTAATACTCTTCCTTTTTTGCCTTGTAAGAACTCTTTACATTGCATTACTGCGTGACCTGTTCCTAATTGTTCTTCTTGAATAGCATATTTAACACTAGAGCCTAATACTTCTTTTATTTGTTCTCTTTGATAACCAACAACTGCAACTACATCTTCTATTCCTGCTTTTTTTACATTATCTACAGCTCTTGTTATAATTTCTTTTCCATATATTTTATGTACTAATTTAGATTTTTTCGATTTCATTCTTGTGCCTTTACCAGCTGCCATTACTATTGCTACTACGTTTTGCATAAAAACCTCCAATCGAGCATTTTTATTGCTCTTTACTAATATATAAACTACACTATGTTCTGATTTATGTGCATTTTATATTTTTACGTGCTTATTCTAGCACAAAATAAAACATAATGCAATTAATTTCATTATATATTATTCTTTTTTTTAGAATTTTGCTATTATTATATTTAGAACTTTATATTTCTAGTTCTTTATCTTCTTCATCTGGTTTAAATGATTTTACATTTATTTGTTCTCTTTTTTCTTTTGTATGATATGGCATTATTCCTTTTAAACTAGCATTTACATGATGAATAAATTTTGCATTTTTGGTTTTTGTATCATCTTTTTTTATACTTTTTGATATTTTTTCTATTTGTTTTATTTTTTCATCAGGTACCTTATACAAAATATTTGTAGGTAATATTTTTACTTTGCCATCTAACGTTTTTACATTAATATCTTCATTACCAATGTATGTATTTACTATATACTGTTCTAGTCCATTTAATGTATAATAAAACATTGCTTTTGGTATATGTATTGTCATAGGAACATATCCTGGATAATCAATTCCTACTAATACTGTGTATTCTTCATCTTCTGGCGTTTGTTTTATATATCCCCAATTTATTTTTGTTTTATTATGTAAGCATTCTAATACTTTTCCTAATAACATAGATTTCATATCATAATTTAAATTGCAACTTGTAAGTTCATTCATATTTGAAATAGCTTCAGATGCTAAATCGTTATTCATATTTGGTAATTTTTCATTAAAAATTTCTTCATATTCGTATTTATATTCTTCTACTATCTGTTTTATTTCTTTCATTTCTATATCTCTGTCTCTTATAGTAAGAAATAATGTATCTAAAACATCTCTTTTTGCCATAACAGAAACTAATTTTTTATCTGGAATTTCTTTAATTTTATTTATATCATCACTTTTTAATAAGTCAAAATTTTCTAAATAGTATATGCCTTCAAATAATTGTGTTTTTTCTTTTTGTATTCTATTTTGATAAAATGTATTTAAAAATATTAGTTCTTCTAATGGTAAATTTTCTAAATAGCTTGCATCAAACATTTTATATACTTCTTGTTCATCTGTTATTTTTAATTCTTTTATTGGTGCATTCATATTATTTGATTTTATATATTTTTCTATTAAACCAAATTCTTTAAAAAATTTACCACTAGAAACTAATAAATCTATTAAATCTTTTTTTAGATGTGTTTCTATTTTGGTTCTTCCTATTGCACTATGAAGTATTTTTAATATAAATTCTTCTGATATATCCCTATCTTTCATTTGTTCGTTTATAATTTCTAAAAATTCTCTTATAAGTCTTTTTGAATTTCTTTTTAAATTTAAACTGTAGTTATACTCTCGTAAAGATTGTATTCCTTCTTCTTTCATTTCTTTATAAGTTTTATCTATTAAGGTAGGATTATTTTGTAAATATTTAATGGTAGAATCATGTGTTTGTTTTATAAATATATCTACATATTTTTCATCATATTCTTCCATTTCTTCTCTTATTTGTTTGTATAATATCTCTATAGCTTTGTTCTGTGATACTTCATTGTCTGTTTTTATTTTATTTATTTGTTCCATTACAAACTTCATATTTTCTTTTGCTCTTTTTATTTTTCTAGGTTTTGATGAAATTGTTTCTATTTCTTCTTCTACAAATTCTTTTAGGTTTTCTATTTTCATTTTTATTTCGTTCCTTCCTAATATGTAAATACAACATTAAATTTTATTGCCTATATTATTTTACCATGTTTTTCTAATATTGCAATTATTTTTTTTATTTTGTCATAATCAATTACTAATCAAAATATAAATTAATAAAGTTATTTGTACAAACATTTTTTAAGGAGGAAATATAGATGGAAAATTTAAGCTTATATCAAGATATAGCTACTCGTACAGATGGTGATATTTATATAGGAGTTGTTGGCCCTGTTAGAACTGGTAAATCAACTTTTATAAAAAAATTTATGGATTTACTTGTTATTCCTAATATTAATAACGAGTATAAAAAAGAACGTGCTCGTGATGAATTACCACAAAGTGCTGCTGGTCGTACTATAATGACTACAGAGCCAAAATTTGTTCCTAATGAAGCTATTGAAATTACAGTTGGAGAAAATTTAAAGTTAAAAACACGTTTAGTTGATTGTGTTGGATATTTAGTTAATAATGCTATTGGTTATTTAGAGGATGATGTTCCTAGAATGGTTAAAACACCATGGTCTAATGACGAAATTCCTTTTGAGGAAGCTGCTGAAATAGGTACTAGAAAGGTAATTCAAGAACATTCTACTATTGGTATTTTAATAACTTCTGATGGTTCTATATGTGATATTCCAAGAGAAGATTACATTTCTGCTGAGGAACGTGTTGTTAAGGAATTACAAGATTTAAACAAACCTTTTATTATAATTTTAAATTCGAATGACCCTTATTCTGATTATACTCGTGATTTAGCCGAAAAATTGGAAGAGAAATATCAAACTCCAGTTATAGCTACAGATTGTGCTAATTTAAATGTTGATGATATAAATACTATATTCTCTAAAGTTTTATATGAGTTTCCTATAGAACAAATTAACATTAGTTTTCCTAAATGGGTAGATGGTTTAGTTGATTCTCATTGGTTAAAAAGTAATTTATATTCTCAAATTAGAGAGGCTTTTTCAGATGTAAAGATTTTAAAACAAATTGATAATAGTGTTAGTAAAATAGTTCAAACAGATATAATACAAAAAACTAGTGTTTCACAAATTTTACTTGGTAATGGTAATGTAGATATTAATATTAATTTGAAAGAAGATTTATTTTATAAAGTATTAACAGAAATTTCTGGTGTAGAAATTAATAATGAAGGTGAAATTTTCTCTACTATAACAGATTTGGCTAGTGTTAAGAAAAAATACGATAAAATAGCGTATGCTTTAGATGAAGTAAAATGTAAAGGCTATGGAATTGTTACTCCTTCTATGGAAGATTTAATTTTAGAAGAACCGGAAATGGTTAAACAAGGCTCTAGATTTGGTGTTAAATTAAAGGCTCGTGCGCCATCGATTCACCTTATTAGAGCAAATATTGAAACTGAAGTGTCTCCTATTGTTGGCTCTGAAAAACAATCTGAAGAACTTGTTAGTTATCTTCTTTCTGAATTTGAATCTGATCCTAAAAAAATATGGGAATCAAATATTTTTGGAAAAAATTTACATGAACTTGTTAATGAAGGTTTACAAAATAAATTGTGCCGTATGCCTGAAGATGCTCAAAGTAAACTACAAGAAACTTTAGAGCGTATTATAAATGAGGGCTCTGGCGGATTAATTTGTATAATACTATAAGATGATAATGCAACAAAGCAAATAAAAAAGTAACATTTTGTTACTTTTTTATTTGCTTATCTCTTTTTCAATTTGTCACTATTAAAAATGGCAATGAAATCAGTATATTAGTGTCTAACATTATTCTCATATTAATCTGATTTCTTCTCCTTTCTAAACTCTTTTACCATTTCTGCGACATCTTCTTCATCCTTTAACTCTAATCTTTCCGATTCTTCTTTAAGAACCTCTCTTACCTTATCTATTGCAAGAGATATTGGATTTATTAATATATAGTTTCCGTCTTTCTCTATAAAAGCTACTTTGTCACCATCTCTTCGATTTAAGTTCCTTCTTATAGATATTGGTAATGTTATTTGACCTATTCTATTTAATTTTTTTAGCTACTACTACCATTCTTCCATTATTTTGTGAATATTCACACACAATTAAAGTAATTAATTGTTCTCCATATTCTGCATTTATTCCTGTATCATATAATTGTATTTTTTTACAATTATTTATATAATCATTGTATTTTTCTTGATTACTTAAGTCTTTGCAATAATAATATCTAAATACATTAGTTTCATTTTGATAAAAAACTCTTGATTTAAATACTGTTACTATTTCATATGTCATTGTTTTTTCATTTGTAATTATTTCTATATTTTTATGTTGTTCATAGAAACCTTTATCTTCATAATTTAATAAATTTTGAAACATTTCTTTGTCTTTCATATTATGCCCATATATAATTACATTAGAATTAATATCATTTAAATCACAATCTTTATCTATAAAAATTGAGCCATAATTACTGTTTTCTTTTTTATAGTTTCTTTTTAAGTAATATTCGTTATCGTCTCCTTGTAATAATGGATAATTTATTTTTGTATCATCTATTTTTATCCATCCTTTTATATCATCGTTTTCTAATTGCAGTTCACTTACTTTTTTAATAATCTCTTGATTTTTTTCTTCTTCAACAATATTTATAGTATTTTCTTTCTCTTGTGTTTCTATTTCTTTCTGTAATTCTTTCATATTATTTTTATCTCTATTATTTATATAAATATTATATCCTAAGCATATAAGTAATATTATTAAAACAAATATTAATACTACTAGCACATATTTTTTCACATTACCCTTTTTTATTTTTTCCTTTTTTTCTTTTTCCATATATCTCCCTTCATATATTTAAAGAGGCAACTTTTAATCGCCTCTTTATTGGTTTGTTTTTAATATTTTTTAACTTTTATTACCATTCCTAATGTTAATATAGATAACATTGCTACAGTTAAAATAGTATTACTATCTCCTGTTTTTGGAACATCATCTAATGCTGCTGTTTGCGCTGAAGAAGATGTTGTAGTTGCTTTTACTGCAACAATAAATGGTGATAATTCAGATGTAGTTATTGTAACTTTTCCATTTTTAACTTTATCTTCAAATTTTTCTATTGAAGCATCACCTTTTTCATGTAATATTACTACTTCTTTTCCTTCATACGCACTATCTACAGTAAATGTTATTGTTATTTGTCCTGCATATTCTCCTTCTTTAATAGAAATTTCATATGCTCCTATAACATTATATCCTTCTAATCCATTTATCATTGTTCTATATGTTTCTGATGTTGTAAGTATTGTTTGTACATCCAATTCAGCTTTTTCTTGTGCATCTGTTGTTACTTGTATAGATGTTTTTTCATCTTTGAATGTTTCTTTTCCCATTTCTTTTCCTGTAGAATCATAATATACAAATTTAATATTTCTTGCTTCTGCAAATGATGCTGGTGTTGTTCGTACATATCCATAGAATGTTAACTTTGCCAAATTGCATTCATCAAAACAATCTTCTGGTATTACTATTTCCGCATTAGACCAATATACATCTGTTAAGTTTGCATTTGAAGAAAATGCTCTAGAATATATAGTGCGAACTGAATTTGGTATCTCTATTTTTTTAAGATTAGTACAACTCTCAAAAGCACATGCTCCAATTGTTTTAACTCTATTTGGTATTGTTATTTTTTCTGTTAAAGGACATCCTAGAAAAGCTCCTCCTCCAATTGTCTCTAATTTTTCTGGTAATACTACATTTGTTAAAGAGTAACAACCAGAAAACATATAACTAGATATTTCAACTATTGAATTTGGTATTTTTACTTCAGTAAGATTTTTCATACCTGAGAATGCAAAACTTCCTATTTTTGTAACTGTTTCTGGTATTTCTAATTTTTTCAATCCTGTATTTTGAAATGCATAGTCTCCTATTTCTGATAATTTTTCTGGAAATTGTACAGTTGTTAATGATTTACATCCATCAAATGCATATCCTTCAATTTTTGTTACATTTTGTGGGATAACTATACTTGTTAATGCTTCGCAATATTTGAAAGTTGCTTCTTTTATTGTTGTTAATGCTTCAGGTATTGTTATTGATTTTAATGATATACAATTATAAAATGCACAAGAATTAATTTCTGTAACTGATTTTGGTATATTTATTTCTTCTAGTGCTTCACATTGCCAGAAAGCATGGTCTCCTATTGTTGTTATTGTTTCAGGTAAGACTATTTTTGTAATTCCTTTTGCTTTTGCAAATGCATAATCATCTATTTTTGTTACTGGTAATCCATTTATTTCTGCTGGTACTGTGAATGTTCCTTTTAATACTGGTTCCTTAGTTGTTGGGTCTACAGCCATGTTTGCTGAAAATATTACTACTTTTCCATCTTGTACATAATATTCTAATGAAGGGTACATTTCATCTGCTCCTTCTATTGAATATGTTTGTATTCCTAATGTTTGTATTTGTTCTGTTGTTAAGTTTGGTTTGTTATAATAAGTAAATACATAATTGGCATTTACACTACTTGATACTAATAGTGCTACTAAAAATGCTATTACAAATAGTAAAATTTGAACTTTTTTTAAATTTTTCATTTTTAAAACATTCCTTTCTTTGGTGTATATCACCTGTAATTAATTTATAAGCATCCATAATGCCTATGACTTTTTTATTTTATCACTATGGTTTAATTTGTCAATAATTTTAAAAATTTTTTTCATCTTTTTATATTGAATTTTTAAAAATATATTAAACTTACTTTTTTGTATAACAGGAAAGTTCTACTCTACTGTCATACAAAAAGAAGCGATAACAAATCGCTTCTTTTTGTGAAAAATCATTATAAAATTTCTAATAATTGTTTTATTTCAGAAATTTCATAAGTAGGAACAATATTAGGAAAATCTTTTTTGTTTAAGTTTCTTGTATTAAACCACACAGATTTAATTCCTGCATTATTTGCCATTTTAATATCTGTTGTTAAAGAATCTCCTATCATAATAAATTTGGATTTTTCCTCATTTTTTATGATTCTTTCAATGTTTGCTACATTGGGTTTAAAATACGCACCATCACAGCAGAAAATATCATTGAATAATTCCATATATCCGCCTTTTCTTAAGTATATTATTTGCTGAGCATAAAACCAATCTGTTAATCCATACTGAATGTATCCTCTTTTTGCACATTCTTCTACTACTTTTTTACTGTTTGTATAGAAATCAATTTTATCATTTGAAATCCAAACTTCTAAAAATTGCTCTCCTGTAATATTATATTGTTTTATAAAAGTAAGATTCTCTTCTATGCATTTTATCATTACATCTTTGGTTATTACTCTGTCTTGCAAATATGTTGTGTAATTTAAAGAAAATTTTTGAAATTGTTTCATGTATTCTTCTGTGTATGGTATTTGCAATTTAGAAATAAGTCTTCTAAATTCCCGCAAATGATTGTGTCCCCATAATGTCCAGTCAAAATCCCAAATTAGTACTTCAACTTCTTCTAGCCGTTTTGCATTAATTGCTCCTTTCATTTTTCTACCTCCATTTTTTGGTATATTTTTATAAAGGTTCTAATGGCATTATTATATATGAATTTTATGTTAATGTCAATTATGTAAAACATTTTATTCATAAACTTTTTTATTAATAATTTTTCATTTTTTGTAAATAATATCTATATATTGTTAAAATATGCAAACGGAGGTTATTGTGAATAATAATATAAAACAATTTTTTAAAAAGTTATTTGAATATAAAGATTCTACTCCATATAATTTTACTTTACCCGAAACACAAGAAGAAAAATCAGAATTAAATACTTTTTCTAATTTTCCTCCAGAAGAAGCTAACACTCCTAATAATTCAGAGGCAAAAGAAGTTTTTCCAACTCTTAGTGTTAATATGGAAATAATAAAAAGTAGATATAATACATTAATAAATAGTGATATTATTATAAGGAGTTTTTCTTTGACTGCTAGAGATAAAGAATATAGTGCATTTCTTTTATATATAGATGGTATGATTGATGCTACTAGTGTTAATCATTTTGTTCTTGATCCTTTAATGCTTAGAAATACTGCTAATACTTATAAAGATAGTAATATTGTAGAAACTAGAACTGCTATTAGTAATAATATTGTTTTAAAAAAAGTTAAAAAATTTAATCTTGCTGATTATATTTATAAACATTTAGTTCCTCAAAACAGTGTAAAGAAACTAACAGAATTTGACGAAATTGCTTCTAGTGTAAATTCTGGCAATTGTGTTTTATTTGTAGATACTTTAAATATTGTCTTTGATATAGATGCAAAAGGATTTAAACAAAGAAGTGTTGACAAACCTGATAATGAAATTGTAATTAGAGGACCTCATGAAGCTTTTGTTGAAGCTATTAGAACTAACACTTCTTTACTACGTAGAATTGTTAATAATGAAAAACTAATTATAGAGAATTTAGAAATAGGTGAACTTAGTCAAACTAAATGTGCAGTTTGTTATATGGAAAATATTGCAAATTCTGATTTAGTTGCAGAGGTAAAATACAGACTAAACAATATTAATATAGATTATCTTACTTCTGCTGGTCAGTTAGAACAGTTAATAGAAGATAATGGAAAAGTTAGTCTACCTCAGTTAATTGCCACAGAAAGACCTGATAAAGCAAGTAATTATTTATTAGAAGGTAGAGTTATTATATTATTAAATGGTTCTCCTTATGCTTTAATTGCTCCTGGTACATTTTTAGATTTTCTATCTTCTCCAGAAGATTATAATTTAAAATATAAATTTTCTAATTTTTTAAAAATGTTACGTATTTTAGCTGTTCTTATAACATTATTATTACCTGGATTATATGTTGCAATTACTAATTTTCATCAAGAATTTATCCCTACTGAACTTCTATTTTCTATTGTAGCATCAAGAGAAGCAGTTCCTTTTCCTATATTTTTCGAATTACTTATAATGGAAATTTCTTTTGAATTGATTAGAGAAGCTGGACTTAGAGTACCTTCCCCTATTGGTCCAACTATTGGTATTGTTGGCGCTTTAGTATTAGGTCAAGCTGCTGTAGATGCAAGTATAGTTAGTCCTATTTTAATAATAATTGTTGCTATAACAGCTATTGCTTCTTTTGCGATTCCAGATTTTTCTTTAGGTTTTCATTGTAGAATTGCTAGATTTTCGTATGTAATTTTAGGATATTTGTTTGGTTTTTTAGGTATTGCAATTACTTTTTCTATTCATGCTATTATTCTATGTTCACTAAAATCTTTTGGTGTGCCTTATTTACAACCATTTGTCCCAGTAACTAAAAACTTTAAGGGTATTCTTCTTTCTCCTCCTTGGAAAAGAGAAAATAGAGCAGATTTTCTAAATGTAAAAAGGCAAAAAAGACAAGATAATATTAGTATGAAATGGAAAACCTAAAATTTATGTAATATAGCTAAAGTATTAATCAGGTAGAAAGGATTTGAAATTGTATATGGATTATTACAAAATTGGAAAGGTTGAAGCAATTGCTTTAATTTTAATATTAATGCTAAATAGATTAATATTAACTTTACCGAAAAATATGTATTTATTAACTGGTAATTCAATTCTTATTAATGCTGTTTGGGTAATATTTTTAATGTTTCTTTTTGTTTTTTTGCTTATAAAAATCTCAAAAAAATTTGTAGGACAAGATTTAATAGATATAGCTGAATTTGTTGGTGGTAAATTTTTAAAAGTTATTATTTCTACTGCATATATTGTATTTTTTGTTAGTATTTCTGGAATAATTCTTAGGGATTTTGTTGAAGGTATTAAAATATTGTATTATTCACAAATCCCAACATGGTTATTAGCTAGTCTTATATTAGTTATACCTGTTGTTGCAAATTTGCATGGTGGAAATTCTGTAATAAAATTTAATTCAATTATTGTTTTTATTACTTTAATTAGCTTATTAGTTATTTTAATAAGTTCAACTACAACATATGTTCCTCAAAAATTTTTTCCTATTTTAGGAAATGGTATAAATGAAACTTTTTTTGAAGGTGCTACTAATATTTATGCTTTTTCAGGATTTTGCTTTTTGTTTTTTGTTATGCCTCTTTTAAAGTCATCTAAAGATTTTAAAAAAATTGGAATAATATCAACTATTATAGGTAGTATATATTTATTTTTCACACTTGCTAGTTTGTTATTTTCTTTTTCAAGCTTAGTATCTGTTTATGAAATATCTCCTATTTATTTGATAATGCGCTCTACTGATTTTGGTATATTTTTCCAACGACCTGATGCTATATTTGTTTTCACATGGATATTAACATTAATGTCGTATTTAAGTGTTGTTATTATGTTTACAAGTATCATCTTTAAAAAAATTACAAATATTAAAACTACTAAATATCTTCCATATATTCTTGTTTCTTTAATACTTATTATTTGCTTAATTCCTTCTAATTTAGCACAAATTAAAACTCTTGAAGATACTTATTATAGATATTTTAATGTTGTTTTAGTATTTATTATATCTCCAATAATTTTAGTTATTGCTAATTTTAAAAAAAGGAAATCAATGGAGGGTGCTAAAATTGAAAAAAATTTATAAAAAATATTTTATTTTATTTATTATATTAACCCTAATTTGTTTCAATCTTTCTGGTTGTTATAATATAAATAATATTGATAAACTAGCCTATGTAATAGCAATTGGATTAGATGTTGGTGAAAGTAATATTTTAAAATTAAGCTTTCAAATTTCCGCTTTAGGTAATAGTTCTGGTGGAGATGGTCCTCAATCTGATAATCCTATAGTTAATACTGTTGAGTGTTCTTCTATTGATAGTGGAATTAGTATAATTAATAGTTATTTAAGTGCTGAAATTAATTTATCTCATTGTAAAGCTATAGTTATTTCAGAAGAATTTGCAAGTAAACCTATTTCTAAATATATTTATACTTTGCTTAATAATATTCAAGTACGACCTGATACAAATATAATAATTACTAAATGTGATGTTGCAACTTTTTTTGAACATTCAAAACCAGAACTAGAGAGTATGGCTGCAAAATATTATGAAACTGTTCCTACTTCTAGTGATTATACAGCATATACTCAAGATATAAAATTAAATGACTTTTTCTCTGCACTAAATAGCACATATGAAAACCCTATTGCAATATTAGGTGGTGTTAACAATAATGCTTCAAATTCTACTAATAATTCTTCTGATACTCCTAATTTTGAAAAAGATAATTCTTCTACTTCTGGAAATAGTAATATAGATTCAAGTGGTCATATTGAAACAATTGGACTTGCTGTTTTTAAAGAAGATGTTTTAGTTGGAGAACTCACAGCACTTGAAACATTATGCCATTTGATTACTATTGGAAAAATTGATAGATGCAATATAAATATTCCTAGTCCATTTATTGAAGGAGAAACTGTAACTTTAAGTTTAAAGCAAAAACATTCTCCTAAAATTACAGCTGAATTTATAAATGACAGTCCATATATTCGTGTTGAGCCTTCTTTTGAAGCTAGATTACTAACAGTTAATGAAAATGAAACCGAATTAGATGCAGAAAGTTTAAAACAATTAGAAGATTATGCAACATCATATTTAAATTCACAAATTTCTAATTATTTATATAAAACATCTAGAACTTTTAAATCTGATATAGATGGTTTTGGAAAATATTTTTTGAAGAATTTTGTATTTTGGAATGATTGGATTAGTTTTGATTGGAATTCTAATTTTGAAAATACATTTTTTAAGGTAGATACTAATGTTAATGTTATTTCTAGTCTATTACTAATGCAATCGTAAGTTTTTAGAAAGGTGATTAATTTGAAATTTTTGATTATTTTGATTTCAATATATTTTTTTAGAGAGGTTTTTGCGTATGCTCTATTTGAATATAACACACAAAAAAATAAAACAGCAGGAATTATTCTTATAATTCTTGCTGTAGTATGCCTAATAGGTCCTCCATTTATGGTATTTTGGAAATATTAAATAACTACATCTCTTTTTAACCTACCATTATTAATAGTGGCTAAACCTATAAATTGATTATTTGAATATATCTTATATACTCCGTCTTGTTCATTTTTTGCTAGTTTTACGCCATTTAAAAACATTTGTAATTCGTTTTGCTTTAAATTAATATTTCCATTTTTTTCAAATATATCTTCTATTTTTATTAAACTTTTTTCTATAACTTCCTTACTTTCTTTTTGTAGTTGTTCTACGCTAATGCATTTATTTATATTGAATTGTCCTACTTGTATTCTTTCTAATTCTTGCATTGTACCAACTGTATTTAATTTTTCTGCAACATCTTCGCATAATGTTCTTATATATGTTCCTTTAGAGCAATTTACTATAAAACTTATTTGTTTATTCTCTTTATTAATATTTTGCAAAGTTATATCATATATTTCTATATTTCTTGGTTCTATTTGTATTGTAGCTCCTTTTCTTGCGTATTCGTACAATTTTTTGCCATTTAATTTTATTGCTGAATACATAGGTGGTATTTGCTGTATTTTTCCTACAAATTGTTTTAAAACTTCTTCTACATTTTCTTTTTCTAAACATTCTATATTTACATTTTTTTCTTCTAGAATATTCCCTGTTACATCTCCTGTATCTGTTTTAATTCCTAACTTAAGAGTTGCTTTATAAATTTTATCATGATTTATTAAATATTTAGAAATTTTAGTTGCTTTTCCTATTAATAAAGGTAACACACCAGTTGCATTAGGATCTAATGTTCCTGTATGTCCTACTTTTTCGTTTAATGTTTTTTTAGTTATTGCTACTATATCATGTGATGTATAGTTTTTTGGTTTATTCATCAATATAATTCCATCCATATATAACAATTCCTATTTTAAATAATTTTTTATTTCATTAATAATTCTTACTTTTACTTCTTCTAGTGGTGCATATATTACACAGCCAGCTGCTCTCATATGTCCTCCACCGCCAAACATTAAACACACATCTGAAACATTTACATATGTATTTGACCTTAAAGATGCTTTAAAGCCTTGTTCACATTCACGAAGAAATACTGATACTTCTACTCCTTCTACACATCTTCCTATGTCTACTAATCCTTCATGGTCTCCTGTTTTTGCATTTACTTCTTCTTCATCTTTTTTTGTTATATAAGAAAATGCAATTTTAGAATCTTCTAAAAATTCCATTCTTTCCATAACTCTTTTTGTTAATTCAAAATTTGGTTTTGTTTTAACTTCTAATACCTTTTTGTATACGTCTGCTACATTTACACCCATAGCTAATAATTCCGATGTAAACTCAAATGTTTCTGAGGATGTTCCTGGATATTTAAATCCTCCTGTATCTGTAATTATTCCAGTTAAAAGGCATGTACCTATTTGTATATCTATTTCTATATTTAAAAATTCTAAAACTGTTATAAGAATTTGGCAACATGCTGGAGCATCAGGATTTACAAAATTATAATCTGCAAACATTGTATTACTTCCGTGATGGTCAATATTTATTGTAACTTTCGCATCTTCAAAATATTTTGCAAATCCATTTAATCTTTTTATATCTCCACAGTCTAATGCTATTGCTAAATCATATTCTTCTTTTTTTCCTTCCTTTTGCATTTTATCTGCATTTGGTAAAAAATTATAAACAGAAGAATATTCTGGCACTATCATATCAACATTCTTATTAATTTTTAATAAAGAATTATACATTGCTAGTATACTTCCAATTGCGTCTCCGTCTGGGCTTTCATGAGTTAATAATACTATATTTTTTGCTTTTTGTATTTCTTCCTTTATATTGTCTAAAGTCATATGTTTAAAGAATAAAAATTTCTTTTTATTCTCTATTCCCCCCTTTTCTCTTTTAATTCTCTTATTATTGAATCTATTTTTGCTCCGTATTCCATTGAGTCATCTATTTCAAAAATCAATTCAGGTGTTATTCTTAAATTAATTCTTTTTGCTATTTCACTTCTAATATAACCTGCTGATTTTTTTAAATTTTCAAATGTTTCTTTAAGATTTTTTGAATTTAAAATACTTACATATACTTTTGCGTATTTTAAATCAGGTGTTATTTTTGCTTTAGTTACACTTATTAATCCTGTAATATTAGGATTATTTAATTCATAACTAATTATATGACTTATTTCTTTTTTTAATTCTTCATTAATCCTTTCAAATCTTGGATTATTCTTTGGCATAATTTCATTCCTTTCTAATGTACAATTATAGTTAAAAAAGAATTAGTGTAGTGCTAGGCAGACAAGACAAAATTTCTTAAGATTTACAGTTTTTATCCTCTAAAAAATTTTGTCCGTAGTCTAACAACTTAAATATGCTAATTCTTTTTTAACGTTATCTTTTTATTTCTTCCATAACATAAACTTCTAGCATATCTCCCTCTACTATGTCATTATAGTTTTCTATTTGAAGACCACATTCAAAGCCATGATTTACTTCTTTTGCATCATCTTTAAATCTCTTTAGTGAAATTAATTTTCCATCATGTATAACAACATTGTCCCTTATTACTCTTATTCCAGCATTTCTAGCAATTTTTCCTTCTGTTACATAACATCCTGCTATAGTTCCAACTCCACTAACTTTAAATGTTTGTCTAACTTCTGCTGAACCTATAACTTTTTCTTCAAATACTGGGTCTAACATACCTTTCATTGCTGCTTCAACATCTTCTATTGCTTGATAAATAATTGAATATTGTTTTATTTCTACTTCTTCTTTTTTAGCCATCTCTCTTGCTATTGGATCTGGTCTTACATTAAATGCTATTATTATTGCATTTGAAACTTTTGCAAGTGTAATGTCTGATTCTGTTACTCCTCCAACATTTGCATGTATAACTTTTACTTGTACTTCTTCGTTAGATAGTTTTTCTAATGATTGTTTTACAGCTTCAACAGAACCTTGAACATCTGCTTTTACAATTAAATTTAATTGTTTTAAATTGCCTTTTTCTATTTGGCTAAATAAATCGTTTAATGTAACTCTTGATGTAGCATTTATTGTTTTTTCTCTTTGAGCTCTCTTTCTTCTTTCTATTAAGTGTTTTGCTGTTTTTTCATCTTTTACTTCATAGAAAGTATCTCCCGCTTCTGGAACTTCTGTTAAACCTATTATTTCAACTGGTGTAGATGGTCCTGCTTTTTTAACTTTTTTGCCCTGTGCGTCTGTCATTGCTCTTATTCTACCTATTGCAGAGCCCACTACAACTGTATCTCCAACATCTAATGTTCCACGTTGTACTAGCATTGTTGCTACTGGTCCTTTTGCTTTATCTAGTTTTGCTTCTATTACAGTTCCTTTAGATTGTTTATTTGGATTTGCCTTTAATTCTTTCATATCTGCAACTAATAATACCATTTCTAATAAAGTATCTATATTGTCTCCTTTTTTAGCAGATATTGGAACAAATATTGTATCTCCTCCCCATTCTTCTGGAACTAAATCATATTTTGTTAACTCTTGTTTTACTTTTTCAGGATTTGCTCCCTCTAAGTCCATTTTATTTAGGGCTACTATTATTGGTATGTCTGCAGCTTTTGCATGGTTTATTGCTTCTATTGTTTGTGGCATAACTCCATCATTTGCTGCTACTACTAATATTGCTATATCTGTAATTTGAGCTCCTCTTGCTCTCATACTTGTAAATGCTTCGTGTCCTGGTGTATCTAAGAAGGTTATTTCTCTATCTTTTACTTTTACTTTATATGCACCTATATGTTGTGTAATTCCTCCTGCTTCTCCACCTATTACATTTGTTTTTCTTATTGTATCTAGTAATGATGTTTTTCCATGATCTACGTGTCCCATTACAACAACTACTGGTGGACGTGGTTTTAAATCTGATTCATCATCTTCTGTATCATCAAATAAAATATCTTCTTCTGTTACATCTTCTCTTTTTATTGCAGTAATTCCAAATTCCTGTGCAATTAAATATGCTGTATCAAAATCTATCTCATTGTTTATTGTTGCCAAAACTCCATATCCTATTAATTTTTTAATAACTTCTGCTGTTGTTTTTTTCATTTCTGCAGCAAAATCTTTTACTGTAACAGGGTCTGGTATTGTAATTTCTGTAAGTTTAAATATTTTTTGTTTAACTCTTTCTTCTTCTGGTTTATTTACTCTTTTCTTATTTTTTCTACCTCTTTGTGTTGTTAAATCATAAAAATCTAACATTCCTCCATCTTGTTCATCAAACATATTTGATAACTTATCTCTTTGTTTTAAGCTTTTTAATTTACCTTCACTATATTCAAATCTATCTGATTTTCTATTTTTGTTTTTCTTTGCAAGTTTATTTTCTTCGTTTCTAGCTTGTTTTTGTTTGTCTATGTTTTTGTTATAATCTCTAACACTCTCTTTTTCTGTAATATCTGTCATTATATTTTTAATATTTTTTTCAATTCCTTTTTCGTCAAGAGGTTTTCTATTATATTCATTATTATTGTTGTTTCTATAGTTATTTTTATAATTTCCATTATTATTTTGTGCATTATTTCTATAATTATTAGAATTTTGGTTATTTCTATTAAAGCCTTGTTTATTGTTTTTAAAGTTATTGTAATTTTGTCCATTTCTATTTTGTTCATTATAGTTGTTATGATTTTGATTAAAGTTTCTTTCTACTTTAAAATTATTTTTATCTTTATTAGCAACATTTTCATTGCTTTTTTGTACATTTGTAACCACATTTTCTTTAACTTCTTGTTTTACTTCAATTGCTTTTGGCTCTTCTTTTACTACTGTTTCTGTTTTTGTTTCAATATTTTCTTCTTTCTTTTCTGGTTTATCTTCTTCTTTTGGATTTTTTAGTCCAAAAAGTTCACTAACTGTAAGTGGTTTTGTAGGCTTGTTTCTATATACTATATTATAATCTTTATTTCTATTTCTTTCTATAAAACCTACATCTTTTTTATTATCCACTTTTTGATTTTTTTGTTCTTTTTTTGTTTCTGCTTCCTCATCTGCAATTATTACTTCTCTTCTAATAATTACAGGTGTAGATTGCTCTGTTTTTTTCTCTTTTTTAGTTGTTTTTTCTTCTTTTATTGATTTCTCTTCTTTTTTTACTTTTTTCATAAAACCTTCTTCTATTTTTTTTGCTATTTCTTCTTCTACCGAACTCAAATGATTCTTTACTTCTATTCCTAATTCATTTGCTTTTTCAATAATTTCTTTACTGGTTAAGTCAAGCTTTTTTGCTATTTCATGTATTTTTATCTTACCCAATAATATCACCCCCATTTATAATCTTAGATATCTGTTCTGCAAAGCTATTATTTGTTATTCCTATAACTGCTTTATTTTTCTGTCCTATCGATTTACTTAGTTCCTCTTTCGTAGAAAACATAATAATTGGTATATTCTTTTGAGAACAATAAAATTCAAAATTTCTCTTTGTTCTATCTGCTGCATCTGTAGCAACAATTATTAATTGTATTTTATTTTTCTGTATCTTTTCTATACATGCATCTGTTCCATAAACTATGTTTCCTGCTTTTGTACATAATCCTAATAGCCCTAATACTCTTTTATTTTCTATCAATAATTACACCTCTTAAATCTTCATAAATACTTTTATCTATTGATGTTTCAAAAGCTCTTTCTAGTCTCTTACTTTTAAATGCTTTTTCTAGACAATTTATATCGTCACATATGTATGCACCTCTGCCTTGCATTTTTCCTGTTGTATCTATACTAATCTTTCCATCTTTATTTTTAACGATTCTTATTAGAGATTTTTGTTCTTTTTTTTCATTACAGCCTATACAGGTCCTTTGTGGTATTTTTTTCACATCTATCTCCTCCGTTTTATTAATTGTATTCATGTTCTGTTTTATTATTCTTCGGTCATATTAGCTAATATTTCTTTAAATTGTGTTTCTGATTTTATATCTATTTTCCAGTTTGTTAATCTTGCTGCCAATCTTGCATTTTGTCCAGCTTTTCCTATTGCTAAAGATAATTGGTCATCTGTAACAATTACTTGTGCAAATTTTTCTTCTTCTCTTATATCTATTGCTTTTACTTCTGCTGGTAATAATGCTGATGCTATATATCTTGCTGGATCTGGATCCCATTCTATAACATCTATCTTTTCTCCATTTAATTCATTTATTATATTTTGAATACGTACTCCTTTTTGTCCTACACAAGAGCCTACAGGGTCTATATTTTCATTTGTTGAGTATACTGCAACTTTACTTCTATTTCCTGCATCACGTGATACACTTTTTATTTCTATTACACCTTCATAAATTTCTGGTATTTCAAATTCAAATAATTTTCTAACGAAATCTGGACATGCTCTTGATACTATTACTTGTGGAACTCCTTTTGCTCCTTTTACAACATCTAATACATATCCTTTTATTTTGTCATTTACTTTATATTTTTCAGTAGGTATTTGTTCTTTTATTGGCATAATTCCTTCCAATTTTCCTAAGTCCATAATAACAATATTAGAATCTGCTTTTTGAATTATTCCTGAAACTATTTCACCTTTTCTATCGTTAAATTCTGAATATATAATATCTCTTTCTGCTTCTCTTAATTTTTGAATTATTACTTGTTTGGCTGTTTGTGCTGCTATTCTACCAAAATCTTTTGGTACCATTTCTACATCAACTGTTTCACCTAATTTTACTTTTTTATTTATTTTTTTTGCATCTTCTTGATTTATTTGTAAATTTGAGTTTTCTACTGCTTCTACAACTTCTTTTACTGCATATAAATGTGCTGCACCAGTTTCGTGATCCATAACTACTTTTACATTTTCAGCTGAATCAAAATTTCTTTTATATGCTGTAAGTAATGCAGTTTCTATTGATTCTATTAAGTAATCTTTTTTTATACCTTTCTCTTTTTCTAAATCGTCTAATGCCTCTACTAGTTCTTTGTTATTAATTGCTTCTTTCATTTTTTATTTTCCCCCTTTTAATTATTTTCCCAATTATATTTTGTTTTCATTAGTGAAATATCTTTTCTTGGTATTTGTATATTTTCATCTAATATTATTTTTTCATCATCATATTTTGTTAAAATACCACTAATCTGCTTTTTTCCATTTATAGGTTTAAACAGGTTTACTTCTATTTCAGTTCCTATATTTTGTTTTAAATGTTTTTCTTTTCGTATATTTCTTTCAATTCCTGGTGAAGATACTTCTAAAAAATACTGTTCTTTTATATAGTCTGCATCATCTAGTAACTCCATTATACCGTCATTTACTTTTTCGCAATCATTTAAGTCTATACCACTAGGTTTATCAATAAATATTCTTAAATAATAATCTTTTCCTTCCTTAGCGTATTCTACATCATACAATTCATATCCTAGGTTATTTATAGTATTTTCTACTAGCTTTTCAACTTTTTCTTCAATATTTGCCAATAGATTAAACCTCCTTATATTTAACATGTATAAAGAGTGGGATTTGTTCCCACTCTTCTGTTTTTCATATTTGCTTTATTATTATACCCACTTTTTACCAAAAAATCAAGTATTTTTCGAAATTTTGCGATTTTTATTTTTCTATTTTATGTATAACTTTGAAAAGTAACCTAACAATACACTCTAAAAAAAGCAATATGATAAGATAAAAAATTAACATTGCACAGAAAATTTACAAAGTAAATTTTCGCGTCAACAAATCTTTACGCTTCTTTGAGACCTTGAATTTAGATAGCAAACTTTAAGATGTAGAGAAAAGGTCTCGCAAAGCGAGATTTGTTCTCTTATTATATTGCTTTATGTAATAAATTTCTTTATACATTTATATAAACCTTTTATTTACTAATCTCCAATTTCTTGCTCGTCATAATTCTGTTGTTCATTACTACTTGGGTAAATATTATTTGCCATAAGTCCTTTCTTTACTACTAGATATTCTGTTGCACAATCAACTTTTTGATCATATGTAACCATATTAGATTTATATTTAAATCCAGATTTTTTAGCTTCTTCTAATATATTAATTTCTGTTTTATATTTTGAAAAAATATCTTTTAGTGTACTCTTATATTCATCTAAAGTTAATTGTGTATATGCTTTCATTTCTTCCTTTGTCATTCCTAATATTATATTTAAGTCACCATTTTCTTTTGCTTCTCGTATAATTTTTAGTTTTTCTCTTGCTGTTTTTCCCAATATTCCATTATATTGGCTATTAAGTTTAAATAATTCTAGTTCACTCTTTTTAGTATAAAGCATTTGTATTGCATCAGTTTTAATATCTTCATCTAAATCATTTGCTTTTTTATATTCATTAATTTTATTTTTGTATCTTTTTACTGCATATTCAGAACACATGGTTTCTAATGTATCAGATATTACATTTCCATTATAAAAGCTTAATAGTTCTTCACAATCATATATGTTTAATCTTTCTAATGTATAGTCAAAATTGAACTGTAAAATTTCATATTCTGCCATTCTTAAATTTTGGAATTTTGAATTTTCATATATTGAATCAGTATTTTGAAAGTTTACATCTAGATCATTGGGATTAATATATCTATATCGTGTGTATGTATTCATTATATATTCTTTTAAATCTTTTATAAAATCTGCATATTCTATTTTTTCTACTGTTTTTCCAATTTCATAAGTTAAAATTTTATATCCAGAATCTTCTAAAATTTCTTTTTGTTGTTCGAATTCTTCTCCTATTTCATCTTCTAACTCGATATATGTATCTGACAATACTGAAAACATTACTGTTAATTGTTTGTCTTTACTTTTGTCTATAAAAGTATTTCCATCAATTTCTTGTTGTGTTATGTCACTTATTCTTGTTACTATATTATGCATTAACCTCATTATTTTGTCTGTTATTACAAATAATTTTTTATTTTCCATATTCAACATCCTTTTATAATATTAATTGGTAATATTATATCACTTTTTTATTTGGTTTACAATAATATTTTATATTAATGTATAAAGTGGTATAATCGTTTGATTATACCACTTTATACATTTTTAATCTTCATCTATAAAATTAAATTCATCCTTAAATTTTTCTTTAAAAATTTCAAATACTTTTGTTAGTGTTTCTTCATCATCTACACTTACATAAGATTCTTCATCTTCAGATTCTGAATCTTCTACTTTTAGTATTACTACTTCTCCTTCTTCCTCTTCTTCTACTGGTAATAATACTACATATGATTCTCCTTCTAGTTCAATTAAATCTAAAAATTCGAATTCTACTTCATCGCCATTTTCATCATTAAGAATTATTGTGTTATCTAATTCTTCCTCTGGTATGTTATTGTTTTCGTCCATATATTTTCTCCTTTCAATATATTAAATTATATCTTCTTAATTTTAATAACTGTTTTTATTATTTACAATTTTAATTATCATATACTATTTTATAAATATTTGCAATAATATTTTATTATTTTCTGTTAATATACATTTCTAATATATATACTGCTGAAATAGTGTCTACTATACTCTTTTTCTTTCTTTTATTTATATCTAAAAAATTCATTGTTTTATGAGCTGCAACAGTAGTAAGTCTTTCATCCATTTCTACTATGCCTATTTTATTGTATTTACATTTTAATTTGTGGATAAACTTTTTTGTTACTTCTACTCTTTCAGAACTAGTACCATTCATATTAAATGGCATTCCGATTACAATAGTATCTATTTCGTATTGTTTCATAATTTCATCTAATCGTGCTAATACTATTTTATCATTTCCTCTATGTTCTATTGTTTCTAGCCCTTGAGCTGTTATTCCTAAAGCATCTGATACAGCTATTCCAACTCTACTGTCACCATAATCTATTCCTAATGCTCTCATATTAATCTTCTAATCCTATATAATTTTTAACCATACTTTCTAATAATTCATCTCGTTCTATTTGTCTTATTAAATTTCTAGCATCTTTATAGCTAGTAATATATGTTGGGTCTCCAGATAATATATAACCAACTATTTGATTTATTGGGTTATATCCTTTTTCTACCAATGCTTCATATACTGTTTTTATGATTTCCTTTGATTTTACATTTTTTTCTTTTTCAACAGTAAAGCTCATTGTTTTATCCATATCCATATTACTTACCTCCTTATTATATTTGGCTTATTTCTTCTTGTTCATCATTAGAATCTAAATATTCCTCTAGTTTTTTTGTAAGACTTTCTAGTGCTGTTCCTTTATAATATGTAGATAATACCATATTTATTTTTGGAGTTGCAGTTCTTTTCTTTTCCTCTTTTGCTTGTTTAGTTTCTGCAGATATTTCTTGTATTTTCATTTTTTCTAATTCTTTTTTTATGTTAGATACAAATTCTGTTACTTCTTCTATATTTACTCCAGAAAATACTATTACAAATTTAGGTCCCATATATCTTACAAATACATATTCTGGTGAAATACTATCTTTTATTGATTCACCAACTCTTGCTACTACTCTATCTCCTGTTTTTCTTCCATATGTGTCATTTATTTTTTCTAAATTTGTAATTTTAAACATGCATACTGTGGAAGTTGTATAGTTGTCTATTATTTTCTTTCCTATTCCATATAAATATTCTGCTGATTTTAATCCTGTAAACTTATCATCTCTTGCTATTTTTTCTACTGTATTTTGGTATCCTATAGTTTTATATACAGAAATTATATTATCTTTTACAACTTCTAGTATTGTTGTATCTATATTATCAAATGCATGTGGTTCTCCACTTTCAATTATCCAATATCCTATATAAACATTATCTATATATAATGGAAAAAACATAGCAGATTTAGCTCTTCCAAATTCCATTGTTTGGTATGGTAATCTATCTCCTTCTCCATTTATTGTAACATATTTAGGTGTTGCAGTAGAAATACTGTCTTTAAATATATCTTGATTGTGAAGACTTCGTAGTGCATCCCAATGTTGTTCTTTTACATTTGTTGCTTTTATTACATATTCAGCACCATCAAACATAACAATAGTAGAATATTTTATATCATATTTTTCAATTAATATTTCATTAATTCTTGCTATTTTTTCATCTACTGATGTATAGTCTCCAATTGTATTCATGAAATCTTGTAATACATTTAATCCTGTTATTTTTTGCTCTATATCATTATAATTTTGTATTTTTTTATAGACTATTACGTTATATATCATTAGAGCTACTATTATAGCTATTAATATTACTAGTACTATTATATATCCCACATTATCACCTCAATATTTTGTTGTTTTAATAATTTCTTTTCATTTGCTCTAGTGTATTATTAGTATCAGAAGAAAATGTTTCTCTTCTTTCATAACTGTCTACTGGTCTGTATTTATTACTTAATAATGGATATACCATATTTCCTAAGTCTTTTAAATCTTTCATAAAAGCTTTTGGATATCCAGATGTTGAGATTTTGCAATTTACAATTCCTTCCATATAATTGCAATATACTTGTTCATTAAATGGTATAACTCTATATTTTATTAAATCTTTATTGAATAGTTCTGTCATAAATGACATTGCTGGATCATTATAAAAAGCCATTCCACCAATTAATACTTTTGGATTCAATCCTCTTACTCTTGTATCTTTATTTATTACAACTTTTATTTTTTCTTGTGGTAATGCATCATTAGATTTTAAGTCTCTTAAAAAGTCTGTAAGTGGTTGAATTGTTAATATATCTAAACTTTGTACAAGATATATTTCTCCAGAATTTCTAAAATATTCTGCTGGAGTTGTAAAATCACAATCTATTAATACTAATGAATAATTTTTAATTAATGTTGCTAAAATTCCTTTGCAGTCCATTTCTTTTTCTTCTCTTGGTAAAGATGTATATACTGCTAAATTTTGATTTACATTTATTCCTTCTGCTACACCTTGTGCTAATTTTTCAATAGATGTATAAGCAATTTTTCTTAATTCTTCTTCATTTTTGGTATATATATAATAAGAGTTCTTATTTTTTGTCATATCTAATATAGCAGTTTTTATTCCCATATTAGAAAAAATTTGTGCTAAATTATTAATTAAAAATGATGTTCCATTTTTGGTTGTTCCAACAAAGCATACTATTTTTTTGTCTTTTGTTATTAAGTTTTCTAAATCAATGTTGCTAGATTGATTTTGTACATTCATAATGCTATTAGAATAGCTATTATTTTCTAGTTCATTTTCAAAGCCTGGTAAAATATTATTTTCTTGATTATTTTTTTCTCCGTCTGTTTCATTTGCTAAATTAAATAGATTTACTGTTTCATCCTCTATATCTTCTTGCACCTTTTTAGGTCTTCCTCTTCTTTTTTTAGGTGTTTCTTCATCTACTTCTTCTTGTACCTTTTTAGGTCTTCCTCTTCCTTTTTTTGGTGCTTCAATTTCATTTTCAGTGATTTGTTGATTTTCTGCATAATTATTTTCTACTTTTTCTTCTATATTTTCTACCTGTATTGGTTCTGGTTGTATTTCATTTAATGTATTTTCTGTTTCTTCTATTTTCTTTACTTGTTTTGTATTAACAGCTGTTGGTACTACTATTGGCTTTGATAATTTTGGCTTACCTGTTTGATTTTCTATAAAATTAATTTTTAGTCCACTATCATGTTCTTTTTCTTTTTTATTCTCAACTACCGTCTTTTTACCTGTAAATGCCATAATTGATTGATATTTAGGAGAATTTATTTCCAAGACAGCTCTAACATTTAAAGGTAAAAATTTAGTTATTACTTTTAACTGAGTATCTGTATATTGAGCTGCTATATTATTAAAGCTTTCTACGTATGCTTCTTCATTTTTTCCTAATTTTTTATAGTGAGCTAATATATTTTGTATTTCAGTTTCACTTACACTGTCTTCTGTTTCTGACTGGTAATTTACATCTTCTGCTTCTATTTTATAATATATCTTAGCTTCTTTTTTGGTACGTGGTTTTTTAATTAGTTTGCATACTTGTTCTATACTTCTATCTTGTCCTAATATAGCATCATATATTCCTATTCCAAATAATTTAACTAAAATATTTTCTGCTTTTTCTCTTCTATCTGAGCAAATTAAAATTATAGGAGTATCTCCTCCTTCACTGTCTATTGCTTCATCTGTTATACTATCTAATTTTTCAAATATAAATCTATCTATTGCATCATAATCATTATTAGCAAAAGGTTCCAAATCTTCGCTTATGACAATTCTATCATAAGATTTATCTCTCTGTATCTCTTTTAATATTGCATTAAAGTAATAAACATTTTTATAAGAAATTATTTCCTTATAATCTTTTTGATATTTTTTTACTATTGACTCTGATATACTCTCATTACTAACAGCAAATAATACTTTCATTCGTTAATTCCTCCATATACGTTTTTATCATTTTTCAAGTTTTTTAATTTCTAAACCCTCTTACTACAATTGCAAATATTAAAGGTAAAACTTGACAAATTACAAATATTGTAACAAAGCTTATTATTAACAATAAGCCTCTGTCTCTGACATCTAATTTTCTTATTCCTATTACATATTGCCAAATAGCTCCTACTGCTATACCTATAAAACAAAGTGGTATACTATATATTCTAACTTTATTTAACATATATGCTGTTAAACCATATGTTTCTGAACCATATAATTCTGTATAATCTTCTAATTCTTTTTTTTCTTTTTCTTTTATTTCTATTAATTGGCCTGTTGCTTCTTCATTTAATACTGTATCATTTGCTGCTTGTACATATCCTGTTAAAAATACACTAAATACTATAAGCATAGATACTATTATTTTTTTCATGTAGTTTGCTCCTTTCATTTTTTTAACTCAATTTATAATTTTACTTTAATATCATACAATACAATCTAAAAAATAGCAAGAATTTATCAAAAAGTTTTTTTAATATAATAGATTTTTTTATATAATAGGAAAGTTCTACTTTCCTATTATATAAAAAAATAACATTGCACAGAAAATTTACTTTGTAAATTTTCGCGTCAACAAATCTTTACGCTTCTTTGAGACCTTGAATTTAGATAGCAAACTTTAAGATGTAGAGAAAAGGTCTCGTGAAGCGAGATTTGTTCTTCGTATTGATTGTTTTCCTATTTTATTACTTTTATATACTATTCTAATAGTCATACTAATTTATTAACGGTGTTCAAATTGAACACCGTTTTGGTTATGCGGAAAAAATTTTTTCAATATTTTTTGCCTCTTTTAAAGCTTCTCTCCCAATCAACTGCATTTTTTCCTCTTCGTCAGTAACAATCTTATTTAAGCCAACAACAAGAGTATCGTTTTTAATATTTACAACACAATACCCCACCAATGAAGAAACAAGTTTTTTTGAATTTATAGCTATCAAATCAAAACTGTAAACTCCTTCATCATTTCTTGTCCGAAAAACTGTCGAAACACTTATCTCCATAACCTACCTCCAAAAAATAATATTTTAATTACTACAACTGTATTATAACGCAATTATCATTCAAAATCAATATATTTGAATTGCAGGCTAACTACAAATTATAATTACAAATTCCACCTACATATGAAATATTTGTTTGTTTTTATTGCTTTATTGTAAAATATGTGTTATGCTATCTGACATAGGAAATGATAATAACAGATGTGGTTTTGCCACCAATTTTTACGAATCTTCGTAGGAGAGGTGGTGATGTTTATGGTTAAAGTAATACTACTTTTTATAATAGCATTTATGCTATCTTTAACATTAAACGTTGCCTTGGCTACAGTTCTGTATAAGAACTGGGTTAATAAGCAACTACATAAATAAAGAAATAAACCATTCTGCTATGCTAGGCTAATGGTTTATTTTTAAATCTTTATCTTGGCAAGACCACATATGTGGTTTGTCATTTCCTATATTCATTATACATATGTTATTTAATTTTGTCAAACGATATTTTTGTCATTACAATAGACATAAAAACTCCTTTAAATAGAAATAAATTAAATAATAACTGGATCTAAAAAATTTTAGTGAAGAGTGAATAACGAATAGTTAATAGTTAATAGTACATAAGTGCTCCTAGAGCCTTTTTATAATTATTAACTATTCACTCTTCACTATTAATTATTCACTGCGAATTGTTAAATTCGCACTTATGGTACCGATGGTGGGACTCGAACCCACATGGTTTCCCGAACGATTTTGAGTCGTTTGCGTCTGCCAATTCCGCCACATCGGCATATTTTTTTAATACTTATCAATATTAGCATATTTTATTTTTTTTGTCTAGTATTTTAATATAGCGTTTTTATCTAATTTAAAAATATTTCCTATTAGATAAAAACGCTAAACTTTTTAATAAATTAATTTTCTTTTTTTATTTTAACATTATAAGTATATACGGTTATTCTTTTAGTTATTACATTTTTCTCGTCTATTTCTTCATTTATTCTAAAATAGTTTTTATCTATTTGTTCAAATTCATAATTTGCTAAATCTATTAGGCATTTACTTCCTAAATTCATTCCTTCAGGCAATGTTTTGTGTATATTATCATAATATATACAATTAGAAAAATATAATATTGGCATATCCTTTTTTAAGTTAATTTTATATAAGTTCATTTGTGTTTCATCTTCAATTGTGTGTATTGCTTCTTCTGGATTTATATATACTGTTTGAAATCCTACAGCTTCTATTTTTTTAGTTGTTGCTATATATACAGGATGATCAGTTTTAGCTTTACTATTTTCTAAAACTTCTTCTAATGTTTTTAATTCACTAGTCATTTTCTCTTTGAATTCTTCTGGTGTAGTTTCTTTTGACATGTTTATTGTTTGAAGCTTATTCTTTTTATTTTCTCTATGCTTTTTTCCAGCTAATATCTTTGCTTTTGTTGTATCATCTTCTAAATTTCCAAAAATATCAGTATTCTCTTCTAATAAAATTCTATCTTCTTCTAATTCTTTCTTTAAATCCGTTAATCTTTCATTAATTATGTCTGTATCCTTTTTTAACTTTATATTATTAAGAATATCTAATAATTCTGTTGAAGCTATAAACATTGCATCTTTTTGTTCTTTAGTTAAATATCTTTCTTGGTCTTTATCTGCTTGTTTTCCTAAATCTTCAAAGTCATCTTCATACTTAAATGTTTTTTCTATTTTTTTGTTAGTTACTGTTTCTTCTTGTACTCCTTGATTTAACATTAAATTTTCATCTTTATTAGTAAACTTCCAAAATTCAAATATATTCTTTTCATGACTGTCTATTTCATCTAAATATAATGTTGCATTTTTTATTTTTAATTCCATGCTCTCAACTTTATTATTTAATGCCTGTACATCTAATTTTAAATTTCTTATAATTACCAATATTTCATCCAAATTTTTATAAATTTCTAATATATCTTCAATGTTATATACTTTCTTTTCCACCATTTCTTTTATTGGTAATTTGGCATTTCGAACTATTTCTGTTATAATATCTTTCTTTTCTTCTTTTGGTCTTTTTTTGCTTCTCTTATTTAATATAAAATATTTTACTCTTCCTAGAAAAGTTTTTCTACATTCTAAATATGTTGCTATTTGTCTTTCTTTTTGCAAATATTCTCTTTCTTGTTCTTGTTTTTTACTTTGTAATTCGTTTAGCTGTTTTGATAGCTCTTCATTTTCCACTTTTAAGTTTTCAATTTGTTTTTGCGCTTCTTCATATATATCATTTATATTTGTTGCTAATTCTTCATATGAAATTTTCTTTCCTTTATATTCAAATTCTAATCCTTCAGTTTTACTTATTTTTGCATCAAATTGAAAATGATGTGGCAATTCTGTTTGCAATATAAATATTGCTTTTAAAAACTTATAGAACTTTATAGCATCTTCTTTATTTGATAATTTTATTCTATAATCACTTTTTATGTTTTCAAAGCAATCTATAGTTCCAACTATCTGTATACTTAATATATTTTTTCTATCTCTTACTTCGTAAACTATAGGCCAATCTTTTGCAAAAAGCCATAAGTATTTTTCTAAATCTTTTATTTCAGATGCTTTAAGATATTCTTCACTATATTGTTCATAACATATTGGAACATATATTAGTTCTTCTTTTTTCTTTTCAATACATTCATTTTTCTTTTTTAGTAAATAGAAAAAGCTCCCATATTCTATATCTTCAGTTGTTACAAGCATAAAATATTTATTGTCTATGTCAGAATAGTATATTTGCCAAAGATAGTTTTCAAAGAATTTAACTTTAAATGGTGTTGTTTTATTAAATGCTTTCTGCTGTTCTTCTATCTCTTCTATTTCTTCTATTTTTACAGATTTTAACATTCGTAAAAAAGTAGTATGTCTAATTATATCTGATTCATCTTTTGGATTTATATATGAATATAGTGGTGCTGCTTTGGAAAACTTTTCCTTAATGGAGTTTAAACGATTTGTTGGTGTTAATAATATTTCTATTTTACTTATTGGTATATATTTATATATTTTATATGTGTTTTCATCATAATTTTTTTGTGGTCTATAATCTATGTTTGAATAATCCTTAATCCAATTTGGTATATTGTTTAAATCTAAATTCAAATATTCTAATTTACTTTTTAAATTTTCTTCATCTTCTATTTGGTTAGACATTTTTTTCTCCTTATTTTAAAATACTTATTAAACAATTACACATACTAAAGTGTATATAATAACTTTTATAATATCTTTAAAAAATATTTCAAAATTTACCATTTTTATTCCCATTTGATTCATTTTTTCATATTGGTCAACTAATTCCTTTAATTGTTCTTTAGTACATAATTGATTTTCTTCTATATATTCTTTTGCTAAATATTTAGCTTTATACATAGCTTCACTTTCCAAGATACTTCTAATAAAATAATGTATTGCAGATAAAATTACTAATATTGTTAGAAACATTGCTGGTTCTTTAATTACTTTTGTTACAGTTAAAATTATTATTGTTGCTGTATATAGCAAATATACGTTAGTAAATATAAAATTAAACCATTGCATTTTTTTGCTTTGTACTGAATGTAAGCATTCATGTGCAATTGTTTGTGTTTGCATATAATTTTCTTTGGCATTTGATATAATTATTTTATTTGTTTGTACTATATATAAGCTTGCAGTTCCTTCTTTATTTTCTTCTACTTTTACACTTTCATTATTTAATTTTTTTAATATTTCTCTTGCTATTTCTGTATTTTCTGGAAATCTTTTTACTAATTCATTTAAGTTGGGTTTATTGGCTAATTCTTTTAACTTTTTTATATTTATATCCGACACATAATATAACACTAAAATAGCAATTATACTTAATACTAATATTATATATTCCATTTTTTCTCCTATTTTAATACATCTTCTACAGCTTCACCTATAATTTTGTTAATATCTGTTAACAATACATTGAATTTTAATTCTGCATCAAAATATTTTTTCATTGTTTCATTTGCTATTAATTCTACATACAATTCTTGCATTTTTTTGGCCTTTTCTTCATCTTGCTTTCCACCTTGTATTGTTGAAACTTGAATTTCATATCTTGCTTTTTCAAATTCTTCTAATTTTTGCTCTAATTCTGGTTGAGCCTTTATTTCTTCTTTCATCTTTTTATAATTAAGATATTCTTCGCAATGTTTTAACTCATATCCTAATTTATTTACTGTGTCATATATATTCATTTTTCTGCCTCCTTTATTAATTTAAGGTTGAAGGTATATATTTATTTGCCCTCAACCTATTTTTAATTAATTTTATGCATATGCTTGTCTTCTTCTGAAATTTAATAAATTCGTTATTTCCGTATTTTTTGATTTTTTTGTTTTTCGTGCTGCTTCTTGTGCAATTTGACGTGCCTGTTTTTCTGCCATTGTTTGACAAATTGCTTTTTGATATACAAAATGCGTATCTTGAGCTATTTTTGTCCAATTATAATCATTTTTTATTTTTGTTTTTGCTCTTTTTACAACATTATCTGCTAGTTGAGGATTATATAGTAATTGAAGTATTGAATCTGCTAATGAATTTGAATTTCCTGCATAGCTTTTCATTCCATCTACTCCATGCTCTATTATTTCATTTAAACCTCCTACATCAGAAACAACTACTGGAGTTCCTGATAGCATTGCTTCTAATGCTACTATTCCAAAAGGTTCATATGTACTAGGGAAAACTGACACATCTGCACATTTATACATTTTGCTTACTTGTTTAGAATCCATATAACCAGTAAAATAAACTTTGTTTTCAATCCCCATTGCTCTTACTTGTTCTTTTAATTCTTCTAGCATTCCACCTTTTCCTGCTATTACAAGTTTTGCATCATGATATCCATCTAAAATTTTTGGCATAGCTGAAATTAGATGTTGTATTCCTTTTTCATAAACTAATCTTCCTACAAATAGTATAATTTTTTCGTTGTCTGAAGCATATTGTCTTCTAAATTCATAATCTTTTTCTATTCCATTAAACATGTTAACATTTATTCCGTTGGCTACTACACTAACTTTTTCAAATGGCAATCCAAATAATCTTTGTAGTTCGCATTTCATGTAATTACTATTTACAATAACTTCTGTAGCTTCATATGTTAACATCCATTCTGTATCATTAATATATCTTTGCATTTCATCATGTATTCCTGAATTTCTTCCTGATTCTGTTGCATGTATTGTTGCTACTATTGGTATGTTATATGAATCTTTTAATGTTTTTGCAGCATATGCTACTAGCCAATCATGTGCATGTATTACATCAAATGGACCTTCTGTTGCTATTAATTGTGTTGCTTTTGCAATCATATTAAAGTTTAATTGCATAATCCAATCTATAAAATTATTAGGATTAATCATAAAATTATCTACTCTATAAACTTTTACACCTTTATCATCTTCATAGTATGGTGCATTTCCTTCTTTATAAGTAATAACTGTTACTTCGTGTCCATCTTTTATGAGTCTTTTTGATAAATCATTAACTACTCTTGCAATTCCTCCAACTATTCTTGGTGGATATTCCCATGTTAACATTAATATCTTCATTGGCAAATAGCGCCCCTTCCACGACAATTTTCTTTAGTTTTTTACTTTTAAATGTATTTTATACAAAAATTTATCAATTGTAAATAAAATTCTTTACTTTTTTACAAATGTAATATTTTTGTAATATTTTGACAAATTTTTATTTATTTTATTATAATTTTACTTGAATTTATTTTACTTTTGATATACTATTGTATAGAACATTATACTAAGGAGGAAATTTAATGCCAAGACAAACTAATGATAATAAAATAGAAACTTCAAAAACGAAAAAAACATCAAAATCAGTATCTAAATTAGAAACAAAATCTACAAAAAAGGTATCTGCTAATAAAAAGAACGAGAAAACTACTAAGGCTAAAAAAGCTACAACAAAGGAAGTTACTACTTCAAGGAAATCTACAGCAACAAAGAAAAAGTCTACTTCTTCAACCTCTAAAAAAGTTTCCCCAAAAAAAGCAGCTCCTTTATTAGAATATTATGATTTACCATATAGATATAATGAAACTATAGTTAAGATTTTAGCACAAACTCCTACAATGTTATTTATTTATTGGGATATATCTGATGAAGATAGAAAATCATTTTTAGAAAAATATGGTAATAATTTCTTTTCTAAAACCAAACCATTTTTACATGTATATAATGAAACAAAAAATTATAGTTTTGAAGTTGAAATTAATGATTTTGCAAATAGTTGGTATTTAAAAATTAATGATGCTAATTGTAAATATTCTATTAGTTTATATAGAAAATTTTACACAGCTCCTAATTCTAATATTCCTCCACTATATATTGCAGAATCAAATAAATTAGATACTCCTAATAATCATATTTTATTTGAAAAGTTTAATCCAAATTTAACTTATAAAAATGTAAAAACACATTCTTTATCTACTAAAAATTTTGGAAGTTTAACTTTAATAAAAAATATTCATGATACTCATGATTTATATAAAAGCTTATATACAGATAATTTCGAGGAATTTATTGACTCAGCTACTTTAAATCCTTCTAGCTTTTCTAATTTATAGTTTCAGGCGTAATTTAATTTACGCCTCTTAATATTTAACAAAGGAGAAATTTTTATGGCAGACGCAAAAGGATATGTAAGTTTTGTCTTACATGCACATTTACCATTTGTTCATCACCCTGAAAGTGAAGATTATTTAGAAGAAGAATGGCTTTATGAAGCTATTTCTGAAACATATATTCCATTATTAAAAAATTTTCAAAAATTAGTAGATGAAAATGTTGATTTTAGAATTACAATGTCTCTTACACCTCCGCTTCTTTCTATGCTTGATAATTCACTTTTACAAAGAAGATATATAAAATATTTAAAAAAACATATAGAACTTGCACAAAAAGAAATAAAAAGAACTTCTTATGATAGTAGATTGAACGAATTATCAAAATACTATTTTGACAGATATTCTAATGATTTACATTTATTTAAAGATGTATATAATTGTAATTTAATTTCAGCTTTTAAGCATTTTCAAGATATTGGTGTATTAGAAATTATTACCTGTGGAGCAACACATGGTTATTTTCCTATTTTATATGTTAATGAAAATACTATTAGAGCACAAATTGGTGTAGGAGTTCAAACGTACGAAAAATATTTTGGCAGAAAACCTCGTGGAATTTGGTTACCTGAATGTGGATATGTTCCAGAAGCAGATAAATATTTAAAAGAATTTGGTATAGAATATATAATAACTGAATCACATGGTATTTTATATGCTGACCCAACTCCTATTTATGGAACATACGCTCCTATAGTTTCTCCAAATGATGTAATTGCCTTTGGTAGAGATATTGAATCTTCAAGACAAGTTTGGAGTTCTATAAATGGCTATCCTGGTGATTTTAATTATCGTGAATTTTATAGAGATATTGGATATGATGCTGATTATGATTATATAAAACCTTATATTGCTCATAATGGTGTTCGTGTTCACACAGGAATTAAATATTATAGAATTACAGGAAAAACTGAAAATAAGGATTATTATAATCCTAGATGGGCAATGGATACAGTTGAAAAACAAGCTGGACATTTTTTTGATTGTAGACAAGAACAAATAACAAACTTATCTAAAAATATGCATGTTCCACCTATTATACTTTGTCCTTATGATGCTGAATTATATGGTCATTGGTGGTATGAAGGTCCTGATTGGTTATATATATTATTCAAAAAAATTTATTATGATAAATGTGATTATAAATTAATTACACCTAGTGAATATATTGATAAATTTCCAGAAATTCAAGTTTCAACACCTTGTCGCTCAAGTTGGGGAGCTAACGGTTATAGTGAAGTATGGTTAAATCACGCTAACGACTATGTTCATAGACATCTACATGTAGCTGGTGATAGAATGGTTGAACTAGCTCACCTATTCCCTAACGAAAAAAATAAGCTAAAAAAATTAGCTTTAAATCAATGTGCTCGTGAATTATTACTTGCTCAAAGTAGTGATTGGTTATTTATTATTACAAATGGCACAATGGTTGATTATGCAAAAAAAAGAATTAAAGACCACATTGGTAGATTTACAAAATTGTACAATCAAATAAAAGAAAATTGTATAGATGAAACTTTTTTAAAAGATATTTGCAAAAAAGATAAAATATTTCCAGATATAAATTACATGATTTATTATTAAACAAGTTTCCAAAAACTCTCTTACAACATAAAATAATGTATATCTAATTGTTTTTTGGTAGATACTAATTTTATATAATTAGTTTTTCTTAATTATATAAAATGCTACATTAGTTTTTGTTCTGAAGGGAGTTTTTTTAGTATGAAATCCATATGCATTAAGAGCAATAATAATTCTGTTATAAATTATCTACTAGAAAATTTTTCTTTATTAAATATGGAAGATATTGTTATTTCTACACGTAGTTTTAAAATTTATAATAATATTATTATTCATTATACTGGTAAAAATATTAAACTTTTTCATTCTATTTTGTGTAATTTGCTTACTAACTGTATTATTATTTTTTACGAAAAAAACATTGTAAAATTTTTAATAAATTATAATTATTTTTATTTTGATGATTTAGAAAAAAAAGAAATATTAAATCTTTGTTTAAAAGAATTTAATTTAGATTATGATATATATAACGAAAAATACTTAAAAATATATAATGTAGTTTCAAATTATATTACTGAGCATAAATCTATTGTTTTATCTGGTTTTGTAAACTTTAGATTAAGCTTATATAAAGAATTTTTAGATTCTAATATCGATACATGCATAAGTAATTTCCTTATAGAAAAAGAATATTATGAATTTATAGACCTTTTACGATTATATGTAAATAGCAAGAATTCAGGCTATGGCAATGTTCATTTAGTATATGTAAATAACGAATCAATATTAATAGATGATTGCAAGAATATTGTTCCTATTGATAAAAATATTTCAAATGTAAAATATTTGTCTGATATTTCTTTTTCTTCTAATGATTATTGCTTAAACACTTTACTTAATATTCTTCCTAAAAAGATTACTATTCATTTAATAGATAATTGTGAAGATGAATTTATTAATACTTTAAAATTAATATTTGATTCAAGAGTATCTATATGTAATGAGTGTGATATTTGCAGAGTATATAGATTAACTCATAATATCACTAATTATAAATAACATAATAACTCTTTACTCCAATTAAATAATATGGTATAACTATATTATTAATTGGAGGTTTTTTATGGATATAGAAAATAAAGTAAAAAAATTAGTAACAATACTTGTACCAGCTTATAATGAAGAAGATGTACTAAATATGTTATATGAAAGGCTTCGCACAATTATGGATGAAAACTCAAATTACGATTTTGAAGTTCTTTTAGTAAATGATGGCAGTAAAGATAATACTCTAAAAATTATGCAAAATTTACGTGCTATAGATCAAAGAATTTGTTATTTGAATTTATCTAGAAATTATGGAAAAGAAACAGCTATGATAGCTGGTTTAGATTATTCAAAAGGCGATTGTGTAATAATAATAGATGCAGATTTACAAGACCCACCAGAATTAATTCCAGAAATGTTAAAATACTGGGAAGAAGGCTATGATGATGTTTATGCAAAACGTAAATCTAGAAGTGGTGAAAGTTTCTTAAAGAAATTTACATCAAAAATGTATTATAAAATTTTACAAAGTGTAACTAATATTGAAATTCAGAAAGATACTGGAGATTTTAGATTATTAGATAGACGTTGTGTTGAAGCTTTACGCTCAATACGTGAATCTCAAAGATACACAAAAGGATTATTTAGTTGGATTGGATATAATAAAAAAGAAATTTTATTTGATAGAGATCCTCGTGCTGCTGGTAAAACTAAATGGAATTATGGAAAATTAATTAATCTATCTTTTGATGGTCTAACATCCTTTACCACTGCTCCACTTAGATGGTCTGCAATTATTGGTATTTTAGTATCTTTAGCAGGTTTTATTTATATGCTTGTTATTATATTAAAAACTCTATTTTATGGAGTTGATGTACCAGGATATTCTTCTACAATGGTAATAATTTTATTCCTAGGTGGTATTCAACTTATTTTCCTTGGTGTTATAGGTGAATACTTAGGACGTACCTTCTATGAGACAAAAGGAAGACCTTTATACTTTATAGAAAGATATAATGATGAAAAGGAAACTAATAAACATTTAAACAAATAAAATAAGGAAGGAATTATTTACATGTCAAGTTTTGTATTAAAATTAATAGCTATGATAACTATGTTTTGCGACCACTTAGGATATGCTTTATATGGCAAGTTTTCGTTTCTAAATTATATTGGAAGAATTGCCTTTCCACTTTTTGCTTTTCAGCTTACTGAAGGATTTATACATACAAGAAGTAAGAAAAATTATTTATATAGACTTCTATTATTTGCTTTGGTTTCGCAAGTTCCTTTTTCGCTTTTTCTTACTTTATTTAATAGTAGTGTAGTATTAAATATTTTCTTTACATTATTTTTAGCATTAGTTGCAATGTTAGGTTATGAAAAATGTGAAAATAAATCAATTGGTTTGTTATTAGTTGCAGGAATAGCTTGTTGTGCTGATTTAATAAAAACAGACTATGGTTCTTTTGGAATATTATTAATATTTTGTTTTTATATTTTCAAAAATAAGAAATTATATATGAATTTAAGTTATATAGTATTAATTTTGTTAAAATATCTACCTTCATATATCAACTCTAACTTCTTTTATAGATATTTAATTTTAATGTTTTGCTATTTAATACCTTTACTATTTATAAATCTATATAATGGAAAAAAAGGTCCAAATACAAAATATTATTTATACCTATTCTACCCTGCTCATTTAATTTTGCTATATGTATTTAATATGTTATTTATACAATAAAAATATAAGAAGGATGTTTAAAAATCCTTCTTATATTTTTATTGTTACTACATACTTATATTTATTCCTCTTGCCACTACACTAGACATGTTTTCTATTAAGTCGTCAATTTCTTTTGGGGTTACTATCATGTTAAAATCTTCTGGCATTAATGCTTCTTTTATTTCTTCATAATTATCATTTTCTTTTAATTTATTTAAGTAATCATTTGATTGAGCCTCATTTTGTAGTTTTGTAATAAATAAATCTAAACAGTCATCTGTTATTGTTGCTAAATCTACAACTGTAGGTATTCCTATGGCAATAACCGGTATTCCTAATGTAGTTTGACTTAACTCTTTTCTTGTATTTCCTACACCCGCTCCTGGAGTAATTCCTGTATCTGCAATTTGTATTGTACTACTAATTCTATTTATACTTCTTGAAGCAAGTGCATCTATTACAATTAAAAGCTTTGGATGAGTATTATCTACTATACCTTTTATTATTTCAACTGTTTCTATTCCTGTAGTACCTAATACACCTGGAGATATTGCTGTAACTGGTCTTGCATCTTCTGGTAGATATTGTGGCATATATTTTAATATGTGTTTTGTAACATCTATATCTTTTATTACTTTTGGTCCTAAAGAATCTGGTGTAACATATACATTTCCTAATCCTACAACCAATATTTCATCTTTTTTATCTGAATGTTTTTGAATTAACTCTTTAAGTTCTTTAGATACCGCTTCTGCACTTGCTTGAATATCATCTTCTGATGCAATTCTTAAATTATTTATATCTATTGTTACATATGTTCCTATAGGTTTTCCTATTGCTTCAGCTCCATTTTGATTTGTTACTATTACTTTTGAAATATTTATATTTTCATTTGCTTTTTCTTCTTGCACATCTATTCCGTCAATTTCTTCTAAACTATGTGCTTTTTTATAAATATTTCTTCTCTCTAAAGCCAAGTCTGTTCTAAAATTATACATATATAAAAACCTCACTTTCTTTAAAATTATTTTTTCAAAGAAAATAAGGTTTTATTCATTATTTTTAATCAATTTGAAATTTTACATAATATTTTTTATTATTAATTTGTTAAACAAACTATTTTAATCTATTGTTTTGGTATACTCTAATGTAACACATATATTAGTCATATTTGTACTTCCGTGAATTTCTCCAAGTTCTTAACTTACAAATATTATCTTTATCAACAAATATGTCCAATATTATGCTGTTAGATGGATTACAATAATAATATGGTAAAACAATTTTAGTATCTCCCCACGTACAATATCCATATACTCTTATTAGTTCCTTATTTGTAAAATCACAAATTGTTGAAGTTTTCTGCGTTGAATTAACTGTAATATCTTGCAAATTATACGAACATTTATATAGTTTTTTCCCATCTTGCCAAGTTCCTATTTGCTTTTCTTCTTCTGAAAATGTAATTTGATTTTTAAATATTTGATATTCTTCATTTGTTAATGTTACTGTTTCTCTTGAATTATTAATATAATCATCTACTTTTGCAAGTTCCTGTTGTTCTTGTTCTGCTTTGTTTTGGTATTTATCTACTGCGTATTCTGCTCCTCTTAGTATTCCATTTTCTCCGCAATGCAAAATTTATTGCCACTCCTGCTAAGATTAATAATAAAATTACTGTTATTATTAACGCTATTAGTGTTATTCCTTTTTCCTTCCTATTCGTGTGTGTGTGTGTGTGTGTGTGTGTGTGTGTGTGTTACAGTTTCAACAATTTTAACATTTTTCATTTGTTTTCTTCTCCTTTTCTATTTTTTACTAGTGCCTTTTTTTATCATATTCTATTAAATTATATTAGCCATTCTTTGAAGAGCGGGCGATTAAAATCGCCCCTACACTTGTTAGGCATGGCTTTGTGAGCAATTTCGATTTTTATTTTTCTATGTAAATTAGATATTATACATCCTTTTTTATAAATGTAATCTATGAACAATATTTACATAGTATTGATTCTAATCCTATATTTATATCTATTAATCCTATTTTATAATTTTTATCTAAATTTATAAGCTCTTGTAGAATTGCCTTTAATTCTTGCTCTTTAAAAAAGTTACTCTGTGCTTTATATTTGTTTACTAAAAACATTTGATTAGGTTTCAAATTTAAGCTTTGCACTACATCTTCATTATATTTTACAGAAAGTTTTACCATATATAATTTCTTAAAATGATTGTATAAAGTTATCAATATTTTCTGTATTGGTTCTTTTGCATATAATAAATTATTTAATACTTGTAAAGCACTTTTTATATTCTTTTTGCCTAAATTATCTGTTAAGTCAAATATAATACCTTCTATTTGTTTTATTACAAGTAAATCTATAGTCTCTTTTGTTATTTTTCCATTTTCTCCTACATATTCTATTTGTTTTCGTATTTCATTTATTACATTTTGCATATTTACTCCAACACATTCAATAAAATAATTTATTGTATCTGGAGTTATTTCTACATTATATGCCTTACATATAGAGTTAATTCTTGAGGCTATTTGGTTTGGTTTTTGATATTCGAAATTACAAACTATTCCACCAATTTCTTCTATTGTAGATAACATTTTAGTTTTATCTACATCTTCTTCTATAAATACTATTATATTATCTTGTTTTATATCTTTTGCATTTGTAGCAAAATATTCACATATTTTATCTCTTGTATTTACAAATGCAATCCCCTTTTTTTTGACTTCTCTTTTAAAAATCCCAGTATTTTTTACTACTATTAATTTTTTGTTATAGCCAAATGCTGGTGTTTGTATGTCTTGAATTAATTGGTCTAAATTTGAATCATCTATTTCTATATAATTAATTCCTTTAACAATTTCCCCAAAAGCTTTTTTAATTTTTTTAAAATTGGTTTCAAGAAGATACAATTCTTCTCCATATAACACATATATACTTTGTATTTCATTCTTGTTTAATGCCTTTTCTAATGCTTCTATGGTTACCACAATTGTATCCTCCTTTTTTATTTATTTTCTATAATTATTTTAAATACTTCTGCTACACTCCATGCTTGAGCTAATGCTCCTTTTGGTTGTGCTTGTGTTGTTTTTGAATCATATAATTCAGATATACTTCCTATTATTCCTTCCTGATAAAACATTTTGTCTATATTAGATTTAACTGTATTTACAAACTCTTTATATTTTTCTTTTAAGTCTTTCTTTTGTTCTTTATCTTTACATGCTTTTACTATATTTTTAAATGCAGAATTATATAATCCTAATAACCATGGCCATGTTATTCCTTGATGATAACTCATATCTCTTCTAAATGGATCACCCTCATATACTTCCACATAGTTTTTTTCACCTTTTGCTAAAGTTTTTAATCCATTTTTATTTAATAATTTTTTTGTAACTGTTTCAAACATGTCAAGTACCATCTTACTTTCAGGATCTAGCACAGGATATGTTAAAGATAAGCTAAATAGTTGATTTGGTCTAATTGTTGCATCTCCTATTACATCAAATAAGCATTTTTTCTTTGGATTGTAAAATTTTTGTTCAAATGATTGCTTACATTTTTCAGCCATTTCTAAATATTTTTTAGCTTCTTTACTTATTGCTCCTGAAAATTTCTTTTCTAATTCATTCATTATTTTTAATGCGTTATACCATAAAGCATTAATTTCAACTGCTTTTCCATTTCTAGGAGTAACAGCAATATTTTCATATTTAGCATCCATCCACGTATTTTGTGTTTCTCGTGTTCCAGCACTTATTAGTCCATCTTCATCTAAATATATGTTATTATTATCATAGTCTATTCCATTCTTATATGCTTCTATAATGTTTACTAATGCAGGATAAATATATTCTTCTATAAATTTATAATCTTTCGTATATTTTATATATTTACTCGCTTGTTCAAATAGTAAAAGTGACGCATCTGCACTGTTATATAGTGGTCTATTATCAAATCCTGAATATCCATTCGGTACTAACCCAAACTTAATATCTTTTGTAAAAGTAAGTAAAACCTCTTTAGCAATATCAAATCTTTTTGGAATTAGTAAAAGTCCTTCATATGATATTAACGCATCTCTTCCCCAGTCCAAAAACCATGGATATCCTGCAATTATAGTATGTAATTTAAAACTTGGTCTATTAACAATAAAATTATCAGATGCAACTATATAATCTGTTATCAACTTCTTATATTTTTCATCATCTTTTTCTACATTAAACAAATCAGACTCTACTGCTAATTCATTTATTCTAACAATTTCATTATTTATAATATCTTTAGCTGATAATTCTTCTATGTTTTCATTAAATGAGCAAATTATAGAAACTTCTTTTTCTTCATTTGGTTCTATATCTATTTCAAATCTACCTATTACTGAATGATTTTCATCATTTGGAATAAATCCTCTTTTTTCTTCTTCAATGTAAAACATATTTCTAAAAGTGTCATTTTTATGCTCAATATATATTCCATCATTGCAACTAATATAAAATGGTGTTTCTGAATTTCCATCTATTGTTACCTTTATTTTATTTCCCTTTTCACGTTGTCTTACTAAAAATTCGTGATTATAATTTAACTGATGAAAATCTCTAAAGTTTACTATAGGAGCTAATGTTAATTTAGATTTTGAATTAGAATTTTTAATTCTATATAATACGCATACAGTATTTTCTCCATACTTCATGCATATAATTTTTTTAATACTTACTCCATTAACATTATATGTGAATATTGGCATATATTCTTTTTCAAATTCTTCTTGATATTTATATCCATCAGCCACAAAATCTTTTGTCATATTTGTATATAAATTATATTTTACATTATCAATTTCTATTGATTCATCTATTTTAGATAATATTAAATGTCTTCTTGCAGGAGGTGTTAGTGGTGCTACTAATAAGCCATGATATCTTCTTGTATTACAATTTAATATTGTAGAAGATGCATAACCTCCTATTCCATTTGTTATTAACCATTCCTTATTTAATCCTTCTTCTAAATTCATTTGTTTCTTTCCAAATTTCATTTGTTTTCCTCCATATATTAATATCTTTCTTCGTTTTCTTGTTCTAATATTTCTGGCATTTTTGTTTTAATAGTTATTTTTCGTCTTGAATAACTAAGTGAGTTTATTAGTTCTTGCATATTTGTTATTTTATTAGTTATTTCTTTTTTTTCTTGCCCTTTTGCTTCTTCTTTTTCTCTTTTTTCTCTTTCCTTTTTCTCCTTTTCTTTTCTAAATAATATGTTAAGGAATATTCTTTCTCCAGTATTTTCTTGTAGTTTTACTTTTTCTATTGGTTTTTGAGGTGGAACTGTTTGATTTTCTGTCTTTTCAACTTCTGTAACAGTTGTAGCTTTTTTCTTTTCCTTCTTTTTTATCTCATCATCAATTCTATGAGACATATCATATAATTCCATTATCCTTTATTTCCTTTCTGCCTTTTTTCTATTTTCCATTGTTGTTTTTTCACTTGATTGTATTGAATTAATTCTTTCCTTATACTTTTCATTAAATTTACTTACTTTTCTTGGCCTCTTAGAATCTTGTTTTTTATTATTTTGCTTAAATATAGGTTTTGTATTTTTCATAATTTTCTTTTGTTGTTTTAATCTTGAATTTAACATTACATATTGTGTATCATATTGTTTATCTTTATATTTCAAATCATCACATATTATTTCTATTATCGACTCTGCAACAGCCTCTGGGCTATGTCTAATATTATCATCTATTATTGCAGATAAATCTCTTTGTAACAATTTTATTCCTAATTCTTTACATTTTTGTATATCTTGTTCTACTAATTCTTGACCCTGTTTATTATATTTTCTAATAAATTCAGGAACTACTTCACCTGTGTCATAAATACAATAATCTATTATTCCAGTACCAGCATGTTCTATAATAGCTTTTAAATGGTCTGAAATAGAATAATTATCTGTTTGTCCTGGTTCTGTCATAATATTATTTACATATATCTTTATAGCTTTAGATTCTTTTATAGTTTTTGATACATTCTTAACTAATAAATTAGGTATTACATTTGTATATAAGCTTCCTGGTCCAATTATTATAGCATCTGCATCTTTTATTGCTTCTAAAACACCTGGTGCTGGCACACAATTTGATGGGCTTATATATATTCTATTTATTTTTGTAACTTTATCATAAACCACTTGTGGAATTTGTTCTTTTTCTTCTACAACCATACCATTATCAAGTTCTGCACATATTTTCATTTCATCTAATGTTACAGGTAATACTTTTCCTGTTGTATTTAATATTTCAGATGTTTTTTCTATTGATTCTGTAAAATCCCCATAATATTGTTGCATAGCAGAAAAATAAATATCTCCAAAATTAAAATTATTTAATGGACCTCTATTAAATTTTAAATCTAATATTCCAGACATTAATTCTTCATTTTTTGAAAGTGCTACTAATGAATCTTTAATATCATCTAATGGTAAAAGTTCTAATTGTCTTCTTGAATCTGATGGTACTCTTCCATAATCAGAAATTGTTACAATTGCAGTTATATTACTTGTATAATTTTTTAATCCCTTTAAAACAGTATTTAAGCCTGTTCCTCCACCTATAACTACAACCTTTGGTCCTTTATTATAAATTTTTTTATCAAATATTAGTGACTTTACATTTATATTTTTCTTTCCTTTTTCTACTCTTAAATCACTATCTTCAATTAATACCTCTAATGTTCTTTTTAATGAAAAAATAATACCTATTACAGTAATAGTAAATCCAACAGTAAATATAACAACTATTTTAATAATTTCAGCAATTGACATTTCTTTAGTTACTAATATAGTTGAAATACCATATGCTACTAATATTATTCCTAAAAGAATTAATGCTAACCATCGTTTCATTCTTGTACTTGATTTAAACCATGAAAAAAAACCATTCATTTTAAATACCTTCCTATTCTCCTAAAATTTCTACTTCTAATTCTATATTCTTATTAGTCTTTTCATAAACTTTATTTTTAACATATTCAATTAATTCTAACACATCTTTTGCTTTTGCATTATCCGAATTAACTATAAAACCTGCATGCATACTAGATACTTCTGCACCACCTATTTTATAACCTCTTAACCCACATTCATCTATCAGTTTTGCTGTAATAAAATCTTTTCCTCTTTTAAATGTACTTCCAGCACTTGGTAAATTTGGCTGTTTTTCTTTTCTTTTAATTTTATATTCATCCATTTTTGATTGAATTTCTTCTTTATTTCCATATTCTAATTTTAATATAGTTTGTAAAATTATGTATTTATTTTTTGAAAAAATACTACTTCTATAATCGAATTTTTGTTGTTCATTATTTAATTCTATTATATTTCCTTCATAATCCATACAAATAGTTTTTTGTACTATATCTTTCATTTCCTTTGAATATGCACCTGCATTCATTTTTATTGCTCCGCCTATTGTTCCTGGAATACCTGAAGCAAATTCAAATCCTGTTATTGCATTTTTTTGTAATTCAACTGCTACAGCGGGTAATTTATTTCCAGCATCTACAGTAACTATTGCATAATTTTCTAATTTTTCAATTGTAATATTAGATAAACAAATACATAAAACAATTCCGCGAATTCCATTATCCTTAACTAATATATTTGTTCCATTTCCTATAATTGTTAAATTTATATTATATTTCTTTGATATTTCTAACACATATTTTATAGTATCTACCGTAGTAGCATTAATAAAAATATCTGCATCTCCTCCAATTTTAAATGAAGTATGTTTAGACATTGGTTCATTAACAAAAATATCTTTAGTAGGTATTTTCTTATGTAATATTTCCTCAATTTCTAAATTTTTCATTCAATTTCCTTTCAAAATTATAATTTATTCTTCAAAATCATAAGCTTTCACATATAAAGGCTCTTTTTTACTTGTTGTTTTTTGTGTACAGTTTATAACTTCTCCAGATACATAATTCACTATATATTCATCTGAACTATTTTTTATTCCTAATTGTAATAATTGATCTTTATTTAATTTATAATAATCTGTATTTTTATATGTATTAGGAATATTTACTAGGTATATTCCTAGTTCATCTGTTATTTTTTCAAGTTCTTCATCATTAACCTTATTTCCTATTAAAATATCTTCATCTTTTACTGCTTTAAACTTAGTATATTGTTCTAAAACAGCATGTTGTACTATATCTAATTCTGATTTTAATTTAGAATCTTCTCCTTCAGCAATTAATGTAGTACCTGTATTAATTGTAACTGTAGAAAGAATTAATAAAAGAACTATTACTATAACAAGTGATATTATTGTTATTCCTGTATTTTTTTTTAACATACTTTTCTCCTTTGTGGTATTTTCATGTTTAAATATTATCATTATTTTAACAATTTTACAACATATTATAGAATATTTTAAAATAAAAATTACAAATAGAAATAGTAAAAAAATTTAGAACAAATCTCGCTTCGCGAGACCTTTTCTCTACATTTTAAAGTTTGCTATCTAAATTCAAGGTCTCAAAGAAG
>CANRGE010000005.1 GCA_947630065.1 uncultured Clostridia bacterium
TATTTCAAGGCTTTTAGCATTAAATAAAATTTGTAAAAATCTACGAAAATTACAAAAAATTGTATTTTTTGGAGGCGCCTATCGGAGTCGGACCGATCATCAGAGTTTTGCAGACTCGTGCCTTACCGCTTGGCTAAGGCGCCATAAATATTAAATTACTACTCACGAATAAGTGTCCTTACCAGCAACTCGTAAACTCGTTGCATACTGACGTTGTAACTCAAGCTACGCTTTTCGAACAACCTCAGCAGCTTGGTAAGGCGCCATAAATATTAAATTACTACTCACGAATAAGTGTCCTTACCAGCAACTCGTAAACTCGTTGCATACTGACGTTGTAACTCAAGCTACGCTTTTCGAACAACCTCAGCAGCTTGGTAAGGCACCATAAAATTTATGGAGCGGGAAACGGGGCTCAAACCCGCGACCTCCGCCTTGGCAAGGCGGCGCTCTATCAACTGAGCTATTCCCGCGAATATAAATATAATAACAAATTATATTTTAAAAGTCAATAATAATATAAAAATAAAAGTAAATTGAGTTACTAAATAGTTTTTTATTATTACTATTACTTTTTTCTATACAATTGTTTTTTATAAATTATTAAATAGATTTTTATTTCACAGGATAATATATTATATTATAAAAAATTATAAATATTACATTTTTTTAAAGAAAAAACATACGCATACTTGCAAAAAAGAGGATTAATTCACATAATTCCTTGAAAAATATACAAAAATGTTATATAATTGTAATGTAGGTCAAAAATTATTTATGCCTGTTTGTAGAAATAGTATCCGTAAATAATTTTTATTTAATAAATGTTATAAATAAGAAACATAAAAAAACTGCTATTGACATAAGTTTAAAACATAGTAAAATAATAGTAGAATAATATATATTATAAGGAAGGTAGAATTATGAAGTTAAGAAAAATTTTCGGAGTATTAATTATATTATTATCTCTTATTCTAGTATTTGGAATTCAAAGTGTACAAGCAGCAAATGCTAAATATACTTTAGGAATAACAAATGTAAGAGAATCAGCAGATGGAAAATCAGGAGGAGCATATGCTATTCCAGTAAATACTGGAAATAGTACATTCAAAAAAATATGGAAAATTGTATCCTATGATAACAATAAAGTTATAAATTATGATAATGCATTTTATTGCTTAAAAGCAGAACTTGGTTTTACATCAAATTCAACAACAGATGTTTCAAGTATTAGAAAAAACTACGATGTTTCATATAATATGAAAACGCAGAAAAATGATGTTATGTCACATTTAAATGCAATAAATGTTTTTAAAACAAACCAAACTTCATATAACAAATTAATGTGGTTATTAGATAATATATATTTACCAAAACAACAAACTGAAAAAGAAAGAGATAAATTATTATTGGCAGCAAAAATTATCGGACCAGAAGGATATGCTGATGGATTATTATTAACAGATGATGATATAGAAGTAGTACAACAAATGGCTATTTGGTATTTCACAAACTCTGATAATTCAATATATAATAATAATAAATTACCAGTTTTATATTTTAATAATTGGTCAGGAGTAGATGGTGGATACCAAAATTTTGAAGATTTATACAATGATAAACAAGAAAATACAAAATTAGGCTTAAAACGTCAATATGAAGCAGAAGATTTATATAAATATTTAATAACGGAAGCTAACAAAAATGGAAGCTATGTATCTAATGATTCTACTGCACCACTAGAATTAGTCACAAAAGATGCTGATGTAACAGCAGTAGAGAATGGAGCAAATTACAAAATAGGACCATATAGAATTAACAAAAAAACAAATTTACCATACACAGTAAACGAATTAGTTTTTAAAGATGAAAGTGGAAAAAAAGTAGAAGCTAATTTACAAAATAAAAATGGAGCTAGCATTAAAGGAATTACTTTAGGTGAAGATTTTTATATAATACTTCCAATTACAACACAAATAAAAAAATTAACTTTAAATATAGATATATCATATACAACGACAGAAGCTACATATTATACAACAACAGAATCTACATATAAAAATGAACAACCAGTAGTGCTAGTAGAAAAAGAAAATAAAAAATATAAAGCACAAGTAGAAGTACAAATTCCAGAAAGAAAAGAATTTGATTTAAGTTTAAGAAAGTCAATAACAAAATTAGATGGAAAAAACACATCAGATAGATTACCACAAGTAGATGTATCACCTTTAAAAGAGGGAAAAACTACAGCAACATATAACCATGCAAAAGATACATTACCAGTAGAAACAGATCAAGAAATAGAGTATACATTTACAATTTATAATGAAGGAGAAAAAAACGGATATGCATTAGAAATAAAAGATTATTTACCAGACGGAATAGAATATGAGAGTCTAGTAAGTGATGCAAGTAAATATGAAGTAACAGAAACAAAAAATGGTGATGGAACAACAACACTAACAATAAAAAATATAGGAAAAAACATATTAAATAAATATAATGGAGGAGACTCTTTAAGTAGTGAACAAATAATAATAAGATGTAGGGTAACAAAACCAGCAGAGAAACAAAATATACGTTTAGTAAACGTAGCAGAAATAACAAAGTACTATGATGATGAATTAAAACAAGAAGTAAATAAAGATAGAGATTCACAAAAAGAGAACTTCCCAAAAGGACAATCATTTAATAATAGCTACACAGGAAAGGCAAAGCAAGGTAATTATGTGCTAGGACAAGAAGATGATGACGATTTTGAAGCAGTAGTATTATTAGGAAAAGAATTTGATTTGAGCTTAAGAAAATCAATAACAAAAATAAATGGAAATGATACAACAGGAAGAATACCACAAGTAGATGTATCACCTTTAAAAGAGGGAAAAACTACAGCAACATATAATCATGCGAAAGATACATTACCAGTAGAAACAAATCAAGAAATAGAATATACATTTACAATTTATAATGAAGGACAAAAGAATGGATATGCATCAGAAATAAAAGATTATTTACCAGAAGGAATAGAATATGTAAGTTTAGTTAGTGATGAAAGTAAATATAAAGTAGACAAAACAAAAGACGATAATGGAATAACAACATTAACAATAACAAATATAAATCCAACAGTATTAAAAAAATATTCAAATGGAGATACTCTAGATAGTGATCAAATAAAAATAAAATGTAAAGTAACGAAACCAGTAGAAAAACAAAATGTACGTTTAGTGAATGTGGCAGAAATAACAAAATATTTTGATAGTGAATTAAATGAGGAAGTAACAGAAGATAGAGATTCACAAAGAGAAAATTTCCCAAAAGAATTATTCAATAATAACTACCAAGGAAAAGAAACACAAGGGCAATATGTGTTAGGACAAGAAGATGATGATGATTTTGAAGCAGTAGTATTATTAGGAAAAGAATTTGATTTAAGTTTAAGAAAATCAATAACAAAAATAAATGGAAATGATACAATAGGAAGAATACCAGAGGTAGATCTATCACCATTAAAAAATGGAAGTGATACAACAGCAATATATAATCATGCAAAAAATTCACTAGAGGTAGAAACAAACCAAGAAATAGAATATACATTTACAATTTATAATGAAGGACAAAAGAATGGATATGCATCAGAAATAAAAGATTATTTACCAGAAGGAATAGAATATGTAAGTTTAGTTAGTGATGAAAATAAATATAGTGTATCAGAAACAAAAAACTCAAATGGAACAACAACACTAACAATAACAAATATAGGAAAAACAGTATTAAATAAATATTCAAATGGAGATACTCTAGATAGTGAAAAAATAACAATAAAATGTAAAGTAACAAAACCAGCAGAAAAACAAGATATACGCTTAGTAAACATAGCAGAAATAACAAAATATTTTGATAGTGAATTAGGTGGAGAAGTAACACAAGATAGGGATTCACTAAGAGAAAATTTCCCAAAAAGTTTATTTAATAATAATTACCAAGGAAAACAAACACAAGGACAATATGTACTAGGACAACAAGATGATGATGATTTTGAAGCAGTAGTATTATTAGGAAAAGAGCTAGATTTAAGCTTAAGAAAATCAATAACAAAAATAAATGGAGAAGAAACAACAGGAAGAATACCAGAGGTAGATGTATCACCTCTAAAAGATGGAAGTGATACAACAGCAATATATAATCATGATAAAAATTCATTACAAGTAGATACAAACCAAGAAATAGAATATACATTCACAATTTATAATGAAGGACAAAAGAATGGATATGCATTAGAAATAAAGGATTACTTACCAGCAGGAATAGAGTATGTAGGTTTAGTCAGTGATTCAAATAAATATAAAGTAACAGAAACAAAAAATTCAGATGGAACAACAACATTAACAATAACAAATATAGGGAAAACAGTATTAAATAAATATTCAAATGGAGATACTCTAAATAGTGATCAAATAACAATAAACGGAGATACTCTAGATAGTGATCAAATAACAATAAAATGTAAAGTTGTAAAAGAAGCTACTATACAAGATATACGCTTAGTAAATGTGGCAGAAATAACAAAATATTTTGATAGTGAATTAGGAAAAGAAGTAGCAGAAGATAGAGATTCACAAAAAGAAAATTTCCCAAAGAATTTATTTAATAATAACTATCAAGGAAAAGAAACACAAGGAGAATATATATTAGGACAACAAGATGATGATGATTTTGAAGCAGTAATATTAAAAGGAAAAGAATTTGATTTAAGTTTAAGAAAATTCATAACACAAAGAAATGGAAAAGATGTTCCAACATCTAGAATACCAAAAGTAAATGTTGCACCATTAAAAAATGGAGAAACTACAGCAACATATGAACATACAAAAGTTCCTGTAAGTGTTACTGTGGGTGATATAATAACATACACAATAAGAGTATATAATGAAGGAAGTCTTGCAGGTTATGTAAGTGAAATAACAGATCATTTACCACCACAATTAGAATTTCTACCAGATGATGAAACAAATATAGCAAATGGTTGGGTATATGATGAAAATGATTTAAGTTTAAGAACAATAAAAACACAACATTTATCAAAAGAAGTAGACGAAGATAATATAATAGAAGCATTTGATGGAACAACATTAGATTATAAAGATGTAATAGTAAAATGCAAAGTTAAATCAAATGTTATATCTAATGAAAAAATAACAAACATAGCAGAAATTACAGGATTCACAAATAAAGCTGGAGAGCAAATTATAGATAGAGATTCTACTGAAAATAGCTTGACTCAAGACAATTCAAAAGAGCAAGATAAAATACAAAATGATAATTTGCCAACAGATGAAGAATTACCAAATTATAAAGACGATGAATTAAATAAAGCATACATTCCAGGACAACAAGATGATGATGATTTTGAAAAATTAAAAGTACAAATATTTGATTTAGCGTTAAGAAAATTTATAACAAGAGTTGACAATACACAAGTTACAAGTAGGATACCACAATTAAGTATGAGTGAGAATGGAAACATAAAATATACTCATACAAAAGAACCAGTAGAAGTACAAACAAATAATGTAGTAACATATACATTAAGAATATTTAATGAAGGCGATATAGCAGGATATGCTACTGAAATAACAGATAATTTACCAGAAGGATTAGAATTTTTACCAGAACATGAAACAAACGTAAAATATAGATGGGTTATGATAGATAAAAAAGGTGAAAAGACAGATGATTTATCAAAAGCTGTAAAAGTAACAACAGATTATTTATCTAAAGAACAAGAACAAACAGATGGAGCAAATTTAATAAAAGCATTTGATAGAGAAACAGGAATAACAGCAGATAATCCAGATTATAGAGATGTTCAAATAGCATTTAAAGTAATAGAACCAAATACTTCTGATAGAATATTAATAAATACAGCAGAAATATCTAATGATTCAGATGAAGAAGGTAATCCAGTAGAAGATATAGATTCAACACCAGGCAATAATAAAGACAATGAAGATGATATAGATATTGAAAAACTTAAATTAGTATATTTTGATTTAGCGTTAAGAAAATTCATAACAAAAGTTGATGATACACAAATTACAAGCAGAATTCCTATATTAACTATGGGTGAAGATAAAAATATAAAATACAATCACACAAAAGAACCAGTAGAAGTAAGAACAAATAATATAGTAACATATACATTAAGAATATTTAATGAAGGAACAATTGCTGGTTATGCAAGTGAAATAACAGATGATTTACCAGAGGGATTAGAATTCTTACCAGAACATGAAACAAACGTAAAATATAGATGGGTTATGATAGATGAAAACGGAGAAAAAACTGATGATGTATCAAAAGCTGTAAAAATAACAACAGATTATTTATCTAAAGAACAAGAACAAACAGATGGAGCAAACTTAATAAAAGCATTTGATAAAGAAGTAGGAATAACAGCAGATAATCCAGATTATAGAGATGTTCAAATAGCATTTAAAGTAACAGAACCAAATACATCTGATAGAATATTAATAAATACAGCAGAAATATCTGATGATTCAGACAAGGAAGGTAAGCCAGTAGATGATATAGATTCAACACCAAATAACAACGAAGAAAATGAAGATGATTTAGATATAGAAAAAGTTAAAGTACAATATTTCGATTTAAGTCTTAAAAAATGGGTATCACAAGCTATTGTAATCGAAAATGGTAAAGAAAATGTATCAAATACAGGACATACTGGAGACGAAAATCCAGAGCCAGTAGTAAAAGTAGAAATTAAATCTAAGAGTGTAAATACTGTAACAGTTAAATTTAGATATCAAATTAAAATAACCAATGAAGGTGAAATAGAGGGATACGCAAAAGAAATAACAGATTATATTCCAGAAGGATTAAAATTTGTAAAAGAAGATAACCCTCAATGGTATCAATTAAGTGAAGATGTTATAGCAACAAAACAATTAGAAAATACATTATTACAACCTGGTGAAAGTGCTTCTGTAGAAGTATTATTAACATGGATAAATAATAAAGATAATATGGGACTAAAAGTAAATGTTGCTGAAATAAGTAAAGACTATAATGAAAGCAATACACCAGATATAGATTCAACACCAAATAATCAAAAACCAGGTGAAGATGATATAGATGATGCACCAGTAATATTATCAACAAAAACAGGAGAAGCTAGAATATATTTCGGATTAACAACAATTATATTAGTAACATTAGCTGGAGGAATAGTGTTAATAAAGAAATTTGTATTATAAAATAAATGGGTAGATTAAAATCTACTCATTTATTTTATATAATAGGAAAGTTCTACTTTCCTATTATATAATAAATAACATTGCACAGAAAATTTACTCTGTAAATTTTCGCGTCAACAAATCTTTACGCTTCTTTGAGACCTTGAATTTAGATAACAAATTTAAGATGTAGAGAAAAAGTCTCGCGAAGCGAGATTTGTTCTTTACAATAAAAAAACGTTATGATATAATTTTCAAAGAATAAGTAGAGGTGTAGAGAATGAATCAAATATTACAGGTTGAGATGAAAAAAAATAAAAATAAACCAGCTGATATACGAAAAATATTAGTGTTTTTTGCAGTTTCAATGTTGTTATTCGGAGTAATAATAGCAGGACAAGGAATATATAGAGTTGTAGTAAATAATAAGAATAACAAAGGAAATATTGTTGAAACAAAAGAACAACCACAAATTTCAATTACAAAACAAGATAAAGAAATATTAATAAAAGTTACTCATAGTGAAGCAATATCAAATGTATCATATAAAATAAATGATGGAAATGATGTTAACATAGATATACAAGATAATAAATTAGTAGAGAAAAGTGTTGAATTAGCAGAAGGAATAAATACAGTACACGTAGTAGCACTAGCTGAAAATGGAGAAGTAGCAGAATATGAAGAAGAATATACAATTTATGCAGAACAAAAACCTATGATTATACTTTCTGTTACAAATGATAATAAAATTAAAATAGTAGCAAAAGATGAGGTAGCAATTCAAAATATAACATATTCGTGGAATGATGAACAAGAAAATGTAAAAGAAGCTGATACAAATGATATAGGAACCATAGAAACAGAAATAGATATACCATATGGACAAAACACATTAAAAGTAGTAGCAACAAATTCAGTTGGAGTATCTGTAACGAAAGAATTAGATGTAAAAGGAATAAACAAACCAAAAGTTACTGTAACAAGAGAAGGAGATTACCTATTTATAACAGCAGAAGATGAAAAAGCTATGAAAGTAGTTAACTACACATTAAATGGAAAAAGATATCAATTAAACTTTGGAGAAGTAAAAGTTATGAGATATAAACAATTGTTAGATGAAGGTGAAAACATATTAATATTATCTGCAGAAAATACTGATGGTATAATTACAGAGTATAAAGGTAAATGTATTAAATAATGTAAATTAGGAGAAAAATATGGATTTAGAATTATTATATGTTTTAGCATATTTCATAATCTACTCATTTTTTGGTTGGGTAATGGAATCGGTATTAAAAACGGTAATACAGAAAAAATTTGTAAATAGTGGATTTTTATATGGACCTATCTGTCCTATATATGGATTTGGTGCAGTAATAATGTTTGTATTTTTAGAAAGGTTCAAAGAAAATATATTATTTCTATTTATAATAAGTTGTATAATTTTATCTATTTGGGAATATCTAGTAGGTTGGATGTTAGAATTAATTTTTAAAACTAAATATTGGGATTATTCAGACCATAAATATAATATAAAAGGAAGAGTATGTCTTGAAAACTCATTGTTTTGGGGAATACTTGGAGTATTATTTATACATTTTATACATCCATTTATAGTAGAAAAAATAGCAATAATACCACGAGAAATTCTATTATATATAGTAACAATATTAACTATTACACTTATAGTAGATTTAATAATAAGTATTACAAAACTATTGAGATTACAAGTAAATATTAATAAGATAAATGAAATAACAGAAAAAATAAAAGATAGAGTAGAAGAATTAAAAGAAAATAGACAAATAAATACAGAATCAATACAACAAATAATAGATGATTTAAAATATAAGCAATCAAAAATTAACAGAAGATTATTAAGACAAACAATTAGAATGAAAAGAGCTTTCCCAACTATGAAATCAGATGCTATAGAAAAAATTAATGAATTTTTAAATCAAAAAATAGAAGTACGAAAAAAAGATAAAAGCAAATAAAGGAGAAAAAATGGTACAAGAGATTTATGTAATTGATGATGAAAATAAAATAGCAAAAAAAATAAGTAGTATATTTGAAAGAGACAAAGGCTTTAAATTTAAACATATTAAAACAAACGAAATAGAGAAAGCATTAAAAGATATACCATCATTAATACTTATAAATGAAGAAAATATAAAAACAGATATTAAAAAATTGTGCAAAGAAATAAGAGATGACGAAGATAATACAATAACGCCAATTATAGTTTTAGGAAAAAGCAAAAGTAAAAAACATATAATTCCTATTTTAAAAGAATCTATAGAAATGTACATAGAAAAACCTTTTAATAAAGAATATTTGTACTATGTAATTAAAAATATAGTAAGACTAATGTATATGAATAGACGCGTAAGTCCTCTAACTGGTTTACCAGGAAATGTTCAAATACAAACAGAGTTAAAAAGAAGAATAGCTAATAAAGAAGAATTTGATGTTTTATACTTTGATTTAGATAATTTCAAGGCATATAATGATTTGTATGGATTTTCAAAAGGTGATGAGATTATAAAATTCACAGCAAAAACCATAACAAACAATATACACAAAGCTTGCATAGATAATGGATTTGTAGGACATATAGGTGGAGATGATTTTATTGGGATTGTAAATAAATCAATGGCGGAAGATATTTGCAAAAATGTAATATTAGAGTTTGATAAAAAAGTACAAGAATTTTTTAATAAAGATGATTTAGAAAAAGGATACTTAGAAGTAGAAAATAGAAAAGGAATAGTAGAACAATTTCCATTAGTTTCAATTTCAATTGGAGTAGTAGAAGTAGATATAGATAGATTTAAAAACACATTAGAAATTGGAGAAATTGGCGCACAAGTAAAACATATAGCTAAAACAGTATATGGAAGTTCATACATAATAGATAGAAGAAAACATGAAGAAAATATATAAAAACAAAAACACCCCATACATATAAATATGAGGTGTTTTTGTTGAAAGTAAAAAGACATGATGATAAAATAAGAAAAAACGAAAAGGAGTATTATATGGAATTAGTAGATATTGTAGATGAGAATAATAACTTAACCGGGCAAGTAGAAGATAGGTGGGTAGCATATAATAAAGGACTATGGAGAAGGACAGTTTCTTGTTGGATAATGAATGAAAAAGGAGAAGTACTTTTACAAAAAAGAACGGCAAATAAAGTAAGAAATCCAAATAAGTGGGCAAGAACTGGGGGACAAGTTGACAGTGGAGAGACTGTTGAAGAAGCTATATTTAGAGAAGTAAAAGAAGAATTAGGAATTGAAATTCCAAAAGAGCAAATAAAAATTGTAGATATTAATAAAAGTGATGATAAAAACAAACGATTTGCATATAGTTTTATTTTTGTAGTTAATTATAAAATAAAAGATTACATACTACAAAAAGAAGAAGTTGCAGAAGTAAAGTATGTTACAATTCAAGAAATGGAATTAATCAAAAGAAAGAATGATTCTAATTATGCTTTTTGTAATTGGGATGATGAGGATTTTTATAGGGAAATAAATTTATTAAAAAATAAAAGAAAACAAATATTAGGTAAATAAAAATTGGAATAATTTACAAAGGAATATTAAAAGCAAATGTATAAAAACAAAAACACCGCATACATATAAATATGAGGTGTTTTTATGATTTTATTACAAAGAAAAAGAATTTTGTTAATAATATTTTTAGTATTAGTATCTATATTTACATACACAATAACTACAAATAGAGTATATAATGCTGTTCAAGTAGTTAGCCTACCTGTATCTAATAAAGTAGTTGTGCTTGATGCAGGACATGGCACACCAGATGAGGGAGCACAATCAAATAATGGTACAACAGAAGCCCAAACTAATTTAAAAATAGCCATTAAGGTTCAAAACTTATTAGAGCAAAGTGGATGTACAGTAATTTTAACTAGGTCAGATGATAATGCAATATACGATTTAGACAGCAAAACATTAAGGCAAAAGAAAATATCAGACATAAAAAATCGTGTAAAAATAGGTAATGAATCTAGTGCAGATATATTTGTAAGTATTCATTTAAACAAAATACCACAAGAACAATATTATGGATGGCAAACCTTTTATAAAAAAGGAAATGAAAATGGAAAAAAACTATCAGAATCAATACAAAAAGCACTAAATTCATCAATTGAAAAAGAAAACAAAAGAGTACCAAAAGAAATAGATAATGTATATATAGTAAAAAATGTAGAAATTCCAGTATCAATAGTAGAATGTGGATTTTTATCTAATAGTGAAGAAGAAAAACTATTATTACAAGATGAATATCAAAATAGGTTAGCATGGGGAATTTATACAGGAATTATAGATTATTTCTTTGAATAGATTAGTGCAATGTTATTTTTTTATATAATAGGAAAGTAGAACTTTCCTATTATATAAAAATAGTATTTTAGAGGGCTTTTTACTTCCAATTTTTAGAAAAAAGTGTTATAATTATGTAAATAAGTGTAAAAAAGGAGAGAAAATGAAACTAAGAAGCATAATTATAATTTTTATAATAATAATACTAACTAAATGTACATGTACTTATGCAGTAAAAGATAGCAAATATACATTACAAGAAGATATTAATTATATAGAAACATTGGATAATATAAAAAATCCAGAAAGAGGATTTTATAGTACAGCATTTCTTAGGTTAATGCCAACTGGAAGTAAACCTACTAATTCTAGAGCTAATTTGGTACATTTAAGAGTAGATATTGGTAATTTTTCGGCTGCAGTTAATGGAGTAGAAGATTTGGAATTTACTGATGATGCATTAAAAGCACTAGATGAAACTTTGCAAAATATTAAAAATAATGGTGGAAGTGTAATTATAAGATTTGCTTATGATGGATTTAATGGTCATGCTAATTTGGAACCATCTTTAGATATGATATTAAAACATATTAGTCAATTGAAACCAGTGTTTTATAAAAACGAAGACGTTTTAGCATATGTGGAGTTAGGTTTCTTTGGACCATGGGGAGAAATGCACACAAGCAAAGTAAGTAATGTAAATAATGTAAGTATAGCAATTGATAAAATGTTAGAAGTAGTACCTGAGACGATTAAGATAGGAGTTAGAACACCAAATTATTATGCTAAATGGTTAGAGATAGATAGAAAAAATTTAAATGAAAATATTACACAAAAAGGTACAAAAGAGTATAGAGTGGGACTATATAATGATGGATATTTAGGCTCAGAAAGTGATCTTGGAACTTTTGCAAATAGAGAAATAGAAATAGAATGGCTAGAAAAACAAGCAGTGCATACATTTTATGGAGGCGAAGTTGTTGCAAATTATGCTAGTGGAGCTCCTTTAAACACAGTAGCATATATGTCAAAAGAAGCTTTTAAAACTCATACTACATATTTAAATTCTGAGTGGAATAATAATGTAATTAATGCATGGAAAGACGAAATATATAATGGAGAGGATAATCTTTATAAAGGACAATCAGGGTATACATACATAGCAAATCATTTAGGATATAGATTCGTTTTAAGAAAATCAGAAATTGTAAAAAATATAGAAGCAAATGATACAATAAAAATAAAATTACAAATTGAAAATGTTGGATTCGCTAATTTAATTAATGATAAAAAAGTTACTTTAGTATTAGAAAAAGATGAAAAAATGTATGAAATACCTGTTAATGTAGATGCTACTACTTGGAACTCAGGAGAAATTTCTAATGTAGATATAAATGCTAACTTACCAGAAAATATAGATTTAGGTACATGGAATATATATTTAAGAATTTCACAAACTGGAGATATGAGCATAGACAATAACTATAAATGTATTCAATTAGCAAATCCAGATATTTGGCAAGAAAGTATAGGAGCTAATTATATTGGAAATGTTACAATAACTGAAATAACTCAAGATAGTACAGAACCAGAAGAAGTTCCAGATAATAATGATAATGATAATAACAATGATAACGACAATGATAATGTGCAAGAAAATGATGAAATAGATAAAGACGAAAATGAACAGCAAAATGAAAATGAAAACTTAAATAATAAAACAGATGTAGAAAATAATGATAATGTAACTGAAAATAAAGACAATAATTCTACTACAAACAATAATACAAATAAAAATGATAATAAAACTAATAACGAAAAAAATAAAACGCAAAAAGAAAATAACGATAAAACTACAGCAAAAACAGAATTACCTAAAACAGGAGAAAATAATTTTATAATAATATTAATAGTAGCTTGCATAATTAATATTGCATTTGTATCAAGAAAGTTAAGAAAATAAAAAATAAAGGCGTAAGTTTTTATTTTAGCAATTTTTTAAATATTAAACTAAAATATTGCAAAAAACTTACGTCTTTTATCTTATGCTTCAAATAAAAAATACAGATTGATAAATTTGCATAAATAAATAAATTTAGGAAAAACTAATTTCAAAAATACATATCAAGGAGTGGAGTTTTTTGAAGTTAGTTAAAATTTTAAATATAAAAGGAGCAGTATTAGATGAAGAACAATTAGAAAATTATTTAGAAAAAATAGCATCTGATCATGTATTACAAGAAAAGGGAGCAAAAGAAACATATCCAATACCACGATTGCAAGATAATTTTAAATTTATAACAAAAACATATGAAATGTTAAATAAACATTTAAAATTAGGTATTAATATTCATCCTGCTGGAGAGTGGCTATTAGATAATTATTATATTATTGAAGAAGCAGTAAAAACTATTCAAAAAGAGTTACCACTTAAAAAATATATAAATTTTGTAGCATTAGCAAATGGAGCATATAAAGGATTTGCAAGAATATATGTACTCGCAACAGAAATAGTAGCATATACCGATTCAAAAATTAATCCAAATATATTAAAAAAATTATTAAAAGCATATCAAAGAAAAAAGACATTAAATATGGAAGAGATATGGAATATAAATATATTTTTACAAATTTCAATAATAGAAAATATTAGAAGTGTATGCGAAAAAATTTATTCTGCTCAAATGCAAAAATATAGAGTAGAAAATATATTAGAAAGATTAGTAGAATATAAAACAAAAGGTCAACAACAATTTTCATTAAATTCTAATTATAAAAATAAAATTATTGAACCTTCTCAAATGAAATATCCATTTATAGAATATATGTCTTATAGATTAAAACAAATGGGTAAAAAAACAGAAAAATATTTAGAAGTATTAGAAGAACAAGTAATGAAAATGGGTACAAGTGTAAGTGAAGTAATAAAAAAAGAACATTTTGATATAGCAGTAAAAAAAGTATTAATAGGAAATTGTATAAAAAGTATAAAACAAATACAGCGAATTAACTTTTTAGAAATTTTTGAAGAAATAAATGGAGTAGAGGAATTATTAAAAAAAGACCCTGCAAAAGTTTATGAAAAAATGGATTATAAAACGAAGGCTTATTATAGAGAAAAAATAAAAGAAATTGCAAATAAAACTAAAATTTCTGAAATTTATATAACGAAAAAAGCTTTAGAATTAGCGCAAAATGCGGAGGAAGGTTCAAGACAATCTCATATAGGGTATTACCTAATAGATGATGGAAAAGAACAATTATATAAAGCTATTCAGTATAATAGAATGTTTAATATAAAAAATGAAACAAAGGTAAAATATTATATTTTTACAATTGCAATTTTATCTATTATTTTAACTTATGTTAGTATTATACCAATATATAAACAAACCAATTTATTAATTGCAATAATAACATTTTTAGTTGCATTTATTCCAGCAACAGAAATTGTAATACAAATAATAAATAGTATATTAAATAAATTTGTAAAGCCACAATTAATACCTAAAATGGATTATTCATCAGGTGTACCAAAAGAAGCTTTAACAATGGTAATAATACCAACTATAGTAAAGAGTCCTGAAAAGGTAAAAGAGTTATTATCTAAATTAGAAATATTTTATTTAGCAAATAAATCAGAAAATATATATTTTACATTACTTGCAGACACAAATCCTTCTAGCAAAGAAAAAGAACAAAAAGATGAAGAAATTATAAAAGAAGGTATATTACAAACACAAAAATTAAATGATAAGTATCCTAATAACGAAAAATTTGGAAGATTTCAATTTATATACAGAAAAAGAATTTGGTGTGAAGGTGAAAATAGCTTCTTAGGTTGGGAAAGAAAAAGAGGATTAATAAATCAATTTAATGAATATATTTTAGGAAATATAAAAAATCCATTTAGAGCAAATACTATGGAAAATTTAGAAATTCCTAAAATAAAATATGTAATAACATTAGATGCAGATACAGACTTAGTTTTAAATACAGGATTAGAATTAATTGGTGCAGCATCTCATATTTTAAATAAACCAGTATTAAATAAATCAAATGATTTAGTAATAAAAGGACATGGAATAATACAACCTAGAGTTGGAATTAATTTAGATGTATGCAGGAAAAGTATTTTTACGCAAATTTTTGCATGTGAAGGTGGAACAGATTCATATGCAAATGCAATATCTGATGTTTATCAAGATAATTTTGGAGAAGGAATATTTACTGGTAAAGGAATATATGATTTACAAGCATTTTCTACTGTATTAAAAGAGCAAATACCAGAAAATACAGTTTTAAGTCACGATTTATTAGAAGGAAGCTATTTAAGATGCGGATTAGCATCAGATATTTTATTATTAGATGGATATCCTTCTAAATATATATCTTTTGTAAAAAGATTGCATAGATGGATTAGAGGAGATGTTCAAATATCTGGATGGCTAAAAAAAGATATATTAACTCAAAATAAAACGAAAAAGAAAAATCCATTAAAATTATTAGATAAATTTAAAATATTAGACAATTTAAGAAGATGCCTAATAGAAGTTACTGTATTATTAGCAATAATATATATGGTAATTTTAAAAGTAATATTAGATATAAAAATATGGCCAATAATTTTGTTAATGTTTATAACAATATTAATACCACAAATATTGACTATATTTTCGTATTTAAGTTCACAAAAAAATATAGGATTTGGGACAAAAACATTTAGTAAAAGTATAAGTGGAATAAAAGCAAGTCTATTAAGAGGTATAATTTGTATATTAACAATACCACATAAAGCTTATTATACATTTGATGCAATTATAAGAACAAGATATAGAATGAAAGTATCAAAAAAACATTTACTAGAATGGACTACAGCTGAAGAATCCGAGAATTTAGGACAGCAAAATTTAAAGACATATTATAAAGAAATGTTTATAAATGTTATAGCTGGAATTATAGGTATAATTATAATATCTTCATACGATATTACTTTTTTAAATATAATATTATATTTTATATGTATACTATTTTTGATTGCTCCGGCAATTTTATGGTATATAAGTAAAGAAAAAGCAGATAAAGTACAGCGTGAAAAATTAAATAAACAAGAATTAGACTATGTATTAGATATAGGAAAAAGAACATGGAGCTATTTTGATGAATATATGAATAAGGAAAATAATTATTTACCACCAGATAATTATCAAGAAAATAGAAATCCAAAAGTTGTTAAAACAACATCATCTACTAATATAGGTTTAGGCGCATTAAGTATAATTAGTGCATACGATTTAGGATATATAGACTTAGCAAAAGCTATGGATTTAATAAAAAATTTGTTAGATACAATACAAAAATTACAAAAATGGAATGGACATTTATATAATTGGTATAATATAAAAACTTTACAACCACTTGCACCAAGATATATTTCTACAGTAGATAGTGGAAATTTTATTGGCTATATGTTTGTGCTAAAAGTATTTTTAGAAGAAATTAAAGAAAAAGAAAATTATGATGTAGAAGATTTAATTTTAGTAATAGATAATATAATAAAAAATACAGATTTTAAGGTATTATATGATTATGAAAAAAGATTATTTTCAATAGGATTTGATATAGAAGAAAACAAATTAACAGACTCATATTATGATTTATTAGCTTCAGAAGCAAGACAAGCAAGTCTTATAGCAATAGCAAAAAATGATATACCTTCAAAGCATTGGCAAAATTTAAGCAGAACATTAACAACAATGAATGGCTACAAAGGACTTGTATCATGGTCAGGTACAGCTTTTGAATATTTAATGCCAAATATAAATATAAAAACTTATCCTTCAAGTTTAATAGATGAATCTTGTAAATTTATGCTCATGAGTCAAATGGAATATGCAAAAAAATTAGGGATTCCATGGGGAATATCTGAATCGGCATTTAATTTAAAAGATTTAAATTCAAATTATCAATATAAAGCATTTGGAATACCTTGGTTAGGACTAAAAAGAGGTCTGGCAGATGAAATGGTAGTATCTGCTTATGGTAGTATACTTGCTATTTTTACTATGCCTAAAGAAGTAATTGCTAATATAAAAAAATTAGAAGAATTAGGAATGTATCAAAAATATGGATTTTATGAAGCGGTAGACTATACTCCAGAAAGATTAAAGAAAAAACAAAAATATGAAATAGTAAAAAATTATATGGCACATCATCAAGGATTAATATTAATATCTATAAATAATTTAATAAATAATAATATTATTCAAAAAAGATTTAGTAAAAATCCAGAAATTCAAGCAGTTGACGTGATTTTGCAAGAACGAATGCCTAAAGATGTAATAATAACTAAAGAAAAGAAAGAAAAAATAGAAAAAATAAAAAATATAGATTATGAAAATTATACAGTAAAAACAATAACAAAATTAAATAGTTATTTAAATAATTATAACGTAATTTCTAACGAAAATTACACAACTGCAATAAATGAACGAGGAGAAGGATTTAGTCAATATAAGAATATATTAATAAATAGATTTAAAATAACAGATGATGAATCACAAGGTATACAATTTTATATAAAGAATCTAAGAACTAATAAAATTTGGAATTCTATTGAAAAAAATAGTACAGTAAAACCAAGTAAATATGAAGTAAATTTCACGCCAGATATGTGCAAATTTGTAAGAGTAGATGATAATATACAAACAACCATTAAAGTGGTTACAGCACCTAATGAACCAGTAGAAATTAGAACAATAGAATTAAAAAATAATTCATTAACAGAAGAAACATTAGAAATAACGGGAATGTTTGAACCTGTACTTTCATCAAAAGAACAAGATTATGCTCATAGAGCATTTAATAATTTATTTTTAAGATATAAATATATAGAAGATAGTAATTCGATTTTAATTAGAAGAGAACCAAGAGGAAGCGGAGAACCTATAAATTTAGCAGTAAATTTACAAACACAAAATAAAACAATAGGAGAATTAGAATACGAAATAGATGGAGAAAAGTTAAACGCTGGGGCAGGAATGCAAATACCAAAGGCAATTGAAAATTCACTTCCATTTTCAAAAAGTATGGGACTAACAGTAAATCCAGTAGTTGCGCTAAAAAGGACAATTTCTATAAAACCAAACGAAAAAGCAATACTAAATTTGGTAATATCAGTATCAGAATCTGAAGAAGAAGCAAAAGAAAATTTAAATAAATATTTAAATACTGAAAATGTAAAAAAAGCTTTTGAATTATCAAGGGTAAGAGTAGAAGAGGAAGCAAGATATTTAGGTATTAGAGGAAAAGACATTGAAAACTATCAAAAAATGTTGTCATATATAATAGCACAAAACCCTTTAAGAAAAATGTATATGAAAGATAAAAACGTTATATATGAGCAAAAACAATTATGGAAATTTGGAATATCTGGAGATGAGCCAATACTATTAGTAAAAATAAAAGATATTAATGATATATATGTTATAAAAGATATACTAAAAGCTTATGAATTTTTTAGAATAAAAAATATAAAAGTAGATTTGGTAATATTAAATTTAGAAGAAAATATGCAAGAAAGATATATAAAAGATGCTGTAAAAACAGAAATAAGTAATAAACATTTAATGTATCTAATGCAACAAAGAGGAGGAATATTTTTATTAAATTCTCCAGATGCAGAAACACAGGAATTATTAGAATTTAAAGCAAATTTAATAATAGATGCACATAATGGAAATATAAAAACAGCATTAAAAGAGCAGGAAGATGAATATCTAAATTCTTTACCTAAAATAGAGGATGAAATTATAAAAAATAAACCAATACAAGAAGATAGTAAAACTTCTATTATAGATGTAGAAAACTTAAAATATTATAATGGATATGGTGGATTTTCAGAAGATGGAAAAGAATATATAATAAAAGAAACTAAAGATGTAAAATTACCTACAACATGGAGCAATGTACTTTCAAATGAACACTTTGGTACTATAGTAACAAATAATTTTGCAGGTTATACATGGTATAAAAATAGTAGATTAAATAGAATAACAGATTGGAGCAATAATACTGTTTTAGATACACCATCAGAAATAATATATTTACAAGATAAAGATTATGGAAAAACATGGACTTTATCATCAAAACTAAATAATGACGAGGAAGATTATTATACTGTATTTGGATTAGGTTATGCAAAATATATCAATATAAGATTAGGATTATTACAAGAATTAGAGACATTTGTTCCAATAAATGATAATGTAAAAGTTAATATATTAAGAATTAAAAATACTTCACCAGAAAAAAGAGAATTAAAATTAATTTATTATATAAAACCAGTTTTAGGAGAAGATATAGTAAAAACTAATGGCACAATAGATGTTAAATTTGATAAAGATTCTAATATAGTATTTGGAAAAAGTTTATATACTACAGATTTAGAAAAAACAAATTGTTATATATCTAGTAGTGTGAATATAAAATCATTTACAGGAAATAAAAGAAGTTTCATAGGAGAAAACGGCAATTTAAGTAACCCAGAAGCAATAAATAAAATAAGTTTAGACGGAGAAAATGCTTTAGGACAAGAATCATGTATTGCAATAGAATTTTTGCTAGAGTTAAAAGCATATGAAGATAAAGAAATTTCAATAGTTTTAGGTTCAGATGAAACAGAAGAAAAAATGAAAGAAATAGCATATAAATATACAGAAATAGAAAATTGTAAAAAAGAATTAGAAGAAACAAAGAAGTATTGGTTAAATGAAGTAAGAAAAGTGCAAATAAAAACACCAGTAGAATCAATGAATATTTTATTAAATGGATGGCTTGTATATCAAACTATAGCTTGTAGATTATGGGCTAGAACAGGATTGTATCAATCAGGTGGAGCATTTGGGTATAGAGACCAGTTGCAAGATACAATGGGAATAAAATATATAAATGAAGAATATATGAAAAAACAAATATTAAAACATGCGAAACATCAATTTATAGAAGGTGATGTAGAACACTGGTGGCATGATGAAACCAAAAAAGGAATAAGAACTAAATTTTCAGATGATTTACTATGGTTGCCATATGTTACAAGTGAATATATTAACTTTACTGGAAAATATGATATTTTAGATGAAGAAGAACCATATGTACAAGCAGAAGTATTAGAAGAAAATCAAGATGAAAAATATGATATTCATTTACAAACAGAAAATAAAGATAGTATATATGTACATTGTTTAAAAGCAATAGATAAAGGAATAAATATTGGAGAAAACGGTTTACCTAAAATAGGAACAGGAGACTGGAATGATGGCTTTAGTACAGTTGGAAACAAGGGAAAAGGTGAAAGTGTATGGTTAGGATTTTTCCTTTATGAAGTATTAAATAGATTTATACCAATATGTGAATATAAAAAAGACTTTGATAGAGTAGAAAAATATAAAAAAGTACAAAATGATTTAAAACACGCATTAAACAATATAGGATGGGATGGAAAATGGTTCAGAAGGGCATTTACTGATGATGGAAAAATATTAGGAACAAGAGATAATGAGGAATGTAGAATAGATAGTATTTCACAAAGTTGGGCTGTAATATCAGATGCAGGTGAGAATGATAAAAAATATATAGCGATGGAAAGCTTAGAAAATCATTTAGTAGATAGAGAAAATTTATTAATAAAATTATTGGATCCGCCTTTTGAAAAAAGTGATATAGAACCAGGATATATTAAAGCATATTTGCCAGGTATTAGAGAAAATGGAGGACAATACACACATGTGTGTTGTTGATATAGCCGTTCGAAAGCAAAGCTTGAGTTACGGATATAGTATGCAATCGAACGAATGTGAGATTGTAATCCTTAGAAATATTGATACTCTTACATACGTATATTACGAAAAATTCCCTAAAAGGAAAAAATTCGTAATGGAATCTGCATATAACTATTGATTTTCTGCATATATAGTGATAAAATATATGCAGAAAGATTTAAAATATATGCAGATAAAAATACAAGAAATGTGCAGAAAGAGAGAATTTAGATGAAAAAATTTGATTATTCTTTTTTGGATAATGGATTATTACCAGCTAATTTAATAAATATAACAGGGACTATATATTCATTAAAAACAGGAGCAAAGATAAGAAAAGAAGAACATGAAAGAATATTTACAGAATTAGAAAGAATAGCTATAGTCCAATCTGTTAAAAGTTCAAATGCTATAGAGGGAATAGTAACTAGCGATGAGCGTATAGAAGAAATAGTAAACCAAAATAGCAAACCATTAAATCATAATGAAAATGAAATTGCTGGATATAGAGATTCATTGAATGAAATACATTTACATTATGAGGATATAGAATTTAATGAAAATACAATATTAAGATTACATGAAATATTGATGTCATACACAGGAGCTGAAGATGCTGGTAAATATAAAATAAACAATAATTATATTATTGAAGAAGATAGACAAGGAAATAGAAAAGTAAGGTTTAAACCATTAAATGCAAAAGAAACACCAGCTGCAATGGAACAACTTGTACTGGCATATAATGATGCATGCAATAATGCAAATATTAATCAATTATTATTAATACCTTGTGTTATTCTTGATTTTCTTTGTATACATCCTTTTAGAGATGGAAATGGAAGAATGTCGAGATTATTAACACTATTGCTATTATATAAAAATGAATTTGATGTTGGCAAATATATTTCTTTTGAAGAACAAATAAACAACAGCAAAGGTAATTATTATGAAGCATTACGATTATCATCTATTGATTGGATAGAAGATAAACAAAGCTATGTTCCTTTTATAGAAAATTTTTTATCAACATTATATATGTGTTATAAAGAGTTAGATAAAAGATTTAGCATTGTAAATAGTAATAAAATTACTAAAAAAGCAAGAATTGAAGCAACAGTACTAAATAATCTAACACCTATTTCAAAAGCAGAAATATGTAAGATACTGCCAGATGTAAGTGCAACAACAGTAGAAGCAGTTTTAGGAACAATGGTAAAAAATGGTGTGATTAAAATAATAGGAAGCGGAAGAAATACAAAATATATGAAGAAATAAAGGAGAAAATATGGGAGAATATAATGGAAGAATAAATGTATCAAAAGACACAATGCTATTTGTAGTAAATAGTGTATTTAATCAAGATATTAAAGAAAATACAACAAAAGAAAACATACTTAAAATGATACCAAGTATGTATGAGAATGCAGATGATGAAGAAATAATAAAAATGCTACCATATAGAGCCTATAAAGATTTAGAAAGATTAATTGAATATACAAAAACAAGTGATGATATAAAATCTTTTTTCTATAAAAGGGAGCATCCAGATATAAGATACTTAGAAGAAGCTATGATTATAGTTATGAGAGCTAAATATCATAATTATAATTACTCACTTAATCCAGGAGTAATAGAAAAATTGACAAGACTATTTTCGGCAGAAAATAAAGAAATAGCAAAAAGATATGGAGATATAGAATCTTTAACTGTAGGGATGTTATATTCATATGGAATAGTAGATTTTGAATTTTTGAGGAAACAATTGTGTAAATATATGAATGAAATAATAACAGAAAGGGAGTTACGAGGTATATTTTTTACAAGATTGAATTTGAATATATTTGTAAATGATTATGATATTAGATGGACAAACACAAATGAAATACAGGCATTTATTACATATTTAGATGAAGATTATTCACCAATAGATATAGGTGAAATTGCTGAAGAACAAAAAGCAAGAAAGATGAAATATAAACAATTTAGTAAGCAAGAAATATTAAAAAGAGAAGAATATTATTGTAATGAAAAGGTACAAAAGTTATATAAGTTTTTGAAATCTAAAAATGATAATATACATGAATGGACATTTAAGCAATTAGTAAAAAAGAATGAGTTAGGAATAGATATTTTAGGAGAGTTATCTAATATGTGTATGTTTAAAGATGATTTTGAATTGAAAAAATTTACGGATTTATTTATGGATTGGTATAACAATAGCCCACAATATATGTTAGGTGGGTATTCACCAATTGAATTTAGACAATTTTATAAGTAGAATAATAAGGAGAGAAAAAAATGGTTACTTTATCTAAAATAATAGAAGGATTAGAAATGGTAAATAAATATGATGATTGTTATTATAATTTAGAAAAAGATGAAATTTTTTTATCAAGTATAGGAGAATATGGAGATTTATCAGAAGATGAATTGGACGAACTATTTGAAAAATCTATAATACTTCCAACACAATATGAAATAAATGAGTATAAAATAATGCTTGATTTTATAAATACAATAAATAATCTTGAAATAAGAAATAATTTATATAGATTAATACAAGGAAAAGGAGCTTTTAGGAGATTTAAAGCTTATTGCTTTGAAGTAAATATAATTCAAGATTGGTATAATTATAGAGAAGAAAAATATAAAGAAATAGCTATAAATTGGTGTAAAGAAAATGATTTAGAATATAAAGAATAAATCTCTCCGAGAGCAAAAAAGGTTTTAGGAGATTTTCGCCTAAATAGCAAAGAGGGTGTCAAAAACCACGCTAGTGAATATTGAACATAAGATTTTATTTACCACGATATCGGAACAAAAATTGAAGCTTTTATAGCTTTTTTTTTCTATCATTTTTTCTTTTTATGTACCTATTTTAAACTAAACAATAGAATACATAGTAAAATGCATTACAGATACTAATATAGTATTTTCTATAAAGAATAAAAATAAGAAAATTGGAAATAATTACAATTAGAGGAGTGAATGTAATGCAAGAAGAAAACATAGAAAAAAGAAAATATAAAAAAAGAAATGGTTTTAAAATAAATATAATATTTAATGAAAATGGAGAAAAATTAGAAAATGTTATAGAAAGAGCATTTAGCAATTATATATTAAGAAATAATAGTACAAATTAGTAAAATCAATAGAAAAACAAGAGATAATATGATATAATTAAGTCAGCTGTTTGAAGCTTTGGCTGAGTTACAGCTGGCTTATGCAACTGAATACATAGGAGGTTGTATACATTAATATAAGAGTATCAATATTATCTCATTTTTATTTTAGCAGGAAGGAGGAAAAATGAGCTTAAATATAATGAATAATATTGATTATAAAGTAGGCATATATATAAGACTTTCAAGAGAAGACGAAGAAAAAGAAAAATATCAAGAAAGCGAAAGCATTGGAAATCAAAGGACTTTGCTAATGCAATATATTAAAGAAAACAAACTAAACTTTATTGCAGAATATGTTGATGATGGTGTAAGTGGTACAAGTTTTGATAGACCAGGGTTTAATAGAATGATAGCAGATATTGAAAACGGCAAAATAAATATGGTAGTAACTAAAGACTTATCAAGACTTGGTAGAAACTATGTGCAATCAGGATTATATATCGAAGATTACTTTCCAGAGCATAATGTTAGATTTATAGCTATCTTAGACAATATAGATACCGCTTATGATACATCAAATAATGATATTGCACCATTTAAGTCTATATTAAATGAAATGTATGCTAAAGATACATCAAAAAAGATAAATAGTGTATTACAAGCAAAAAGAAATAATGGAGAATATTTAGGAACAGCACCATATGGCTATAAAAAAGATCCAGAAAATAAATATCATTTAATAATAGATGAAGAAGCGGCGAAAGTTGTAAAGCTGATATATGAAAAATATTTAGCAGGGGTTGGTACAATGCAAATTGCAGATTACTTAAGTAAAAATAAAATTCCAATTCCATCAGATTATAATAAGAAAACAAGAGGTACAAAGTCTTTAACATATGGATTATGGCAACAATCTACTGTAAGATTTATTCTTTCAAATGAAATTTACACAGGAACAGTAATACAAGGAAAGAGAAAAAAGGTAAGTTTTAAATCTAAAAAATTCATTAATCTTCCTGAAGAAGATTGGGTAAGAGTAGAAAACATGCATGAAGCTATCATAAGTAAAGAAGATTTTGAAAGAGCAAAAAAAGTAATTGGGGCAACTAAAGGTTCAAGGGTAGTCCAAAATGATTATTTATTCAAAGGATTGCTTAGATGTTATGATTGCAAAGGATATATAGGAATAAGAAGTCCAGATAAAAACGGAAATATATATGGTAGATGTCAAAGATATGGAAGGTTTGGAAAATTTGATGTATGTTCTCCACACAATTTTAATTATCAAGTTTTTGAAGAACAAATGCTAGAAGTTTTAAGAGAAGTTTGTAAGGTTTATACCAATACAAAAAAACTAGAAGAAATCGCAAAACAGTCGAAATCAAAACAGTCTGAAGAATTTAATATAAAGAAGCAGATAGACTCTTTCAAAGAGACAATCGAAAAAGAAACTAGAAAGCTCGAAGTAATGTATGATGATAGACTTGCAGGAATTATCACACTTGATGAATATATGAAAAATGCAAACAGAATAAAAGAAATTGTTAGAGGTTATGAACAGAATATCAAAGAGCTTGAACAACAATTATCTGGAGAAAATGATAAAACAGAAAATGAAAGTAGACTAGATAATTTAATAGGAGAATTTCTTAATATGGAAAAACCAACAAAAGAAATAATTAGAGAGTTTATAGAAAAAATAGAAATTCATAGTGATAAGCAAGTTGATATTTATTTCAACTTTAAACCACTACAAGAAGTTAATAATAATTTAAATAAATTTATATGTGCTAGAAAGAAATATGAGATTAAAAGTGCGTAAGATTAGAATGGAACAGAGTTAATTAGCAAAAGAATTGTTATTTGGCTAGGCGTTCGAGAAAGAAATACCACAGGCGTACGAAGGTACGTCGAGGATTTTCTTTCGAAGAACAACAACGCCAAATGCAATTATCTTGCTAATTTAAGAAAAAATGTCCATAACAACAATACACACATGGTGCAATATGGGCAATTATAGCACAAACAAAACTTGGATTTGGAAATAAAGCTGTAGATTATTTTAAAATAATTAATCCAATAGAACACACATTGACAAAGCAAGAAGTAAATAGATATAAAGTAGAACCATATGTAGTAGTAGCAGATATATATGGAGTAAATAATCTAGCAGGAAGAGGTGGATGGACTTGGTATACAGGTTCTAGCAGTTGGTTATATAAAGCAGGAATAGAATATATTTTAGGCTTAAAAATAAAAGATAATATTTTAACAATAAATCCATGTATATCTCCTGATTGGAAAGAATATAGCATAAGGTATGAATATAAAAGTAGTGTGTACAATATAAAAGTAAAAAATCCAAATGGAAAAATGACAGGAATAGAAAAATTTATAGTAGATGGATATGAAATTGAAGATAAACAGATTAAATTAATTGATAATGGAAAAATATATGAAATAGAGGTAATAATGTAAAGAGACAAACTAAATGTTTGTCTCTTTACATTACTCCAATTTTACTTTTACAACAGTACCTTCTTCAACAGAAGAATTTTCTGCAGGTTCTTGTGAAACAACACTGCCAGAACCTTCAATAGAAATATTTAAATTTTTAGATTTTAATGAATTTTCAGCTTGAGCTGCTGACATACCTTGTAAATTAGGGACAGTAGTAGAAGTTCTAACAGTATTCTCAGCACTATATAGCATAATTAGAGAGTCGCTAGATAGTTTTGTATTAGCAGAAGGTACTTGTTCTTTAACTAAAGTTTCATTTACATTTCCACTTCCATTATATATAAAATTAAATCCATTATTAGATAATATTTTTTCAGCTTCTGCTATAGTTTTATTTACTACATTTGGTACACTTTTTAATGATTCAGAGTTTGAATTAGAAGTTGCATCTTTATCTTGAGCTATTCCTAAATAAGGAAGAGTTTCTGCTAAAATATTAGAAACAACAGGGCCTGCAATTGTTCCACCATGATAATTTTTAACTTGTGGATCATATAGGGCAACTAGTACTACTACCTCTGTATTTTCAACAGGAGATATGGCAACAAATGAAGCTACATATCCTTTGTTTGTTGATTTAGAAAGGGACTCAGATGTACCTGTCTTTCCACCAACAGAGTAACCTTTAACAGCTCCAGAAGAACCAGTACCATTTGTAACAACAGATTCCATCATACTTTTCATTTTATTGGCAGTTTCTGTAGATATTACTCTACGAACTTCTGTTGTATCAATAGTATCAACAGCACCAGTATCACTATTAATTATTTCTTTTACAATTCTTGGTTTCATAAGAACACCATCATTAGCAATAGAAGAAATTGCAGTTACTAGTTGTAAAGGGGTAACTGTAATACCTTGCCCAAATCCCATTGTAGCTAAATCTATTGCATTAACATTATCTTCATTATGGAAAATACCAGCAACTTCCTCTGGAAGATTGATTTCTGTCTTATCAAAAAGTCCAAAAGCTCTATAATATTTATAAAGAGTATGAACCCCAACTTTATTTGAAAGTTGCATCATACCAGGGTTACAAGAATTTTCTAATACTTGTCTTAAAGTTTCGTGTCCATGTGCACCAGTTGTCCAACAATTTATTTTTTGTCCATTTACCATTTCATAACCTGGACAAGAAAAACTATCAGCAATGTCAGTATCTGTAATATTTTCTTCAAGAGCAATTGCAGCATTCAATACTTTAAATGTAGAACCGGGTTCATATGTGCTAGAAATATTTGAGTTTCTATACATTTCTGTTTTTTCTACAGAAGTCATTAAATCCCATTTTTCTTGCCAGTATTTTGTAGATGGAGTAAAAGGAGTATTTAAATCATAGTCAGGGTATGATGCCATAGCCAAAATATCTCCAGTATCAGGATCCATAATAATTGCATTTCCACGAGTAGCATTATTATTTGTAACAGCAGTAGATAAGTATTTTTCAACGACTGTTTGAATATTAGCATCTATAGTTAATTTAATATTATAACCATTTTCAGCATCAATATATTTTTGATTTTTATCAGAAATTTCATCTCTATTAACATCAGTAGAAGTAACTATTTTTCCAGGAGTACCTGTTAAATAAGAATTGTAACTTCTTTCAATACCATAAATTCCCTGATTTTCATCATTACAAAATCCTATAACATATGAAGCTAAATTATTATAAGGATAATATCTTTTAGTATCTTCGTCTATATTAATTCCTACGGAAATTTTATTATCTTTCATCCATGCTTTTAATGCATCTATTTTGTCTGTTTCAACTCTTTTTGCAATTGTCTGAATAGAAGATGTACTGTTTACTTTTGCAAGAGTTTCTTCATAATCCAACTCAAAAATTTCAGAGAAGGCTTTTGCAACCTTTTCCTTTTTTTGTTTAGTAAGTTCTTCGGTAGTATCTTTAATTTTCGTTGGATTTATAGAAACTGTATCAACATGAGCACTAGTAGCTAAAATTTTTCCAGTTGAATCTAAAATATTACCTCTATTTGGATTAATAAGTTGATTTACAGTTTGTTGTTTATATGCAGCTTCTTTTAACGAAGCACCTTGAACAAATTGTAAAAAAATTAATCTAACAATAAGCAAAAACAAAGCTAAGAATGCAAGAGCAGAAACAGCCCTAAATTTATAAGCTGGAATTGTATTTGTCATATTTTTATTTTGTTTATATTTATTTAAATTTGTTATATTTTTTTTCATTGGAACCTCCGAATAAGGCTTTATTATATACAATAATAACATTGCACAGAAAATTTACTTTGTAAATTTTCGCGTCAACAAATCTTTACGCTTCTTTGAGACCTTGAATTTAGATAGCAAACTTTAAAATGTAGAGAAAAGGTCTCGCGAAGCGAGATTTGTTCTTAATAACTCTATATTAATAATTGTATATTATAAAAAACGAAAAATCAATAAAAATAAGATGAAATATATGTAAAATAGTAAAATAATAAATAAATTTGCTTGACAAATAATTTAAACAAATGTATATTAGCTTTATTAATTCTAAAAATTTAAATCTATAAATCTTAATTATCTAAAAAATTTCCAAAAATAAAATTTAATAAAAGGAGAATAATGTATGTTGTCAATTGTAAAAAGTATGGCATTACATGGCTTAGACGGCTATCTTATTGAAGTACAAGTTGATGTATCACCTCGGACTACCTTCATGGGATGTTGTTGGATTGCCAGATACCAGTGTTAAAGAAGCAAAAGAAAGAGTAAGAACTGCAATAAAGAATTCAGGTTTCGAAGTACAATCCAGAAAAATTGTGGTAAATTTAGCACCAGCAGATACAAAAAAAGAAGGTTCTATATTTGATTTGCCTATTGCAGTAGGAATATTATTAGATTCAGAAGAAATACAAAAACAGAATTTAGAAAAAACAGTATTTATTGGAGAATTATCTCTAGATGGAACAATAAATAAAGCCAATGGAATATTACCAATGAGTATCGAAGCAAAGAATTTAGGAATAGAAACAATAATTGTTCCAAAACAAAATGCAAAAGAAGCATCAATTGTAGATGGAATAAAAGTAATAGGTGTAGAAAATTTAAAGCAAGTAGTAGATTTTTTAAATAAAAAAGTAGAAATACCAGAAGAAAAATCAGATTTAAAAAAATTATTTGAAGAAAATAAACAATATAAATTGGACTTTTCAGAAGTAAAAGGACAAGAAAATGTTAAAAGAGCATTAGAAGTAGCAGCTGCAGGTGGGCATAATTTACTACTTATAGGAAGTCCACGGTTCGCGGAAAAACTATGATGGCAAGAAGGATACCATCAATATTACCAGAGCTTACTTTTGAAGAAGCACTAGAAGTAACAAAGATTCATAGTGTTGCAGGAACATTAAAGAAAGATATACCAATAATTACACATAGACCATATAGAGCACCACATCATACAGTTTCTGGAACATCATTAGTAGGAGGTGGCAGAATACCAAAGCCAGGAGAAATAAGCCTTGCACATTATGGAGTATTATTTTTAGATGAATTACCAGAATTTAATAAATCTACTTTAGAAGTATTAAGAGGACCATTAGAAGATAGAATTATAACAATAAGTAGAGTTAATGCAAGTCTTACATATCCATGCAACTTTATGTTTGTAGCATCTATGAATCCATGTCCATGTGGTTTTTATGGCTCAAAAGAAAAAGAATGTACGTGCTCACCACAAGCAATTAATAGATATATGGGAAAAATAAGTGGTCCATTATTAGACAGAATTGACATACAAATAGAAGTAACACCAGTTAAATATCAAAAATTAGTTCCAGAAAATATTTCAGAATCATCAGAAACCATAAAACAACGAGTTGATAAAGCAAGAAAAATTCAAATTGAACGTTATAAATCTTATGGAATTTATTCTAATTCCGAACTTACCCCAAAATTAATGGATAAATATTGTATATTAGATGAAAATAGTAAAAAAATATTGCAAAACGCATTTGAAAAATTAGGTTTAAGCGCTAGAGCTCATGCTCGAATATTAAAAGTAGCAAGAACAATTGCAGATTTAGAAGGCAAAGAAAATATAGAGTCTAATCATATAGCAGAGGCGATACAATATAGAAGCTTAGACCGTAAATATTGGAAAAATTAAAAATAACATTATATTTAATAGGAGAGAAAAAATTGGAAAATATTTATGAACTAAATGTAGAAGATAAACTATATCCCAATATTTTAAGAAAAATAAAAGAAAAGCCCAAAAAATTATATGCAGTTGGGAATATTGAGTTATTAAATGAAAAAATAAAAAAAGTAGCAATTGTAGGCTCAAGAAAATGTACAACTTATGGACAAGAACAAGCAATAAAATTTGCAAAAGAGCTTTCAAAAGAAGGAATATGTGTAGTTAGTGGATTAGCAGAAGGAATAGACACTTTTGCACATATTGGAGCTGTAGAAGGAGTAGGTAAAACTATAGCTGTTCTTGGAAATGGATTTAATAAAATATTTCCAAAAGATAATGAATGGTTATTCTACAAAATAATTGCAAATAATGGATGCATTATCACTGAATATGAAGAAAATGTAGAAGCGGAATCTAAATATTTTCCAAAAAGAAACAGAATAGTAAGTGGACTATCAAATGCAGTATTAATTATAGAAGCAAAAGAAAAAAGTGGATCATTAATTACAGCAAGAATTGCGCAAGAACAAAATAAAAAGTTATATGCAATTCCAAGTAATATAGACTCAAAAAATGGAGTAGGTACTAATAAATTAATTTTAAATGGTGTAAATATGGTAATAGATTCTTCTAAAATATTAAATGAACTATTAGAAGAACAACATACAAACAATAAAGAGAAAAAACAGGTTAAAGAGGAATATAAATCAGTATATAATGCATTATCAAATAATCCAGTACATGTAAATCAAATTGCAAAAAGCGCAAATATGAACATATCAGAAGTAAACACAATTTTAACTATGCTAGAATTAGAAGAATTAATAGAACAGTTACCAGGAAACGAGTATAAATTAAAAGAATAACAGTAAAGAAGGAATGAAAACAAAAATATGTATCAGAAGCATGAAATAGGAAGAATAGGAGAAGAAGCTGCAACAAATTATTTAAAAAAATTAGGATATAATGTTATAGAAAGAAACTTTCTATGCAAAAGAGGAGAAATAGATATTATATGTTTAGATAAAAAAGAACTAGTATTTGTAGAAGTAAAAACTAGAACAAGTGCAGAATTTGGTAATCCAGCAGATGCTGTAAATAATATAAAGCAAAAACATATATACAAAGCAGCAGAATATTACATATATAAAAGACACTTAGAAAATGAATTTATACGAATAGATGTTATAGAAGTATATATTAAAAAAACAAAAATTTATATAAATCATTTAAAACAAGTTATGTAAGATTATAAAAAATACATAAAAAAAATAATTACTCAAAACACTAGAAATAATAATATAAAAAAATCCATTCTCAGTAAGAATTATTTAAGTACACTTTATTAAAATTTATGTTTTGTGTTGCATTTGTGTATAAAATGTGATACAATGCATATAATAAAATATAGGAGGTGTTAGTTATGGCTAAAACAGATACTTTGCATATAAGAATAGAACCTAGTGTTAAGCAAAGAGCTGAAGAAACATTAAACGATTTAGGTTTATCTATTACTGAAGCTATTAATGTGTTTTTAAATCAAGTTATATTAAATGATGGAATTCCTTTTGAAATTAGAAAACCTAAATTTAATAAAGAAACTATACAAGCAATTGAAGATACAAAGAATGGTAAAAATTTAAGTAAAACCTTTGATAGTGTAAATGAAATGTTTGAGGAGTTGGATAAATAGTGCTAAAAATTAGATATAGCAATCAATTTAAGAAAGATTATAAATCAATTCAAAAAAGAGGTTATGATATTAATAAATTAAAGGTTGTTATTCAATTATTATTAGAAGAAAAACCTTTGCCAGCTAAATACAAAGATCATTATTTAACTGGTAATTATAATCGGCTTCAAAGAATGTCATATTCAGCCTGATTGGCTTTTAATTTATTGTATTGAAAAAGATAAATTAATATTAACCATTTCTAGGACAGGTTCCCATTCTGATTTATTTTAATAGGTTATATTATTCATTAAAAAATTGCTATACTCTTGTATTTTTCGCTTAGCTCGTTTTTTAGATTATTATTTCTATTGGATAGTATTAACTAGATTTTATAATATTTTTATGCTATTATAAACATATGGAGGAAGTATGGAACAAATTTATAATGAAACAAAATATTTAATGAAAAAATATGGAATAACAGCAAATAAAAAACTAGGACAAAATTTTTTAATAGATGAAGAAGTAATACAAACTATTGCAGACACTGGTGAATTATCAAATAAAGATTTAGTTATAGAAATAGGACCAGGACTTGGAACATTAACCCAAAAATTATTACAAAAAGCTGGAAAAGTAATTTGCATTGAATTAGATGATAGAATGCTTAATGTTTTAAAAGAAAGATTTTTTCTATATAAAAATTTTGAGATAATAAATCAAGACATTTTAAAAGTAGACTTACAAAAATTAATAGATGAAAATAAAAAAGAAGGATATGAAAATGTTAAAATTATAGCAAACTTACCATATTATATAACAACACCAATTATAATGAAATTATTAGAAGAAAAACTTTCTATACACAGTATTACTGTTATGATACAAAAAGAAGTAGCAGACAGGCTAACAGCTATTCCAGGTAAAAAAGATACAGGTGCAATAACATATACAGTATATTATTATGCCGAAGCAGAAAAAATTTTAACTGTACCAAATACATCATTTATACCAGAGCCAGAAGTAGAATCAGAAGTAATAAAATTAAACATAAGAAAAGAACCACCTGTAAAAGTAAAAGATGAGGAAAAAATGTTTAATATAATAAAAATAGCATTTATGCAAAGGAGAAAAACATTATTAAATGCAATATCAAATTCTAATATTGGAATAACAAAAGAAAAAATAGAATTAGTCTTACAAGAACTAGGCATTAATCCACAAATAAGAGGAGAAGCATTAACTCTTGAACAATTTGCAAAAATTACAGATAAAATTTATAAATAAAATGTATTCTTTTAGTTTTTAAGAATACATTTTATTTAGTTTTTCATCAGAATTCATTGACTTTTCGCGCAAAACCATATAATATATACATATAGAAAAACAAGTTAAATTGCGAATATTTATGTTGTATAATTTTAAAGAAAAATTTTATAATATAAAAATGTAATTTACAGGAGGTATTTATGGGAGAAGTTATAGTAATAACATCAGGAAAAGGTGGAGTTGGAAAAACAACAACAACAGCAAACTTAGGATCTGCCCTAGCAATGCAAGGAAAGAAAATAGCACTTGTAGATACAGATATAGGATTAAGAAACTTAGACGTTGTAATGGGATTAGAGAATAGAATTGTGTATGACATAGTAGATGTTGTAGAAGAAAAATGTAAATTAAGACAAGCCTTAATAAAAGATAAACGTTTTGAAGAATTATTTTTACTTCCAGCTGCACAAACAAGAGATAAAAGTGCCGTAAATGAAGAACAAATGAAAAATTTAACTAGTAAACTAAAGGAAGAATTTGATTATATATTAATAGACTGTCCTGCAGGAATAGAACAAGGATTTAAAAATGCTATTGCAGGAGCAGATAGAGCTATTGTTGTAACAACAGCAGAAATATCTGCAATTCGTGATGCTGATAGAATAATAGGATTACTAGAAGCATCTGAAATAAAAAATCCAGAATTGGTAGTAAATAGACTAAAACCTAATATGGTACGCAAAGGTGAAATGATGGATGTAGATGATATAGTAGATTTATTATCAATAGATCTTATTGGAGTAGTGCCAGATGATGAATACATAATTACACAAACTAATAAAGGAGAGCCAGTAGTTTCGAACAGAAAAGCACCTTCAGGAAAAGCATATATGGAAATTGCTAAAAGAATTTTAGGAGAAAACATCGAAGTAACAATACCAGGTAGAGAAAAAGGATTTTTAGCAAAAATAAAAGAAATACTTAAATTAAAATAATTGGATGGAGGGTAGAAGATGTTCGAAAACATACTTAACTTTTTTAAAAATTTAAGAAAAAATGAAAAATCACAAGGAAAAGAAAAAGGAAAGTCAAAAGATGCAGCAAAAGAAAGATTACATTTAGTTTTAATGCAAGATAGAGCAAATGTATCAGCCGATTTCCTAGATTTAATGAAACAAGAAATAATTGAAGTAATTAAAAAATACATAGAAGTAGATGAAAATGCAATAGATGTAAGGTTAACCAATAAAGATAATGGTGATGGAACAAATGGTGCTCCAGCATTATATGCCAATATTCCAATTAAAAATATAAAAGATGAAGTAAAAAGTGGAATGGCAAGAGAAAAGAAGGTTGAAAAAGAGCTTTTAAATACTGAACCAAAAGAAGAAACAAAAAATGAAGAAAAAGAACAAACAAATAAGGAAGAAGTAAAAGAAAGCGATAATAGTACAGAGCAAGAAAATAAAGACGAGTCAAATAAAGAGCAAGAGGTAAAAGAAAACAATAACAACAATAGTAATAATGGACAAACAGTGGAGAAAAAAGAGGAACAACAACCAAGCCAACAAAAGAATAACTAAAATATTTACTATAATAGAGAACAAATCTCGCTTCGCGAGACCTTTTCTTACATCTTAAAGTTTGCTATCTAAATTTAAGGTCTCAAAGAAGCGTAAAGATTTGTTGACGCGAAAATTTACAAAGTAAATTTTCTGTGCAATGTTATATTTTTATATTATAATAGGAAAGTAGAACTTTCCTATTATAATATAAAAATAAAGTTTGAAAAAGAATTAGCACGGTATTTATAATAAAGTACTAATTCTTTTTCAAACTAATTATAGTATGTTTAAAAAAATTTTGGGAAAGAGGTGAGTGTAATCATGAAAAACAAGCTATTAAAAAATATGGAATTTGGAGTGTTAATTACATGTATATTATTACTATTAATAGGAATGGTTGCACTCTATTCTTCAACTCAAGAAAGTGATTATGCAGAATTAAAAAGACAAATAATATGGACATGTATAAGTATACCTATAATGATAGTAGTAATATTTATTGATTATGAAATAATAGCAAAATTTTCTCCAGTATTTTATGGTATATTTATAGTACTTTTAGTAGCTGTATTATTTACACCTGTAATAAATGGAGCAACCAGTTGGTTTACTATTACAGAAACTGTTAGATTTCAACCAAGTGAATTTGCAAAGATATTTGTTATTATACTTTTAGCATATGTATTAGAGAAAATTCGGACAACGAGGAAGAGATGAAATTAATAGACCATTAAAATTATTAGGGGTATTATCAATTGTTATGGTACCTGTTTTACTTATTATAAAACAACCAGATTACGGAACAGCAATAGCATTTATGCTAGCAACAGCACTAATGTTATTTGTTGCAGGAATAGATAAAAAGTATATAATTTCAATAATAGCAATAATTGCAATACTATTACCAGTAGCATATAATTTTATATTACCAGAACATGCTAAAACTAGAATAGATGTATTTTTAAATCCAAATTTAGATCCTAGAGGCTCTGGCTACAATGTAATACAATCTAAACTTGCAATTGGTTCAGGACAATTATTTGGAATGGGAATATTAAAAGGAAATCAAACACAATTAGGATTTTTACATCCTAAAACTACAGACTTTATATTTTCAGTTATAGGAGAAGAAATGGGCTTTATAATTGCAGGAGCAGTTATAATATTATATGTTATACTAATTACTAAAGCTATACAGATTGCAAAAACAGCAAGAGATGATTTAGGTTCATATATTGCAATGGGAATAGTAGGAATATTTTTATTCCATATGCTTGAAAATATAGGAATGACAATGGGATTATTGCCAATAACAGGAGTTCCACTACCATTTGTTAGTTATGGTGGAAGCTCACTTGTAACAAACTTTATATGTATAGGATTATTATTAAATATAAGTGCACGCAGACAAAAAACAATATTTGTTGATTAATAAGAGGAAGAAATGTATTTAAAAAAATTAAAAATAGGAAATGTAGAATTAGAAAATAATATACTATTAGCACCTATGGCTGGTATAACAGACCAGCCTTTTAGAATTGTATGCAAAAATTATGGAGCTGGACTTGTATGCACAGAAATGGCAAGTGCAAAAGCTATATTTTATAATGATGAGAAAACAAAACAAATACTAAAAACTGATGGAGAAAAAAGACCAATTCAAGCTCAAATATTCGGAAGTGATGTAGAATCATTAAAAATAGCAGCACAATATGTTAATAATTATTGTGATATATTAGATATTAATATGGGGTGTCCTGCACCAAAAGTAGTAAAAAATGGCGATGGAAGTAAACTTTTATTAGATTTAGAAAAAGTAAAAACCATAGCAGAAGAAGTAGTAAAAGTATCTAATAATCCAGTAACAGCAAAAATAAGAAAAGGATGGGACTCAAGTAAAGTTGTTGCAGTGGAAGTAGCAAAAATTCTAGAACAAGCAGGAATAAGTGCAATAACAATACATGGTAGAACAAGAGAAGAATTTTTTTCTGGAGAAGTAGATTTAGATATAATAAAAAAAGTAAAAGAAAGTGTAAAAATTCCTGTAATAGGAAATGGAAATATAACAAATGAAGAAACTGCTTTAAAAATGTTTGAATATACTGGTGTAGATGGAATAATGCTAGGAAGAGGAGTAATAGGAAATCCTTGGTTATTCAAAAAAATAATTCATTTTTTAAAAACAGGAGAAAAATTACCAGACTTAACTAATAAAGAAAAATTAGAAACAATAATACAACACATAAATATGGAAGTAGATGAAAAAGGAGAAAAAATCGCAATACAAGAATTAAGAAAGCACTTAGCATATTATACAAAAAACTTAAAAGAAGCAACAAAAGTAAGGCAAAAAATTAACACTATTTATAGTAAAGATAAGCTAATAGAAATTTTAAAAAAAGCATATGAGTAAAAAGAACTCTATTAATTTTGAAGTAGGGTTCTTTTCATTTTTTCATATTAAAGTATTTCTAGTCATATTATAGGAATGAATAGAAAAATATATTTCAAACTAGAAAGGAATATGAGAATATGAAAAAAAAGATATGTATTTTATTAATTTTAATTATAATAGTTTCAAGCAGTTTTTTAATTTTTTATAAAAATTATTATAAAAAATTAAAAAGTGGAAATAATATAAGTAAATCAGCTGAAAATATTATAGAATATATTTTAAATATAAACTCTTATGAAGCGGAGCTTGAAGTAGAAGTAAATAGCAATAAAAATATAAATAAATATAAAATAAAACAAGAATATAAAGACAATACATTTAAACAAGAAATACTAGAACCTCAACAAATAAAAGGAATAATAACAACATATGACGGAAAAAATTTAAAAATAGAAAATACAAATTTAAGTTTAACTAAATTATATAATGATTATCAAAACTTAAATAATAATGTATTATGGTTAAATTCATTTGTAGAAGAATATAAAAAAGATAATAATTCAGAATACGAAGAAAATGATACACAAATAATATTATCAAATAAACAAGAAAATACAAATAGGTATACTACATATAAAAAATTATATATAGATAAAAAAACACTAAAGCCAACACAATTACAAATACAAGATGATAACAAAAATATAAGAATAGACATATTATATAAAGAGATAAAAATTCACAGTAATACAGATGAACAAATATTAGCCAATAACTAACTGTTAATTAATACAATCTCAAAAAGAGTAAAATTAAAATATATCTAATAAAAGTTCTAATAGCAGGAGTGGTTAAAATGGTAGTTAAAAGAGGAGATATGTTTTATGCAGATTTAAGTCCAGTAGTTGGCTCAGAACAAGGAGGAATACGACCAGTAATAATTATACAAAATGATTTAGGAAATAAATATAGTCCAACTGTGATAGCAGCAGCAATTACATCACAAACAGGGAAAACAAGGTTACCAACACATATACAATTAGAAGGTGAACAGTGTGGTTTAAAAGCTGATTCTGTTGTATTAACAGAACAAATTAGAACAATAGATAAAAGTAGGCTAAAAGAAAAGATAGGACATATTAATGATAATGAAATAATTAATCAAATAAATAATGCATTAGGAGTAAGTTTCGGCTTAGAAGAAGATTAAACAATATATCTCTTAACGAAGAATGAGTAGAATATTAAAATTCTACTCATTTTTAAAAACACTATAAAAAGGTGATTTTAATCGATGTACATATTAAAAACAATAAATACAATTGACAGAAAAACAGCAAAACTATATAATGCTAATATAAAATAATGCTACAAAGCCGAGTTTAACAAATGTAGGGGCGATTTTAATCGCCCGCTCTCCAACGAATATGCTAAAAAAATAACCAATAAAAATTAACTAGATAAAATAAAAAATGAATATAATAAATATAAGAAAGTTCTTCGAAGAACGGGCGATTAAAATCGCCCCTACAAATTGAAAAGTCAATCCTTCGAAGAATTTTTATATTCTAAAAATAATTGACAGAATAACAATTAGAGAATATAATAAATGCATAAAAAAATAAATAACAAAGGAGAATAAAACAAATGAAAAATGGTAAGATTGTTGATACTGTAACACACACACACACACACACGGAAAATATGCAAGAGGAATAACACTAATAGCATTAATAATAACAGTAATTTTATTATTAATCTTAGCAGGGGTAGCAATAAATTTTGCATTACGGAGATAACGGAATATTAAAAGGTGCAGAGTATGCAGTAGATAAGTACCAAAATGAAGCAGATAAAGAACAATCGGAATTAGATAAATTTTTATCATATTTAAATGGTACACAATTACCAGAAAATACGCCTGATACAGATGCAGGGACAGTAGTAAAAACACCAAGTAATTGGGGAATAATAACACCAAATTATACATCAACAGAAAATGGTGAAATAATAACAAAGTCAACAAAAATAGCAAGTGTATATGCAGTAAGTGACGGAGAAGGACAAACAATACCAGTACCAAAAGGATTTTTCTATGTAGGAGGAACATTAAATACAGGAGTAGTAATATCAGATAAAGAGCAAGACTCATATAAGAAAAATGGAAGAGACATGACAAGTCATGAAGATGCAGAAAAACTAATAGGAAACCAATTTGTATGGATACCATGTACAAGACAAGACTATGTGAAAAAGGATTGGGGACAAGAAAATGCAAAATGGGATATGACAACAAATCCAATGGAATATAAGCAAATAGAAAGATATGGAGGTTTTTATATAGGAAGGTACGAAGCAGGAGTATCTACTTATAATGTAAATACAAGTAAATGGGAAGATAGTGTAACATTTGCAGAAGGAAAGTCTTTATATAATGCAGTAGCAATACAAACAGGAGTAGTAAGTACATGGACAATGCAAAATTATGATTATATAGCAAGAGAAGAAGGCACACCAGTAACAAGTGGAACAAATAAAGCAAGTGGAAAAGTAGTAGTAAAAGCAAATAGTATACCATATTATCATGCAGACTATTATACAGCAGTAGAAATGAGTGGAAGGTTATATACAGGAAAAGATACAACAGTACAAAGTATGTTAGTAACAGGAACACAATGGGATGCAATGATGAAGTTTATAGCAGAAGGTGATAATAGTAAAGTAACATCAATAGATTGGGGAAATTATGATAATACAAGTTTAACAAATTTACGAGGATTTTACACAAATGTAACAACTGCAGGAGCAACAGATGGATTTAAAAGTGTAGAAGGTGCATTAACATCAACAAATTCATGTGTATTATTAACAACAGGGGCAACAGAACAAGTAAAAAAGAAGAATTTATATGATGTAGCAGGAAATTTATGGGAATGGACACAAGAAGCAGCATATGTAAATGGAGTGTCTTATAATAACAACGCAATGCAAAACACAAGTATTCTTCGTGGCGGTAGCTTTAGTCCTGCATATGGTACGTATCCGACATCTTTTCGTGCCTATGGTTGTACATTTAATGCTTATACTGCTTACGGTTTCCGTCTGGCACTTTATATGGAGTAGATTTTTTCGTAATATGAAAGAATAAAGTAGCTCCACGTGTCAGTTGCCATTTTCAATGCGTGCTTTAGTCGAGCATGAAAATGCCAACTGACAGGTAGATGGAGCGGACTAAAATTATATATCATGAACAGCAAAGTGCCTTAAAAAAGCACTAATAATAAAAATAAATACAAATAATGAAGAAGAATTAAAATTCTTCTTCATTATTTGTATATTTATTTTTACTAAATAATAATCTAACCTTTTTAAATAATCTAGTTATAAAATTATCTTTTACAGGAACTAAAGCTAAATTGTTTTGAGTATTATCCATAACAGATGCTTCAATTTTATTATATTTTTCTTCTAAATCTGCCATTTTTGATACATAGTAATCATTAAAAAATGTGTAGTTATCTGTAGTTCCAACTAAATCTTTATAATTATATAATTTTCTTCTATAATTTTCTATTTGCTCTAATGTTGTAATGTTGTTAAAATTAAGATTAAAGTAGCTTGTTATAATAGTTTTTTGAATTCTAAAATATGTTTGTTTAATAGAAGAACGCAATTTTTTCGCTTGTTCATTTAACTTATCTACATTAGAATCAGCAGTTCTAATATTAGACATGACAGAACTTAAGTTATCTTCTAAAGATAATAATTTGTCCATATTTTTTTCTATATTTTCATAAGTTTTTGCACTTGTTAAAGATATAAATTTGCTCTTAAAACTATTATTACTATATAATGTACTATTAAAAAGAGAATAGCTACCAGTAATATATGCCATTTGTTCTAATAAGTTACACTCAAGAGTATAGTAAGAAGGGCTATTTGTAGGAATAGTTATATCATAATATTTTACATTATCTTTTGGAATATCTAACGCAATAGAACTCATTAATTGAACAGCTGCTTCATTTAAAGCCATTCCACGAAAATTAGAAGTGCCAAAATCACATAAACCTAATTGAATTAAGTTTCCTTTAACATCTTTTAATTCTTGTAAATAATGTATACATTCATGAATTGCATAAGGCTCTAAGTCGTCAAAATCTATATTTTCACAAAAATATATTGAACAATTTTTATAATAATATTTTGCATAAGATAAACCAACAGGCATTTTTGCAATATACATATTCAATCTAGAAATTTTCGCAAACAAATCATCATAATTAAGATTTTGTTCAGGAAATTGAGCGACTAATTTTTCGCTAACCGATTGAGCTATTGAATTTGTAATTAATGAATCTAAAGGTTTTATAACCTCTATTCCTTCTTTTTTTAAATCTACTTCTATACTCATTTATTTCTCCTTAGTGACTATTACATTAATTATAACTCAAAAACATTTAATATAATATATCTAGTACATTAAAATAACATTACATTTTTATTACAGAACAAATATGCTTCGCGAGCCCTTTTCTCTACATATCTTAAAGTTTGCTATTTAAATTCAAGGTCTCAAAGAAGCGTAAAAATAATGAAAGGATAGTTTTAAACTATCCTTTAACAACTATATTATAAATTTTATTAGGTACATATATTTCTTTTACAATATTTTTTCCTTCAAGTAAGTCTTTAACTTTTTCATTAACAAGTTCTTTAACATTTTCTTGAGGTAAATCTTTTTCTATTAATATTGTAGATTTTAATTTTCCATTTATTTGTATAGGAATTTCAATAGTATTTTCTACAATTTTTGCCTCATCATATGTTGGCCATTTACTTAATGAAATAGAAGTATTATAGCCTAAAACACTATTCCATAATTCTTCTGTTATATGAGGTGCAACTGGATTTAAAAGTTGTAAAAATCCTTCTGCATATTTTTTAGGGAAGCAATTTGTTTTATATACTGCATTTATAAATATCATCATTTGGCTAATTGCTGTGTTGAATTCCATATTTTCATAGTCATTTGTAACTTTTTTTACTGTGTAGTTATATACTTGATCTAATTCTGCATTATCTTCATCAGTAATTTTATCTGTTTCAGCATATAATCTCCAAACTCTATCTAAGAATTTTTTAGAACCTTCTATACCATTTGGATCCCAAGGTTTAGCAGCATCAATTGGTCCCATAAACATTTCATATACTCTTAGTGCATCTGCACCATAATCTCTAACTATATCATCAGGGTTTACTACATTTCCTTTTGATTTACTCATTTTTTCTCCATTTGCTCCTAAAATCATACCTTGATGGCGTAATTTTGCAAATGGTTCCTTAACAGGAACAACTCCTTTATTATATAAGTAATTATTCCAAAATCTTGAATATAATAAATGTCCTACTGCATGTTCAGGTCCACCCATATATAAATCTACAGGTAACCAATATTTTAATAATTCTTTATTAGCAATTTCTTTATCATTATTAGGATCTATATATCTTAAGAAATACCAACTAGAACCAGCAGCACCAGGCATTGTGGAAGTTTCACGCTTTCCAACCTTTCCATTAATTTCAACATTTACCCAATCTGTTGCTTTATCTAAAGGTGAAGCTCCAGTTTTAGATGGACTGTAATCTTCTAATTCAGGTAGAATTAAAGGAAGTTCAGAATCATCTAATGTTTCCATTCCATTTTCAAAATGAACAATTGGAATAGGTTCTCCCCAATATCTTTGACGAGCAAAAATCCAATCACGCAATTTATAATTTACTTTTTTGGCTCCAATTTTATTTTCTTCAAGCCATGAACACATTTTATTAATAGCATCTTCTTTATTTAGTCCATTTAAGAAATCAGAGTTGATATGAGTTCCATCTTCAGTAAAGGCTTCTTTTGAAATGTCTCCACCTTCAAGGACTTGAATAATCTCTATACCAAATTTTTGGGCAAACTCATAATCTCTTTGGTCATGAGCAGGAACAGCCATAATAGCACCAGTTCCATAAGTACAAAGTACATAATCAGAAATCCAAATTGGAATTTCTTTATTATTTACAGGATTTATAGCATATGCACCTGTAAACACACCAGTTTTTTCTTTATTTAATGCTGTTCTCTCTAAATCTGATTTTGAACTACAAGCTTTAATATAATTATCAATAGCTTCTTTTTGTCCAGGTGTTGTGATTTTGGAAACAATTTCATGTTCTGGAGCAAGTACACAATATGTAGCTCCAAATAAAGTATCAGGTCTTGTAGTAAATACAGTAAAATCTAAATTACTATTAGCAACTTTAAATTTTACTTCAGCACCAATAGATTTGCCAATCCAATTTCTTTGAATTTCTTTTGTAGATTCAGGCCAATCTATTTCATCTAATCCTTCTAGTAAAGTTTCTGCATAACTTGGAATATCTAAAACCCATTGTTTCATATTTTTTCTAACAACAGGAAATCCTCCACGTTCGCTTTTTCCATCTATAACTTCATCATTAGCAAGAACAGTTCCTAATTCTTCACACCAGTTAACAGGCATGTCAACAAATTTTGCTAATCCATCTTCATATAATTGCTTAAAAATCCATTGAGTCCATTTATAATAATTAGGGTCAGATGTAGATATTTCCTTATCCCAGTCAAAAGATAGACCAAGCATTTTTAATTGTTTTTTAAATGTTTCTATATTATTTTTTGTAAATCCAGCAGGATGTTTTCCGGTTTTTATTGCATATTGTTCTGCAGGAAGTCCAAAAGCATCCCATCCCATTGGATGTAATACATTATATCCTTGCATTCTTTTCATTCTAGATACAATATCTGTTGCGGTATAACCTTCAGGATGTCCTACATGAAGACCTTGACCAGAAGGGTATGGAAACATATCTAATGCATAAAACTTAGGCTTAGAAAAATCCCATACATCAGTTTTAAAAGTTTTATGCTCGTCCCAATAATTTTGCCATTTCTTTTCAATTTCTGTAAAATTATATGCCATATATTCAAATCCTTTCTTTTTAAATTTAATAAAGTAAAGCTATTATATAACAAAAAAACTAGAAAATAAAGTAAAAACTAAAAATATCTTGCAAAAAAAAGTTATTATATATATAATAAAATCCAACAAATAAACGAGGGAAGTAGAATAATGCCAAAAAAATTATTAATTACAGAAAAACCATCAGTTGCAATGGAGTTTGCAAAAGCATTAAAAATTAATACTACAAGAAAAGATGGTTATTTAGAATCAGAAGAATGGATAATAACTTGGTGTGTTGGACATTTAGTTACAATGTCTTATCCAGAAAAATATGATGAGAACCTTAAAATTTGGAGATTAGACACACTACCATTTATGCCAAAGGAATATAAATATGAAATAATACCTGCTGTAGAAAAACAATTTAATATTGTAAAAAGCTTATTACAAAGACAAGATGTTGCAGAAATTTATAATGCAGGTGACTCTGGAAGAGAAGGAGAGTATATACAAAGACTTGTATTTATGATGGCACATCCAAATCCAAGTGCACAGATAAAAAGAGTATGGATAGATTCACAAACAGAAGAGGAAATATTAAGAGGAATTAAAGAAGCAAAATCACAATCTGAATATGATAGCTTATCAGATGCTGCTTATTTAAGAGCAAAAGAAGATTATTTAATAGGGATAAATTTTTCAAGATTATTATCTATAATATATAGCAGAAGAATAGCAAGGGAATTACAACAAGATAGAGTATCTATATCTGTTGGAAGAGTAATGACTTGTGTTTTAGGTATGGTAGTTGAAAGAGAAAGAGAAATAAGAAACTTTGTAAAAACAAAATACTATAAAGTAATTGGAGAATTTGGAGATGAAGGAAATTCATTTAAAGCAGAATGGAAAGTAACAGAAAAATCTAAAATGTTAAATTCACCAAAATTATACAATGAATCTGGATTTAAAAAAGAGGATGAAGCAAAAGCTTTTATAGAATATTTGAAAGATAAAAAAGCAATTATAGAAGAAGTAAAAAAATCCAAACAAAAAGAAAATGCACCATTATTATTTAATTTAGCAGAAATACAAAATGAATGTACAAAAAACTTTAAAATAAAACCAGATGAAACACTAGAAATAATACAAAACTTGTATGAAAAGAAACTTGTAACATATCCAAGAACTGATGCAAGAGTATTATCTACAGCTGTTGCAAAAGAAATATCGAAAAACTTAAATGGTATTGCCAAAAATTATAAAGATGAAGAAGTTCAAGGATATATAAAAAAGATGGTAGATGAAAAATATTCTACTAATTTAACAAAAACTAAATATGTAAATGACTCAAAAATAACAGACCACTATGCAATAATACCAACAGGACAAGGATATGAAAACTACGAAAAATTACCACAATTACATAAAGATGTTTATAAAATAATAGTTAAAAGATTTTTAAGTATTTTTTATCCACCAGCAGAATTCAACAAAATTGCAATAAATGTGAATATAGAAAACGAAATTCTAAGCACAAGTGGAAAAGTATGTTTAAAAAAAGGATATTTAGAAATATTAAAAACAAAAAATTCAAATCAAAAAGAAGATGAAATAGAAAATAGTTTAGAAATATTAAACACTTTAAAAAAAGGACAAGAAATAGCTATTTTAAATTTTGAAACAAAAGATTCAGAAACTAGTCCACCATCAAGATATAATTCGGGTTCAATTATTCTTGCAATGGAAAACGCAGGAAAATTAATAGAAGATGAAGAATTACGAGAACAAATAAAAGGAGCAGGAATAGGAACCAGTGCTACTAGAGCAGAAATAATAAAAAAGCTAGAAAAAATAAAATATATTGAAATAAACTCTAAAACTCAAATAATAACACCAACTAAATTTGGCGAAACTATTTATGATGTTGTAAGAAACTCTATGCCAGACATGCTAAATCCAAAACTTACAGCAAGTTGGGAAAAAGGATTAGATATGGTCGCAAAAAAAGAAATACCACAAACAGTATTCATGGAAAAATTAGAAAAATACATTCAATCTAAATTTGATAAACTAGTAATAAAAATGTAGTATAAAAAGGAAAAAAATACACAATATAAAAATAATCAGCAATATGCTGATTATTTTTTGTATATAATAGGAAAGTTCTACTTTCCTATTATATACAAAAAATAACATTGCACAGAAAATTTACTTTGTAAATTTTCGCGTCAACAAATCTTTACGCTTCTTTGAGACCTTGAATTTAGATAGCAAACTTTAAGATGTAGAGAAAAGGTCTCGCGAAGCGAGATTTGTTCTATATAGAGATAAAAGTTTTTAAATTAGGAAGGAAATATATATGAGTATAGGGTGGATTAAAAGTGTAAAAGATACAAAAAGTTTTAGAATAGCACAAAATTTAGGAATGGATGTTTATAAATTAGAAGATTTAGATAAAACAGATGAAGCATTAGAAGAAATGGTAAAAAACAAATATAATCCAATAATTATATCTAATGAAGTTGCAAGTTTTTCACAAGATATTATAAAAAAATATAATAAAATGGATGAAATTAATATAATAATAGCACCAAATAAAAAGGAATAATTAAATATAAAGCGCATAAAAATATTTTTATGAGGTGTATGTAAATGTTTCGAAATGATAAAATATATTCAGATTTTGTATCAGATTTTACAAGATATATGTATGGATTAAAATCAGATGAACCATTTAAAGAATATATTTTTCTATGTGTTGGTTCAGATAGAGTTTTAGGAGATTCATTTGGACCACTTGTAGGAGAAAAATTAAAAAATAGCTTTATAAATAAATATAATAATTTATTTGTAATGGGTACATTAGAAAAACCAGTATGTGCTACAAATTTAGAAACAGAAATAAATAATATATATTTAAATAATAAAAAACCATGTGTAATTGCAATAGATTCAGCATTATCTTCAGAAAAAGATATAGGCAAAATAATAGTTAATAATCAAAAAATTCAATTAGGTAAAAGTATGAGAGGAAAAACAAGATTGATAGGGGACATAAGTATAAGAGGAATTGTTGCAAAAGATTATAGAATTCCTACATCTAATTTTAAATCATTACAAAGTGCATCATTATACACAGTAATGCAATTAGCAGATATTGTAGCAGAAGGTATAACAAATACAATTAAATACAAGTAAGATGTATAAACTTAGTAAATATGGAAAAAATTAATATAAAGTATTTACTAAGGAGGGTACATATGGATAATTTAAGTATGAAAAATATGGTAGTGTTAAAGGATTTGCCATCTAATATTGTAGATGAAGCTATAGTAATATTTAAGCAGAATATAAATCTTGAAAAATATAAAAAAGAATCACAAGAAAATTCTAAAAATAAAACAAAAACTGTTGCAGGAAACAGTGAATTTGCAGTTAAAGAAGCGGAAAATGTAATTGCAAATTATATTTCTGAGATTGAAAGACCAAAAAAACTTGAACAGATAAATAAAAATTTACAAATAAAATATAATAGAATAAAAACATTAAGTATTCTCTTAGGTGTTTTAGCATTTTTAGGAGTAATAGTAAATTTAATATAAAGGAATAAAACCTTTTCTAGGAACATATATTGTACAAATATATTACAGTCTAGAAGAGGTGTTTTTTATTGGAAAGAAGCTTAATTCGGCGAAGAAGAAAAAATAAGAAAGGCACAAGAAATTTACGCAAGAAGAAAAAATGGATATTATGGAACGAGGGTAGCAACATTACCTGTAAATGAACAAAAGAATTATAAACTATATAAAAAATTAATATTAAGAATTTTAATATGTTTTACTATATATTTTATATTCTACTTAATTGAAAACAATAATTATATTTTTTCTGAAGAAGTTATAAATAAAACAAAAGAAGTTTTATCATATGATATAAATTTACCAAAATTATATGAAGACATAACAAATCAATTTAATAGTTTTATACAAGAAAGTAATACAATAAACGAAAATACTATTACCGAAAATAGTATAGATGAAAATACTGTAACAGAAAATACAATAGATAATAGTATAGAAAATGTAATTCAAGAAAATTCTATAGGCGGAGCAGAAATAGAAAATGCAATAATTGAAGATACAGATATTGCAAAAGAAGAAAATGGAGAGCCACATGTTCAAACAGATGATGAATACATAAAAGAATGTTTTTCTCCTATAAAACCTATTGAAGGTATAGTCTCTTCTGAATTTGGACAAAGAGAATCAACATCTAGTATAGTTAGTAAAAATCATACAGGAATAGACATAGCAGCAAATACAGGTACTAAAATTATAGCAGCAATAGATGGAACAGTAACAGTATCATCAAAACAAGGAGATTATGGGCAACATATAAAAATTACAAATAATGATGTAAGCACATTATATGCACATTGTAGCAAATTGTATGTAAAAGAAGGAGACATAATTACAAAACGGTCAAGAAATTGCAGAAGTAGGCTCTACAGGTAATTCTACAGGACCACATTTACATTTTGAAATAATGAGAAATAATGTATATATAAACCCACGAAATATACTAGAATTTTAGGAGATTAATATAATGGTTTTAAAAATAAATTTAAAAATTTTCTTGTTTGCCATTTTATTTTACTTAACAAGACAAATTGAAATATATGCACTACTTATGGTATTTGCTTTTATTCATGAGATGGGACATTTAATATGCGGAATAATTTTAGGATTTAAACCAAAGTCTTTATATATAATGCCATTAGGATTATGTGTTGAATTCGAAGTTTATGAAAAAAATATAAATATACATATATTAGAATTGAAAAAAATAATAGTTGCATTAGCAGGACCTCTAACAAATTTGATAATAGCAATATTTTGCATAATAACAAAAATAGAATATGAGAATATAACATATGCGAACATATTAATATTTTTATTTAACTTACTTCCTATTTATCCATTAGATGGAGCACGAATTTTAAAAGAAATTATAAAGATAAAAAAGGGAGCAAAAGAAAGTTTAATATATATGAATGGTATATCAAATGCTACAGTAATTATAATAACTGCAATAGCAAGTATAGCAATATATAAGTTGCAAAATATAGCTATATTATTTATAGTAATATATTTATGGATAATCACAATAAAAGAAGAAAAAAGTTATAAAACAAAAATTAGATTATACGAAGTATTGAATAAAAATGAAATTAATAGTAATATATAGATGTAAAAATACATATAAAAATGGAGGAATTCTAATGACAAAAAATAATAAAGGAATAACAATGGTATCACTAATAATGGCTGTTATATTAATGTTAATTATAGCTTCAACATTAGTGTATAACTCTAAAAATAGTATAGAATTAAAGAGAATAAATAATATGTATTCTGATATAAAAAATTTAAAAGAAAAAATATTAGTTTATTATTCTAGTTATGGTTCAATTCCTACAAAAGGAGAAAAATATACAAATACAAATTCAATGACTTTATCTAATGAGAATGATAATGAAAATTATTATATAATAGATTTAACAGCAATAGAGAATTTGAATTTAAACTATGGAAAAGGTTTTTACAAATATGAAGAAGATCCAGATACAACAGATTTGTATATAATAAATGAAAAAAGTTATAACATATATTATGTTGCAGGAATAGAAATGGATGGAAAAGTATATTATACAACTCAAGAAGATTATACTAACATAGAGATACCTGAATGGTCAAATATATATACAGAAACAAAAGAATATACAGATATTAATGGAGATGTAGCAGTAATACCAGCAGGATTTCAAGTATCTTTAAAAGATGGAGAAAAAACAATTGCAAATGGATTAGTTATAAAAAATGCAATGGATTCTAACGAATTTGTTTGGATTCCTTGCAATATATTACAATACGATAGATACGCATTTGAAAGTACAACTTGGAAAAACTCACAAGCAATAGGAGAATATGATGCAGAATTTTATTGCTATAAAATATTTAATAAGCAAGAAGAAACAAACTATTTTACAGAAAAAGTAGCTCAAGAAGAAAAAGAAAGCATACAACAAAATGGTGGATTTTATATAGCAAGATATGAAACGGGTATAGAAAATGGAACATTAAGTTTAACTGAAAATTCAAGTAATGAAGAAAGTTGGACAGGTTATACACAAGGAAATTTAGTAGTAAGAAAAGATATGCAAGTATGGAATTATATAACAAGAGATTTAGCAATTGAAAAAGCGAAAGATTTATATACAAAGCAAGAAGAAAATGTTAATAGCAGATTATGCTCAAGTTATGCATGGGATACAGTATTAAAATTCATTCAAACTGAAAATTCCACAGAACCTATGAATAGCACCATAGGTACATATGGCACAGATGATGTAAAATTAACAGGACAAACACAAATTAATAATATATATGATTTAGCAGGAAATGTAGAAGAATGGACTACAGAAAATTATAGTGATACACAAAAAATAGTTTCAAGAGGAGGAAATTACACAAGTACAGGGGAAGAAACACCAAGTGCTTATAGAAATACACAAAATACAACAGAGGCTAACAAAACTACTGGATTTAGAATAGCACTATTCTTATAGAACAAATCTCGCTTCGCGAGACCTTTTCTCTACATCTTAAAGTTTGCTATCTAAATTCAAGGTCTCAAAGAAGCGTAAAGATTTGTTGACGCGAAAATTTACAAAGTAAATTTTCTGTGCAATGTTATTATTTATATAATAGGAAAGTAGAACTTTCCTATTATATAAATAATTGAAAAATGTTTGACAAAACTACTAAAAAATGGTAAACTAGTAATGCTTTATTTTTAGAGAAAATAAAGTAAAACCTTACTCATATATAAGTATGGGTTATAAAATCCACAAGGAGGTGAAAATAATGAATAAATACGAAAGTGTTATCATTATTAATCCATCTGTTGATGAAGAAGGAGTTAAAGCTCTAGAAAAAAAATTCACAGATTTAATTAATAATGACGGAAAAGTAGAAGCGGTTGAAGAAATCGGAAAAAGAAAATTAGCTTATGAAGTTAAGAAAAATACTGAAGGAATATATGTTGTATTTAAATTTGAAGCAAAACCAACAGTAATTGAAGAATTAGAAAGAAACTACAGAATAACAGACGAAGTTATAAAATTTATAACAGTAAAACAAGAAGACTAATAAGCTATAATGTAGGGGATTTTGTTGAAAGGTAAGGTAAAAATATATGAATAAAGTAATTTTAATGGGAAGATTAACAAGAGACCCAGAAGTAAGATACACACAAACAAATAATACAGTAGTAACAAACTTTTCTCTTGCTGTAAATAGAAGATTTGTAAGACAAGGAGAAGAAAGACAAGCAGATTTCATAAACATAGTTGCATGGAGCAAACTAGGAGAATTCTGCAGTAAATATTTTAAAAAAGGTCAACAAGTAGGTATAATAGGAAGAATTCAAACAAGAACATGGGATGATGACCAAGGTCAAAAACATTATGTAACAGAAGTAGTTGCAGAAGAAGCATATTTTGCAGATAGCAAAAGAGAAGGAACAGAAAGCTTTGAAAGCACATTTGGTACTTCAATGCCAACAAGTCCTGAATTTGAAATGTCTTCAAGTGATGACCTACCATTCTAATAAGAGATAAATAAACAAAAAGGGGGGAAATTCAAAATGGCAGACAAAAAACAAAATAAAAGAAACAATAATAATAGAAATAATGACGAGGATTACAATCCAAAGTTTAGAAAAATAAGAAAAAAAGTATGCCCATTATGTAGTGCGCAAAACTTAGTATTGGATTATAAAAATCCAGATCAATTAAGAAAATTCGTTAATGAAAAAGGTAAAATATTACCAAGAAGAGCAACAGGTGCATGTGCAAAACATCAAAGAGATATAACAATAGCTGTAAAAAGATGTAGACATATTGCAATGTTACCATATGCTGAAAATTAATTTAAATATACATATTGCTATAACATTTTAAGTGTTATAGCAATTTTTTTATATAATAGGAAAGTTCTACTTTCCTATTATATAAAAAAATAACATTGCACAGAAAATTTACTTTGTAAATTTTCGCGTCAACAAATCTTTACGCTTCTTTGAGACCTTGAATTTAGATAGCAAACTTTAAGATGTAGAGAAAAGGTCTCGCGAAGCGAGATTTGTTCTATAAACCTTATTTATAGAGAGTTTCAAAAACGATACTTATGTATAAGAACAAGTATAATAATAAAGGCATATTATATGTTGGAGGGATTATATGCCAAAAATTTATTTAAGTCCTAGTTTTCAACAACAAAATATAGGAGTAGGAGATTATGGTACAGAAGAAAAGAGATGTAATGAAATTGCAGATGTAGTAGAAAGAGAATTAAAAAAGAATAACAATTTTATTGTAGTTAGAAATAATCCTAATATGTCTCTTACTGAAGTAATAAAAGATAGTAATAACAGTAATTCTGATGTCCATTTTAGTATTCATACAAATGCAGGAGATGCATCAGCAAGAGGATGTGAAGTATATGCTTTTAAACAAGGAGACGAAGGAGATAAACTTGCTCAAATAGTATATAAAAGATTATCTAATATAACACCAGCAAATGATAGAGGAGTAAAATATGACTCACTTGCAGAAACTAGACAAACAAAAGCTATATCTGTACTTGTAGAAGTTGGATTTCATTCAAATGCAGAAGACGCAAAATGGATAATAGAAAATACAGAATTAATAGGAAAAGAACTTGCAGAATCATTATACGAATACTTTAATATACAAAAAGATAATAGTATTTCTAACAATGCACCTGTAGAATCTAATTCTCAATTTGAAAAATATAATGAGAAGATAGGCCAATATCAGAAATTACTAAATGAAATATATGGAACAAATTTAAATGTAGATAATTGGTGGGGAGCAAAAACTGAAAATGCCACAAAACAAAAAGTAGCACTAAAAAATGGTTCAAAGGGAGCACTTGTGCGTTGGTATCAAGAAAGGTTAAAAGAACTAGGATATGATTTAGGAATAACAGGTAATAATGGTATAGACGGAGACTTTAGAGATAAAACTGAAACAGCTACAAAACAATTTCAAGAAAAATATAATTTGATAGCAGATGGAATTGCTGGAGTGCAAGTTATAAAAAAATTAGTAGAATTAATGTAAAATAAGCAAGAAAACCACTTTATAATGATTAAACATATTATAAAATGTAAATAATTTATAAAGGTGATAATATGAAATTAGGATTAGCATTATCTGGTGGAGGAATAAGGGGAATAGCTCATGCAGGAGTACTAAAAGCACTAGAAGATAATAATATACAAGTAGATGTAATAGGCGGAACAAGTGCTGGAAGTTTAGTAGCAGTATTATATGCAATGGGTTATTCTCCTTATTACATATATATACTATTTAAAAGGTACGCAAAGCAATTAGTGCAAATAAATAGTGGAACAATAATGTCAGGTATAAGCGGATTTATGATGAATAGAAAAATTAGTCTAAAGGGACTAAAAAGTGGAGACAATTTAGAAAAAATATATAATGAAATAGGCTATAAAAATGGAATAAGAAAAATAGAACAAATAAAAATGCCAATAGTAATACCAACAGTAGATATAATGAATTCTAAAGAATATATAATTACTAATATAATACCAAAAGATGCACAAGATGTAGAACAATATATAACAGATATAACTATAGGAAAAGCAGTAAGAGCAAGTAGTAGTTTCCCTGCGGTATTTTGTCCATGTGAATTTAAAGACCATGCATTTATGGATGGAGGAGCTTTAGACAATGTACCTGTAAATGAGGTAAAAAAACAAGGAGCAGACAAAGTAATTGCAGTAAAATTTGATGCAGACCAAATAACAAAAGATAGCAATATAATGGACATAGTAATGAAAACCATAGATATTATGGGAAATAAAATATCAGAAGAAAGTTTAGAAATGAGTGATTTAGTATTAAATGTAAAAACAGACAAAGTAGGACTTCTAGATTATGCTAAACTAGATAGTTGTTATAAATATGGATATAACTGTGTTGTACAAAATTTACCCGAAATTAAAAAAATATTAGAAACAATGTGAACTATTATTGTAAAACAATGTAAATTATGGTATTATAATAAAACAAATATAATAAGAAATTTTAAAGTTTCTTATACAAAAATAGGAGATAATAAATGATTGATGTAATAATAGACACACTTATAGATGGAATAAAATTATTACCATTTTTATTTATAGCATATTTAATAATGGAATATTTAGAACATAAAACAAGTGAGAAGTCTAAAAATATAATTAGAAAATCAGGCAAATTTGGACCAGTTATGGGAGCAATTTTAGGAATTTTTCCACAATGTGGATTTTCTGCAGTAGCAGCCAATTTATATGCAGGTAGAATAATAACTTTAGGAACACTAATTGCTATATTTTTATCAACATCAGACGAAATGCTTCCAATTTTAATTTCAGAAGCTGTTCCAATAGAAATAATACTAAAAATACTAGCTACAAAACTAATTATTGGAATAATTGCAGGATTTATAATTGATTTATTCTTAAGAAAAAAAGAAAATAAAGAAAAAGAAGAAAACATAGCACAAATATGTGAACATGAACACTGTCACTGTGAAAAAGAGGGTATATTAAAATCATCAATAAAACATACTATAAGCATATTTTTATACATTATAGTAATTTCGTTTATTCTAAATACGCTTATTTATATAATAGGAGAGGACAACCTATCAAATTTTATTTTAAATAAACCAATATTAGGTCCTATAATTGCAGGATTAATAGGACTAATACCAAATTGTGCATCATCTGTAATATTAACCAAATTATATATATCAGGAGTAATTACAGTATCAACAATGATGGCAGGTCTACTTGTAGGAGCGGGTGTAGGAATTTTAATTCTATGCAAAGTAAATGAAGGCGCAAAAGAAAATGCAAAAATAATAGGACTACTATATACAATTGGTGTTATATCAGGAATAATACTAGAATTAGTAGGTGTTACTTTTTAGGAATAGGAGTTAATGTATTGAAAGATAAAATAAATACATAATTATCAAGTTTCTGTTATTTCAAAAACAGAAATAAAATGTTTGTTTAATGGGATAGAAAAATAAATTGAATAAAGTGTAGAATAAAATATGAATTAACTAAAAGGAATATGGAATTGTAGAAGTAATTGAAAAAATGGAGGAATAAAAATGACAAGTAACCTTGATAATGAAGAAAGAGAAATTATAAAAAAGTATATAGAGAATTCGAAAATTAAGATAGTTGAAAATATTGATATTATAACGGGTAGCGTTAAATATGTTAATGAATTAAAAGGAAAACCTAGAAGGCCTGGGGAAGAAGAAATTGTTAGAGCATATTTATTAACTAAATTAGTTAATGAATTAGGATATGATATTGATAAAATTGAAATTGAAAAAGAATATACTGCAGGTAGACCACATACAAATACTAGCAGAATTGATATCATAGTTAGAGATGATAACGATAATGCCTTTTTATTTATTGAAGTTAAAAAGCCAGAAGAATATACTACAACAGATACTAATCGCACAATAGAAGAACAGCTTTTTAAAGTTGCAGGAATGGAAAAAACTGAAGGGAATAATACTAAATATTTAATATTATATACAATAAATATAATTGAAAATAATATTAAAGATGAATGTATTATAATTGATAATGAAGAATTTATTACATATGCTGAATGGGAGAAAAATTTAGATTACTTAACGGATATTCCTGTACATTATGGAATGGCTGAGAAACTCCCATTTGTAAAAGGTAGTGAAAAAGATTTAGAGAAAAATTTTACGTATGAAATACTTAAACATTTACAAATAGATCTTCATAATGTTTTATGGGGAGGAGGAGGAACAGACGATAATGATATTTTTTCTTCTTTAACTAATTTAATCCTTGCTAAAATACAAGACGAGGATGAAAAAAATAATGGAGATGAATATGATTTTCAGACAAAGTCTTTTGAAGATTCTACACAACTATTTGAAAGAATTAATAAGTTATATAGAAAAGCATTAGTAAAAAAATTGAATGTTGCTGATAAAGAACAGATTAATAAATCATATGTAGTTGATACTAATAAGTTTTCATTAGCGAAGGTAAAATATACAGTTCAATCATTAGAAAAGTATTCATTTGTTGATGGAAAAAATAGTGTATCAGGAAAAGATATTTTAGGAGATTTTTTTGAAGGAATTATTAGAGAAGGATTTAAACAGTCAAAAGGACAATTTTTTACACATGTAAATATTGTAAAATTTATGTTATGGGGAATACAAGCAGATAGACTTGCAATAAATAGGATAAATAATGATAGAGAAATACCTTATATGATTGATCCATCTGCTGGTTCAGGAACTTTTTTAGTAGAATACATGAAATTTATTACAGAAAATATAAAATATCGATTTTTTGATAAGTTAAACACTAGCAGAGCTATAGAAGATAAATTTTTTGAATGGTTTAAACCAGACAATAGAGAGAATAAATGGGCTAGAGAATATATTTATGGTTCAGAATTGAACTTTAATTTAGGTACTTCCACAAAGGTTAATATGATTTTACATGGTGATGGTTCAACTAATATATTTGTGGGAACTCAAAAAGGTGATGGATTACTACCATTCAACGAATACATAAAACCATCTGCACCCAATGCTTTAAATAAAGAATTTGATGATAAGTTTTATCCTAAAAAAATAAATGGGCAATTTGATTTAATTTTAACTAATCCACCATTTTCAGTTAGTTTAGATAATGATACTAAAGAAAAAGTATCAAAATCATTTATATTTGGAAATAAAAAAAATACAGAAAATCTATTTATAGAGAGATATTATCAATTGCTAAAAGAGAAAGGTAGACTAGCAGCTATACTTCCAGAAAGTGTGTTTGATACTCCTGAAAATAAATATATAAGATTATTTATATATAAGTATTTTAATGTTAAAGCAATAGTATCTATTCCTCAAATAACATTTCAACCATATACCAGCACAAAAACTAGTATATTATTTGCTCAAAAGAAAAATGGAGAAGAAATATTAAAATGGGATGAAAGTTGGAATAAATATAGTAAAGAGTATACTTCCTTAAAAAATAAGATAGAAAATATTATATTAGTAAAGAATGGAACAAAATCAAAAGAAAAATTGCCTTCAATTAGAGAATTGACTGAAAGTGATGAACATGAAATTATATGTAGATTCTTAAAAGACTATATACAAAAAGAAGATTTTGAATTATCTAATTTAGAATTGTTAAATAAATATGATGCTGAATTAACAGAATTGTGTAAATATGATAAAGATACTGAAAAAGAATTTGGATATGTAAATACTTGGTGGGTATTTTGTGAAGTAAGTAAAGAATTAGATTATTCTATTTTTATGGCCGAAGTTGATAATATTGGTTACAAAAGAACTAAAAGAGGCGAAAAAGAACAACCAAATGATTTATATAGAACTGACAGTGATGGAAAAATTATTATTGATGATGGAGAAGAAAAAACTGTACTAGATTATATGAGAAAAATAAATTGGGAGTTGTAAATATGAAGATTATAAAAGAAGTAAAATTGCTAGATATAAGTAAAGAATATTCTGTAAGATCAGATTTGAATTTTATTAAGTATGTAGAAGATAAAAATAAGGAAAAATTTATTTCTTTTGAGAAAATTTTCAATGTCATAGAAAATAAAAATATTAATATTGACGAATTAGAAGAATTTAAATACTGTCAAATAGGAGATGTTGATGGAGAAGGAGCTTTAACGCCTGTAATTATAAATTTTGATGAACAAACAGCAGAACTTGCTGACTATTATAAAAAAATAAAAAAAGGAGATATATTTAAACCACAAAAGGGAGATATTCTAGTATCAAAAATAAGACCATACCTAAAAAAAATCGTTTTTATTGATGAAAGTAATGAAGATGTGTATTTTACAAAAGCTTTTATTTGCTTGAAACCAAAGCTTAATCCAATTTTAACATTTTTTCTTTTGAGATGTTTATGGTTTAAAGATTTAAATTCGATATCTAGAATAGGAAAAGGATATCCTACATTAAATGTAAATGATTTTAAATATTTAAGGATTGAAGAAGATTCTATAGAAAAGATAAACTCTATAGAAAACTTGAAAGATATAATGAATAAATTAAAATTATGTCTCTCAAATATTCAGAAAAGAAAAGATATTATAAGTGATAAAAATATAATAAATAATGTTTTTTCAAAATATTTTAATTATGATAAAAATATAATATTTAAACTACATAAGGGAATGACATATGGAACACAAATAGATGGATTAACAGAAAAAAGTATAGAGAATATTAACTTTAGTAGTATAAAAAATAATAATTATAGGTTTTCAACAAGAATAAACAATAGAATCTTTAATGAAGTATATCAAAAAATATTAGATATTCCGCATATAAAAATAGATAATATATATAAACAACTAGAAAAAGGTGTTCAACCTGAATACTGTGATGATGGTATAAAGGTAATCAAAATAGCGAATCTAAAAAACAAAAATATTGATTATGAAAATGTAGAGTACGCAAGTGAAATATATTGCAAAAAATTGTCTGATGATAAATTTTTAAAAACAGATGATATTATAATTTGTTGCACAGGAAAAGGATCTTTAGGAAAAATTGATGTAGTAGAAAATGATGAAATAGCAATAACATCAGTTGATAATTACATTTTAAGAATTGATAAGTCAAAATATAATGTAAAATTTTTAACATATTATTTAAGAAGCATATTTGGTATTGTACAATTTGAAATGAACTATACAGGTATGACAAATCAAATACATTTTTATGAAGATAACATAAGAAATATTATAATTCCAGATATAGATTTAAAAGAACAAGAAAAGATTGAAAGAGAAATTGAAAAGGAAATTAAAATTAGAGATGACAAAGAAGAACAAAAACAAGTTGAAAAAGAAAAAGTACTTAATTTGCTTGAAAGCATAATGAAAAAAGATTAAAGACAAGAATACTATGAAAAGAGACTGAATAATAAAAATTTCAATAATTCAAGTAAAAGTAATGTTATTCCTTCGAAAGAAAATAAGCAAAGTACATTAAAACTAGCAGATAAGATAATAAAAATACATAACATTATTAACAAGAAGATAATAAGATTGTTACATATATTGTGAAGATAAGGCTTTAACAGAATATTTAAAGAAAGATTTAGAACATGCTAAAGATGTTGTCTCATAACCCGAAGGTTAAGTTAGCTGTTGAGCAAAGCAATTACAGATAACTTATGCCGTGTACGTAAGTTCGAGTCTATCCACGGCAACCACGAATTTTAATAGAGTCGCAAGAGATTGTGGACTCTTATTTTTTTGAATTAAAATCTATTTTACAAAAATTTATGGAATTAGGGATGTTAATTTTAAAAAATGATACCTACTTTATAAAAAATTGGAGTAAGTATCAAAGTGCTGATAAACTAAAAAATTAATAATTCTAATAAAGTAATTCAAGAAGATTTAATTGAAAAGAATTTATTACTTAATACAGAAGATAAAGAAAAGATCAGAGAAGAAAATATTAAGAAGGAGAATAGAGGAGATGAATCAAATTTTCAAACATTCGATTGATAAAGGAGATTTTATTGAATGTGAATATTGTAATAAAAAATTATATCGAAAGTTATTACAATGGAACTTATATGAAACAGAAAGGATTATTAAGGGGGATTACGAAAGATGTGATTGCATTAAAGCAAAACAATATTGGTTAGAGTATGACATAAAGAAATCTAAATTATTAGAAGAAGAAAAGAAATTAGAATTAATGCAGGAATTTGCAAGAAAAGTAGAGAGAAGCATTAAAAATAGTAAAATGAGTAAGAGAAATTTAGGTTATAAATTTGAGAATTTTGAAGTTAATGAAAATAATAAAAAAGCATATCAAAATCTAAAAGAATATACTCAAAATCTTATAAATGGAATTGAAACAAAAGGAGTAATTCTTATAGGAAATAATGGAGTAGGTAAAACACATTTAGCTTGTAGTATTGCAAATGAACTATTAAAAAATGGTATTCCAATTATATATGGTACTTTAATAAATTTATTAGCAGAGATTAGAAATTCATACAATGAGGAAAATGAAATTAATGAAATGGACATCATAAAACTATATAAAAATATAAATTTACTAATAATAGATGACTTAGGAAAAGAAAAGCCAAGTGAATGGGGATTAGAAAAACTATTTACTATAATTAATAGTAGATATGAAAATAATTTACCAGTAATTATAACAACAAATTATAGTCCAAATGCTTTAATAGATAGATTAAATTTAGGAGGAGAAACCGAAACAGCTAAATCAATAATTTCAAGACTATATGAGATGTGTTATTTAGTAAAAATTGATGATATAGACCATAGAATAAAAACAAAAAATTTAAAAAGTAGTAATAGATTATATAGCAAAAAAATTAGCAATGCTGGTAACAATTGCTAATCTAAAAAATAATATTTTTTAATAAATTTGATAATAAAATTATAATGGATTTAACTAAAAAAGTAAATAGAAATTAATAAAAAATTAGGACAAGCAAGTAAAAAAATAATTACAAACTTGTCCTAAATTTGAAAGAAAAATAGTAAAAAGATAAGTAAAAAAAGACCCTCGGAGAGCAAAAAAGGTTTTAGGGCATTTTGCCCTAAACAGCAAATTGTGGTCCAATGGACCATGCTGGCGAACAACAGGTACTAAAAAATACACCTATTGTTCGGGCAAAATAAAATTTTGCCTATTTAAAAATTTCATATAGAAAGAAGTGATAAAAATTATTACAAATAGTGAACAAGATAAAATTTTTTTGACATATAAAAAGATTTTGTATAGGTTTAAATTATTAAATGTAACTACAAAGCATGGAAAAGAAATATCATATTTAGACCTAAGAAAAGTAATAATTACGATGATAAAGAAACATCCATCTTGTAGATGGAGACAAAAGAGTAAAAATAAAAAATATTTTATATTAATTGAAGGGTATTATTGGTTGACTCTAGTTTATTTCCAAAAACAAAAATCTATGATAGATGCAGATATTGAATTTTTCAAAATTAGAATTAAACAATATGAAGAACTTTTGAAAATCTATTTGATAAAAAATGGTGGAATGAAAGTATGAGTATTAAAAAATTGGAAAAATATTTTAATAGAAAAGAATCTATCATTAGAAAAGCTATAAGTAAAATGTGTAAAGCAGGAATTGAAAATTACAAATCATATGTAGATGGAAAGTTAATAATATCTCAAGAAGGTGTTAAATGGTTGTGCAAAAATATTTTTAAAAGAAAGTATGTAGAACTAGTAGAAAAATATAAAATGGAACTAACAGAGACTTATATTGATAGAGGGTATCCTTATGATCAATTTTTTAAAAATTAAATAATATATTATAGCATAAAAATGTCAAAAGATTGCAAAATTTTTAAATTTATGATATTTTATAAATAAAATGTAAGGATTAATATAATTGGGGGCAAAAAAAAATGAAAAATGGGGAAACATCAAAATTGTTGCAAGTCTTAGAAGAATCGAGAAATTATATAGAGAATGGACAAGAGATACCAAATGAATTTTGTAGAATATTATTTCCACCAGAGAAAAGAGAATATGAATTAATGTATTATGGAAAAGAAAGTAGTGAATCTATCATATCAAATACTATGCCAGTACCATTACAAGAAGATGGAATTTTTCCTACAGGAGTAAAAGTAAAAAAGGATGAGTGGATTAATAAATTAATATCAGGGCAAAATTTACAGGTATTAAAAACTTTGTTAAAAATGAAGCAGGAGGGAAATTTAAAGAATTTTGATGGAACAGATGGAATAAGATTGATATATATAGATCCACCTTTCTCAACGAGAAAAGATTTTAATGCTAAAGGTGATGAACAAAAAGCATATTCTGACAAATTGTCTGGTGCAACTTTCTTAGAATGGTTAAGAAAAAGATTAGTAATATTAAAGGAATTATTATCTGATGATGGTACCATATATGTTCATTTAGACTATAGAAAATGCCATTATGTTAAAGTACTAATGGATGAAATATTTGGAGAAAACAGATTTTTAAATGAAATAGTTTGGTGTTATACATCTCCAGCAAACCAAAAAAATAATTTTCCAAAAAAGCATGATATAATTTTAGCTTATACAAAGTCTGATAAACATATTTTTAATGCAGATAGTGTAAGAATACCTTATAAAGGCATAAGTGATGGAGGAACTAAATTTGGAGAAGGATTAGATGAAAATACAAAACAAGAGTATTTAGAAAAAGGAAAAATTGTTGAAGATTGGTGGATAGACATTAGTCCAGTAGCGAGATTAGTAAATCAGCAAACAGGATATCCTACTCAAAAGCCAGAAGCCTTACTTGAGAGAATTATAAATGCATCTTCAAATAAAGGAGATATAGTATTAGACTGCTTTGCCGGTAGTGGTACAACACCAATAGTTGCGGAAAGATTAGATAGAAGATGGATTGCTATCGATGTTGGAAAGTTATCAATATATACTATACAAAAGAGATTACTAAATTTAAAAGATTATAAAACAAAGAAAAAAATAAGTATTAAACCTTTTATGAAATATTCTGCTGGATTATATGACGTTGACAAGCTAAATGATTTTGATGAAGAAAACTGGAAATTATTTGCTATGGAATTATGGGGATGTAATCCTATTGAACAGACAATAAAAGGATTTGCATTTGATGGGGAAAAAAATAATAATTTAGTTAAAGTATTCACTCCACATGAATTAAAAAGGTTAAAAGCTAAAATTTCAATAGAAACAATACAAACTATAGATAGTACAATTAATAATTCAGCAGGTAGCGAAATTTTTATAATAGCGCCACAAGGACAATTCGCTTTTGCAGAAGATGATATTGAATTAAAAGATAGAATATATCATATTTTAAGAATTCCATATTCTATGTTAGCTAAATTTACAGAGAATTTTACTATACCTGTACAACCAAAAAATTTTAATAATGTAAATGAAGCAATAGAATCGGAAGGGTTTGATTTTAATCAACCTCCTACTGTGGAATTTGAGATAAAAAACGATGAATTGATAATTAAAAAATTTAAAAGCAATAGTAGAATAAAAGGTGAAGAAGAAACTGATTTATCAATGGTCTTAATAGATTATGAATATAAAAAAGATATATTCGAACTAGACGAAGTGCTATTTAATAAGGAACATTTTAAAAACGGTAGAGCGAAAATTAATACTAAAAAAATAAAAAATAAAGCAATGTTTATTTTTATAGATAGTGCGGGAAATGAAAAAAAGGTGGTATACAATGAATAAAATCAGTTTAAAAGAACAGGAATTGGTGCTAAAGGTTAGTAATAATGTAGATATAAAAAAATGGGATGAAAGCAAATACTATAAATTTATAGAACATTTAACGAATGGAAGACAATATCAAGAGGAAGCAATTCTAACAGCGTTAAGATTTATGTGTGGTGGTCAATACAATAATACGAAAGAACTAGCTGAAGAAAATTTTATGAATAATGTTCATTTGCAAGAAAAATTTAGTACATTAGATAATTTCTTTAAAAATTTATATTTTTCGGATAAATTTACTGCTAATATAGATTTAGCAACTGCTACAGGAAAGAGTTGGGTCCTATATGGTATAGCACGAATTATGCTTGAAGAACAAATTGTCAATCAAGTATTGGTATTAGTGCCTAGTTTAACAATAGAAAGAGAACTAACTGATAAATTTAAGATATTTTCTTCAGATACAAATTTAAATAATTTATTAAAAGGTAATCCACCTAAAATAATAAATGGCACTGAAAGTATAATTAAAGGAGCAATTTGCATTGAAAATAGAGATGCAATTTATAATAATACAAGAAGTTCAATAATAGATAGTTTGACTAATAAAGGAGACAAAACATTAGTTTTGTCCGATGAAGCACATCATATATATTATTCTGAAAAAAATAAATGGAAAGAATTTATAGAAAAAATAAAATTTAAATATAATATTGGAGTATCAGGAACATGCTATTATAGCGATAATAATTATTTTTCAGACGTTATATATAGATATTCATTAAAAACAGCTATTGAACAACAAAGAGTAAAAACAGTTGAGTATATTTCTGAAGACAATGTACCTAATAAAGCAGAAGAAAGATGGCAAGTAATAATAAATTCACATAATGATATAAAAAAGAAAATAAATATATTACCAATTACAATTGTTGTTACAGATAAAACTACAACTTGCGATAATATTGCTAAAGAATTTAAAATATATCTAAAGAAATTATTAAATATTAGTGATGAAGAAGTTAATAATAAGGTTCTAGTTATACACTCTAATTCTTCAACTGCAGGCGATAGATTGAAACTTAAGACAGTGGATAATGAAGATTCTAAAGTTGAATGGATATTTTCTGTATCTATGTTAACAGAAGGATGGGATGTAAAAAGAGTTTTTCAAATCGTTCCACATGAAGAACGAGCATTTAACTCAAAATTGTTAATAGCTCAAGTACTTGGAAGAGGACTAAGAATACCAAAGGATTGGAATTATGCTGAGTATGGGCAACCAAAAGTGACCATATTTAATCATGCAAAATGGGCATCAGGAGTTGAAAGACTAGTGAATGAAGTTTTAGAAATAGAAAAAAGAATTTCTACAAAAATAATTCAAGATAGTAAATTTCATTTTTCAATTTTTAATATGGACTACAAGAAAAAATCAAGAACATCTAAAACTAAAATGAATGGTAAAACCTACAAATTATTCGAGAAAGGCTATATTGAATTACCTACTGATAGTAAAAATGAAACTATAGAAATAAATTTCAAGAATTTAAAAAACGATCAAAGAGATTGGAAAACAAAGATATCGCACAAAACTTTAACAGTTGATGAAATGGCATTAAAAATGTGGGATAGATTTAGAGATATACCAGATGATAATAATGAAGGATTAGCAGAGAAGTATCAAGAATTATATCCAAAGGAAAAACTAAAAAAAGTCATAGAAGAATCACTAAAAAGATCGGGAAATACAGTGATTACAGAGAAATTATCAAATAGATTTATTTCTGCTCTGGGTACTGTCTGGAGACAGGGGAGTTCATATGTAGACTATAATATAAAACCAGAAAAATATTATTTAGTGAATAGTAAAACTGATATGAGAACAGAAAGTACAAGTGCAAGTCTATTGAAAAATGATCATACTTTATTTTGGACCGATGATACAGTAAAGTATTTAAATGATGAAGAAAAAATTTTCTTTGAAGACATAATAAATAGCAATAATGAATATAATCAGATAAAAATATCAAATAAAAATTTATTAAAAACACCAATTTCATTAGTTATTGCTACATCTGAACCAGAAAGAAAATTCATATCAAAGTTACTGGAAAAAAATAATGCAGATATGATAGATGCTTGGATTAAATCACCATCTACTGGATTTTATTCTTTAGAATATGCTTGGAAAAAGAATCCAAGACATGGAGAAGCGATAAGATATGATAAATTTAATCCGGATTTTTTCTTAAAAATAAAAGATAAATTAATAATTGTAGAAATAAAAGATGATAGTGAAATTGAAGAACCATCTGCTAAGAATATTGGTAAACATAAAGCGGCTACAGACCATTTTAAAATAATAAATGAATATTTAAAATTACATGAACAAGAAAATGAAATAAAAAGTTATTATTTTACAATGTTAACACCTAAAAATTATGATATATTTTTTGAAAAAATAAATGAAAATAAAATAGATAGATTTAATAGTGAATTAGATGTTTCAATAAATACTAAAATTAGTTGTTAATGCATATATACATTAAAACAATATTTTGGAAAAAAATATTAATACATAATAAAAACTTTCTTTTTTGGAAACAATATGATATAATAATATTATAATAAAAAGGAGAGTTTTTTATGTTAGGAGAAAAAATAAAGTTATATCGAGAAAACAAAAATATGACTCAAAATGAAGTGGCTAATATACTAGGAGTAAAAGCAGCAACAATATCAAAATATGAAGCTGGAACATTAGAGCCTAATATTGAGTCATTAAAAAAATTAGCTGAATTGTTTGACATCTCAATTGATGGGCTATTAAAAGAAGATACTCTTGATATATTTAAAATTAATATTTTAGAAGTTTTAAGAGAACAAAAAAATATGAAATTAAAAGGTAATTTATATCATAATACTCAAATTACTTTTGCATACAATACAAACCATATTGAAGGAAGTAAATTAACAGAAGACCAAACAAGATACATTTATGAAACCAATACATTATTGGCAGAGAAAGACTCAATAACAGATTTAGATGACATTTTAGAAACAGCAAATCACTTTAAATTAGTTGATTATATGCTAGATATAGCAGATAAAAAATTAACAGAGAAAATGATAAAGGAATTTCATAAAATCTTAAAAGAAGGCACATCAGATAGCAGAAAAGATTGGTTTAATGTAGGCGAATATAAAAAATTACCAAATGAAGTTGGAGGTTTAAAAACCACAGATCCAAAAAATATTGGGAGGGATATGAAAAAATTATTAGAATGGTATGAATCATTAAAAGAAATTACAATCAATGAAATAATAGAATTTCATGCAAAATTTGAAAAGATACATCCATTTCAAGATGGAAATGGTAGAGTTGGTAGGATAATTGCTTTTAAGGAATGCTTAAAAAATAATATAGTGCCATTTATTATTTTAGATAAAGAAAAACTATTCTATTATAGAGGATTAAATCAATATCAAACTAATAAAGAAAAAGGATATTTAATAGATACCTGTTCGAATGCACAAGATCAGTATATAGAAATGATTAAATATTATATTGGAAATAAATAAGCTAAAGAAAAGTAAAATAATAGTAATTATAAATTACAGAATTATTAATAATAAATTACAAGTTTGACAAAATTCTTAATAAAAATGATATATATGGATGTAAAGGAGACTAACTATTAAAAGTCAAGACCTTTTGTAAAAAAATAAAAAATTGGAAAAATCCCATGCCAAAGAGGTCTCATAATATAAATTTTTTTGAGACCTGACTGATATTAAAAATTATAAATATTAGTTTAATAAAGACGGATTGAAATCAATATTATTTTTC
>CANRGE010000006.1 GCA_947630065.1 uncultured Clostridia bacterium
ACGCTTCTTTGAGACCTTGAATTTAGATAGCAAACTTTAAAATGTAGAGAAAAGGTCTCGCGAAGCGAGATTTGTTCGTAATTATTTTACAACTATGTATTAACACCATATTCTAAATTTAATTTGTGGTATAATATTTATGTAGGAGGTATAAATATGGAAAATTTTGAGGAAGAAGTTAATTATTTTATAAATGTAGTATTTAACAATATACAAGTAGCAAAAAGCAAAAGAAGTAAGAACTCACAAGAAGAAGCACTAATACATAACTTAAATATAAAATTAGATGGACAAGAAATAATAGTATGGAATACAGAAAAAGACTATCCATATGAAATATATACAAAAGATATAAAAGAATATAAATTTAAATATGATATTACAAAGTATTTAGCGTTAACCTATATAGAAAAACTAACTAAATATTTAAACAAAGAAATAACATTTGAAGAACTTGCAGAAATTCAAAAAGAAACAAATCCAGTAGTAAAAAAAATAATAAAAAAGAAACAAAACATATCAGAACAACTAAAATTACTACGCACTAATCGAAATATTCCAGAAGTACAGCAATATATAGAAGAATTATATAATAACAAATATACATCTGAATATGTAAAATATCTTATAGATAAATACTATTATAATAAGAAAAACTTAGTAAAGCCAGAAAAAAATGCATTAGAAAGAATGAACAAATTGCTATTAAAATAAGAATTTATCTTATTGAAATATGCACAGATTTTAAGCAAAATTTGTATTTTCTAATCATTTATGCTATAATTATGTTGATGGGAGATGATATTCATGGGATTGTTAGATAAATTTAAAAAGAAATCAAACACGAAAGAGGCATCAACTACTCAACAAAAAGATTATAACATAAAATATAGTATAAATGGAGATAAATTGCAAATAGATTTTAAAGAAAATCACCATGAAGCTGAACAAAGTTATGATACTACAAGATTAGTTGTAAGTTTAGAACCTTTTATTTTCGCAGGAAGACAAGTAAGTAATTGTGCGGTTTCATGGTATAATTCAAGTGATGTAATTTTTGTAGATCCTAAATTCGGAGGAGAGCAAATTGAAGCAAGACAATATGTAGGAGTTTTAGCAGAATTAGATACTCAAGCACTACAACAAGATGAATCATATGCATATGAAACTATGAAATCGTTATTAAATAAAGAGAGAGTAATGAGATATATTAATACTGGACTAGAAGAAAAACCAAAGCAGCCTTGTGGAAAATATATAGGTGGAATTGAAAAAGAAGAAAATAGCTATATAAAATTTTTCTCACCAGACTTAGGACAAGCATCACATTATTCAGATTTAATGATAAATCGTAGAAGAGAATATAGACAAAAAGCTGAAATTCAAAGACAACAAGAACAAATAAAAGCCGAAAAAAGAGCACAAATACAGAAATTACAACAAGAAATAGATGATATGTCAAGATAAGGAAAATATTATATAAGTAAGAATCACACGACTAGGTCGTGTGATTCTTATTAACTTTATGTGTAAAAGTATGAGTATTTATATTTTTACCAACCAGTTATTTCTGCTAACTTATACTATATACAATTGCATTGCAGAGGTGATATAAAATGAAAAAGTTTAAAATACCATCAATTCCACCAACTACAAATAAGTGTATTAGATTTCAAAGTGATGTGATAGAAGAAGCAAAAACTACTTTTTAACAAGAAAAGTTGGTGCTATATTACAACATTTTTCTATTATATTCAAGCGAATAACAAAGATGTTATCATATAATTTAAATGTAAATATTCTAAAATTTAAGTAATTGACTCCATAGTTGTTAAATTACGGAGCGATTAGTGTAAAAAATAAAAAAATGCCAATGTTCGCTTTTGAATACACGATTTATATGATATAATAATTTTGAATTTTTGGAGGTACAAAATGAAAATAGATTATCCACCATATAAATTAACTGATAAAATATTAAATTATGTATCAGATATTATGAAAAAAATAGGAGAAGCAAACTATTTTGAAAGTTTAAATAGATTTCCAGAATTAAGAAGAAAAACAAGAATAAGATCAATTCATTCTTCATTAGCTATTGAAAATAATCAGTTATCATTATTTCAAGTAGAAGATGTAATAAATGGAAAAATTGTAATTGGAGAGCAAAAAGATATTCAAGAAGTTAAAAATGCATATAAAGCTTATGAGCAAATTGATAAGTTAAATCCTTATTCTGTAGAAGATTTAAAAAATGTACACAAAATACTTACTTTTCTAATTGAAGAAGATGCTGGAAAATTTAGAAATCATGGAGAAGCTGTTTATGATGGAGATGTTCAGATATTTATGGCTCCACCACATAAATTAGTTCATAGTCTAATGGATAATTTATTTAATTGGATGAATGAGGTAAAAGATAAAATAAATCCACTTATACTTTCTTCAATATTTCATTATGAGTTTGTATTTATACATCCGTTTTCAGATGGAAATGGTCGAACTGCTAGATTATGGCAAACAGTTATACTTTCACATTGGGAAAAAGCATTTACCTATTTACCTATTGAAAGTATGATAAAGAAAAATCAAGAAGAATATTATACTGCCATTCAAAATTGTAATAATAATGGAGAATCAACGGAATTTATAGAATTTATGTTAAAAGTTATAGATGAAGCTGTTGATGACATGAAAAAAATTCAAATAACTACACAAGAAACTACACAAGAAACTACACAAGAAAAAATAATTGAATTAATCAAGAAAAATCCAAATATTACGCAAACACAGATGGCAAAAGCACTTGACCTAACACGAGATGGAATATCATATAATATAAAAAAATTAAAAGATGCAGGAAAACTAAAAAGAACTCGGTTCTACTAAAAAAGGAACTTGGAAGATAGAGAAAAAGTAAATTTTCTGTGCAATGTTATTTTTTTATATAATAGGAAAGTAGAACTTTCCTATTATATAAAAAATAAAAATCGTTAAAACTCTAGAGCTTCAACGATTTTTACTGGTCGAGGTGACAGGGATCGAACCTGCGACCTCATGGTCCCAAACCACGCGCGCTACCAACTGCGCTACACCTCGAAATAAACTGCCTATAAATAATAACACAAAAAAAATTAATTTGCAAGATATTTTGAAAAATTAATCGTCTACAAATTAAAAAATATATAAAGCACACAAATTAGTATAATAAATTTGTGTGCTTTATAGTTTAAATATCAATTAATGGTAAAGATTTTATGCTTGGAGCATATAAAGATGTTCCATCATAGCTAAATCTAGAACCATGACAAGGACAATCCCAGGTTTTATCTTGTGTATTCCAGTTTAATTCACATCCTAAATGAGAACAAATAGGGCGTAATGCATATAATTTTCCATTATTATCTTTGTATATACCAAGTTTTATATCTCCAATTTCAATTTTCTTTGCATCATTTGTAGGAATAGAATCAATAGTATCTTTTGGAATCTTAAATTTATCTACTATTAACGAACTTACAGTTTGTTTTACCATATTTGTAAATTCAGTACCATTTTTTATAGGATGAAATCTTGTAGATTTAAATATGTCAGAATATTCATTTTCAATACCTAAAATCTTATCACTAATTATATTTGCAGCAACATTAGATGATGTCATTCCCCATTTTTTATATCCAGTTGCAACAAACATATTAGGAGAAGTCAAAGAAAATTCTCCAATATATGGAATTTTATCTAGAGAAACACAATCTTGAGTATTCCATTTTGCAATTAATTCTGAATTTGGAAAAATACTTTTGCAAGTATCCATTAAACAATCATAAGCATTAGAATTATCTAATTTTTCACCAACTTTATGATCATAACCACCAACTAATAATACTCTTTTATTATTGTATAATGCAGTTCTTAAAGAAGTTATAGGAGTTTTTGTATTAATACACATGCCATTTGGTAAATCTGTATGAGTATCTACTGCAATAATATATGAGCGTTCTTGATACATTTTTAAAAAGTAAAATCCATCTACATTAATTATAGGATAACCTGTTGAAAGAACAACATATTTTGATTTTACAGAGTAATCTTTTGTGTAAGTTGTATATGAATTTAAATTATGCTTAATATCATATACTTTTGTATTTTCAAAAATTAAACCATTATTTTTTGTAATACAATCACATAATCCATAAATATATTTTAAAGAATTAAACTGTGCTTGGTTAGGAAATTTTATACTTGCAAGTGAGTCTATAGGAAAAGGTATAGAAGTAGAAAATTCAGCATTAAATCCTAAATTATTAACAGCAGTAACTTCATCTTTTATTTTACTCACTTCAGATTCGTCATTTGTATAAATATAGTTATCTTGTTGTTCAAAATCACAATCAATATTTTCAGTATTTATAATGTCTCTAATGTTTGAAATAGCATTTTGATTAGCATCTAAGTATTTCTTGGCAAAATTAGTAGAGAAAGTATCTGTAAGATATTTATAAAAAAGACCATGCTGTGAAGTGATTTTTCCAGTAGTAAAACCAGTAGTATGTTTTCCGATAGAATCTTTTTCTAAAATACAAACTTTTAGCTCATTTTTAGCTAACATATAAGCAGTAGAAACACCAGTAATCCCACCACCAACAATACAAACATCAACTTCAATAGATTTATTTAATTCTTCATAATTCTTTTTATAAGACTTAGTAGAAAGAGTCCAAATAGAATCCATAAAAACCTCCATTAGTAAAATTTTTCTAATATATTTTTAACAAAAATAATAAATATATACTTAATCAATTTAAAGGTTATTTCATAAAAAAATTGAATTGAAATATTATTTCAATTCAATTTTTTTAATAAAATTTTACATATATCTTTGCATGAATGTTTTTTTGCAAGAAGACGAGCACTAATTTTCATTCTTTTCATGGTTTCATCAGAGTTAAATAAATTTTTTAAAATTTCTTCAATATTATCATTATTTTTAATTCTTATAGCAGCTCCATGTTTTTCCAAAAAATCTGAATTTTCTTCTTCTTGACCAGGTAACGGATTAATAACAACAATAGGTAATCCAGAAGCTAAACTTTCTGTTGTAGTAAGACCACCAGGTTTTGTTATTACTAAGTCCGAAATACTCATTAATTCAGGAACTTTATTTGTGTATTCCAATATTTTTATTGTGTCACTAGTATTTGTATTTTCTACTATATCATCAAAATTTTTCTTCATTTGTTTGTTTCTTCCGGCAATAGCCACTACTTGAATATTATCAAAACTTTCAGCTAGTGTTTTTAAAATATTATATGTTTTAGATTTTCCTAAACCAAACTCACCACCAGCAAAAAATAATACAGTTTTTTTACCTTTAGCTAAGCCAAAAGATTTTAAAGTCTCAAGTTTATTGTAACTTTGTAAAAATCTATTAGAAAGAGGAATTCCTGTTGCAAAAATTTTATTTTCATCTATACCTTTATTAATTAAAGCTTCTTTCATTCCATCATGTGCTACAAAGAAATAGTCTACCATGCTAGAATTTAAAAGCCATTGTTCATGTGGAGCATAGTCAGTCATAATTGTAGCTATTTTTGCATTAATTTTACCTTTTTCTTTTAAAATTGAACACATTTGACTTGCAAAAAAATGAGTTGAAATAATTAAATCTGGCTCAAATTCTTGTAATAATTTATTTAATTTTATAGACATTATTTTATTTGCTTCAGAACTAATATGTGCAATAGGTCCTTTTTCAGATTTAGAATAAAGTTTTCCCCATGCCCAAGGAGCTTTTTTTGCCATTTCGGTGTAAGCAGTAGTAGTAATAGAGTTTAAAACTTTATTTACATATTCAACACAATCAACTAACTGTGTTTTAGTATCTGCATAATTTTCATCAATATATTCTTTTATTGAACGAGCAGCAGATAAATGACCACCACCATAAGAAGCATAAAAAATTAAAATTTTTTTCATAAAACCTCCTAAAAATTAATTCCGTTTTGATTTTATCATAAAAAAATAAAAAGAGCAAAAAAACTTGAATATTTTGTAAAGAATTCAGCAAAATAATAAAAAAACAAAAGGAGGAAAAAATTTGAAACGAAAATTGATTATATATTCATTAATATTATTAATTTTTATAGCAATTATTCAATTAATAAATATAGGTACACAAGAAGATAAAGTATATGCAGCAGGAGGAAATAGAACATCAGATTTGCAATTAATGGCAAGAGCAATAAATGGAGAAGCAAGAGGAGAACCATATGAAGGTCAAGTGGCAGTTGGAGCAGTTATATTAAATAGGGTAAAAGACTCAAGATTTCCAAATACAATAGCAGGTGTAATATACGAAAGTGGAGCATTTACAGCTGTGGCAGATGGACAAATAAATACACCTATTAAAGAAGGTTCAACAGTGTTAAAAGCAGCACAAGATGCAATGAATGGCTGGGATCCAACAAATGGTTGTGTATATTATTTTAATCCAAATACAGCAACAAATAAATGGATTTGGTCAAGACCTTTAGTAAAAGTTATAGGAAAACATAGATTTTGTAAATAAAGAAAGGAGATTTTTTAATGAATAAATTAGAAGATTGGAAAAATAGATTAAAAGATAGACATATGTTAAGTGTAGTGGTTGTTCTAGTAGCAATAATAGCTATTTTAGGATTATACATTTATAAAAGACAAAACGATTATAGACAAGCTTCAGACAATTCATACAACTTAGCTTTTTTTGAAGTGGTAGATTATGTTCAAAATGTAGAAACATATTTAGCTAAATCATTAATATCTACAACACCAAGTCATGGAGCAAAAACATTAAGTAATGTATGGAAGGAAGCAAATTTAGCGGGAAGTTATTTATCACAATTACCAATAGGAGTAGAAGAAATATCTAATACACAAAAATTTCTAAATCAGGTAAGTGATTACAGTTATTCATTATCACAGAAAAATATGAATAATGTGGAATTAACACAAGAAGAATTAGATAATTTAGAGCAACTTCACACATATAGTGTTGAATTATCTAATACATTAATACAATTATCAAATGATATAAATGATGGAAAAATAAGTTTTAGTGAATTAGAAAAAAAGGGTAATAATATGTTTGCACAGCAAGTAAGTAATATTACACAAGATAGTTTTTCTAATATAGAAGAAACTTTTCATGAATATGCAGGATTAATATATGATGGTGCATTTTCTGAACATTTAACAAATCCAGAAAGAAAAGGATTAACAGGAGAAGATATTTCAGAAGAAGATGCAACAAAAATAGCAAAAGATTTTATAGGAGAAGACAAAATTGAAGAACTATCTTTAAATGGCATATCTGAAAATGGAAATATACCATCTTATGATTATACAATAAAAGTAAAAAATGCAGAAAAAAATAATACAGCAAGTATATCAATATCTAGAAAAGGTGGACATTTAGTATATGCAAACTATAATAGAATAGTAGAAGCACAAACTATTTCAGCAGAAGATGCAGTAAGAATAGGAAAAGAATTTTTACAACAAAAAGGATATAATAATATGCAAGAAACATATTATATGAACCAAGATGGAGTGTTAACTATAAATTATGCATATATGCAAAATGAAGTAGTAATGTATTCAGACTTAATAAAAGTAAAAATTGCATTAGATAATGGAGAAATATTAGGAATAGAAACAACAGGATATTTGAATTCACATTTTGAAAGAGAAATACCAACTCCAAGCATAACAAAAGAACAAGCAAAACAAACTCTAAATAAAAAATTAGATATACAATCAGAAAAACTAGCTATGATACCAACAGAATATCAAACAGAAGTATTTTGTTGGGAATTTAAAGGAAAAGTAAAAGATAATGAATTTTTAGTATATATAAATGCCGAAACAGGAAAAGAAGAAGATATATTAGTAATAATAAATACACCAAATGGAACATTAACGATGTAATATGAAAAAATTTCTAATATAAAAAAATAAAAAATGTAGATAATAATGTTATAAAGTAAATATCCATATAAAAGTTTTAGATATAACTAAGTTATAAAACTTCCTGTTATATAAAATCAAAGGAAATTCCTAAATATGATACTTACTTTATAAAAATGAATGGGAGGGTATATTATTATGTCCAAAAATTCAAAATTAATATCAGATAATTTACGTGAAGAAATAGCTAAAGAATTAGGAGTATATGATCAAGTAAAACAAGACGGAGGAAGTTGGAGAAATGTATCTTCAAAAGACTGTGGAAATATTATAACAAAAGCAATAGAAATAGCAAATAGAAGCGTAGAATAGTAAATTATAGTGGAAAAAAGACACTCTAATTATTGATAATTTTTGCATAGATTAGCTCCACGTGGCAGTTGCCATTTTCAAAGCGTGCTTTAGTCGAGCGTGAAAATGCCAACTGACAGCAATTTCTTAGCTGTAGCATTTTAATGCGTACAGATAAGTTATGCGAAGCGATGGAGCGGAAATAAAGAAATTATCTAATATTTAGGGTGTCTTATTCCATTACATACTAGACTTAATACAAAAATAGGTATATACTAAGTATTAGATTGTGCCTTTTGCAGACATAGCAAAGAAAGGAATGAAATAAAATATGGAATATGAAAAAATAGAACAAACAGTAAAACAATTAATAACCGAAAAAAGATTTATACACTCTTTAGGAGTAGTAGAAAGAGCAGTTGAACTTGCAAAAGTCTATAACATAGATGAAGAAATTGTAAAAAAAGTTGCAATAGCACATGATGTAGCAAAACAAATGTCAAAAGAAGAATCATTAGAATATGCAAAACAACATAATATTCAATTTGATGAAATAGAATTAAACAATCCAGGAATTATGCATTCAAAAGTAGGAGCAGAAATGTCAAAAGAAAAATTTGGATTTACACAGCAAATGGCAAATGCAATATTATATCATACAACTGGAAACGTAGATATGGACGATTTGGCAAAAATAATTTATATAGCAGATAAAACAGAAAAAAATAGAACACATATAGATATAGAAAAAGCAGTTGAAATTGCCAAAAATAATTTAGATCAAGCTATTTTATACATAAGTAAAAATACATTACAATATAATTTAGAAAAAGGTGTGTTAATTCATCCAGACACAATATATTTAATAAATAAAATTATTTTAGAAGAAAATCAATAATAGAAAATAAGGAAATATAAAATGAAGAAAAATATAAAACTACTAGCAAAACAAATTTATGAAGATAATATAGAAGAAAGTATAATAGAGACACAAGGAGAAGTAATAGACAATAATGACAAATTAGAACTTAAATTTGTAGAAGAAATAGAAAATCAAAAAATAGAATATGACATAATAGTTAAGAAAGAAAAAGTAATTTATAGAAGAGCAGACACAATATTACTTTTAGAAAAGAATGTAAAAACAAAGTCAAAATACAAAACACCATACGGAAATATGGATTTAAGTCTTTTTCTAAAAGATTTAACAATTATACAAAATGAAAATTTAGTTAATATTAAATTAAAATATGATATAGAATTTGAAAATATGAACAAATATGAAAGCATAATTGAATTAGTAATTAGATGAATTTTCTACTTCAAAGTTTATTTAAACTAATTTAATCGTAGAGTTAAAAAAGATATTTACAATATCAAGTTTCGCAATCCATAATTGCAAGAATAGTTTCTTGAACCAATAAAAATAATAAGATAAAAAACGAGTTCGACCCTGAGAAGCGACAGCGCCACAATTGCTTTTGCTGAGAATAGTGTGTCTCTTTATGTTTTAAAACCACGTTTACTAAAACGCCTTGGAGAACGGAATTTTTTATCTTATTATTTTATTGGATTATTAAATATAATTCTGCATTAACAAATTCTTTAAAAAACCATACAAAAATATTGAAAAATCTAAACTAAGTTGATATAATAAACTAACCATAACAAAAATGGAGAGGATGTCAAATGATTTTTAAAGATTATTATAAAATACTTGGCTTAGAAACGAATAGAATTTCAGCAGAAGAAATAAAAAAAGCATATAGAGAAGAAGCAAAAAAATATCACCCAGATGTTAATGCCGAAAATAAATATGCAGAAGATAGATTTAAAGATATAAATGAAGCATATAGAGTATTATCAAATCAAGCATCAAGAAGAAAGTATGATAGGATGTGGAATACTCATATAGGAAATAAAAAGAAAAAAGAAGAAAGTAAAGAAGAAAAAAGAACTTTAGATTCAATATTTACAGACTTCTTTAATATGTTTGTAGGAGATATAGATAATAAAAAAGAGACGAAAAAACAAAACAAGAAGCCACAAATAAAAGGAGAAAATATAGAAACATCTATTAGTATATCGATAGAAGAAGGATTTTTTGGTGCTAACAAAAAAATATCTTTAAGAACAGTAGATGGAAAAATGAAAACATTTTCTATAAAAGTTCCACAAGGTATTAGAAATAACGAAAAAATAAGATTAATTGGGCAAGGAAAAGTAGGCGAAAATGGTGGAAAAAATGGAGATTTATTTATAAAAATACAAATAGAGCCAGACGAAAGATTTAAACTATCAGGCTTAGACTTAGTTACAGATTTATATTTAACACCATCAGAAGCAGCATTAGGAACAAGAGTTAATATAGTAGGAATAGATGATACTATAACAATGTATATTCCAGCAGGAATAGGTAGTGGAGAAAAGGTAAAAATTGCTTCAAAAGGCTATAAAGATGGAAAAGGTGGAAGAGGAGATTTAGTAGCAATAATAAAAATAATGGTACCAAAACAATTAACTCAAGAAGAAAAAGAATTATATGAAAAACTAGAAGAAATATCAAAATTTAATCCAAGAATATGAATAAATGTAAATCAATTTTTTATATAATAGGAAAGTTCTACTTTCCTATTATATAAAAAAATAACATTGCACAGAAAATTTACTTTGTAAATTTTCGCGTCAACAAATCTTTACGCTTCTTTGAGACCTTGAATTTATATAGCAAACTTTAAGATGCAGAAAAAAAGGTCTCACGAAGCGAGATTTGTTCTTTTATTATTACGATATTAATATATATGATTATTTAGCATTGAATGTTGACATAAATTAGCAATAAATGGTTGACATTACATGGAAATTATATTATAATATTATTTAGTAGGTTAAAACAAATGAAGAAGTTATTGCATCATAGAAAATCTAGAAGCGGGGTGTAATATATGGAAAGCTTACAAGGTAGGCATTTTAGTATAACAGATCCAAAAGATGTAAATACAGTAATATATAGAGTAAATAAAACAGAAAAAGAATATTTAAAAGATTCTCCAAAGTATACTGTGGAAAGATTGGATTATTTAGAAGAATTAAATGGAGATTTAAAAAAGAAAACATTTTTTGTTGATAATCCATCACCAGATGGCGAACAACTTGTTATATTATCATTTGGTAAAGAAAGAGTTGTTATTAATTCTGGAATTATGGAAGATGATAGGCTTCGTATTTCAAAAAAACCTATGCCTATTAAATTTGATGCTCTATATTCAGAAAAAGATTATGCATATAGGGAATTTAAATATACACCAAATTTAAAAAGACCTATTTCCATTATAGATGCAGAAACAACAGAAGAAATAAAACCAATATTATATATTGATGAAGAAACAAATGAAGTAAAAGGAAAGTGTAAATTAAAACCATATAAATCTTATTTTGCGTTTGAAATAAGAGAAGAAGATATTTAAGGAGGAAAAAATGGGACGTTCAAATGAAAATCCAAAGAAAATAGTTGTGACAGGAGGACAAATATATAGCAAAGATGAAAAGACAAATTCATTAGTAATGCCACCTGAAAAAAGTACAAAATATGAAATAGTAAATAAAGATAAAGAATATGACGAAAAAGATTTTGTAGTAATTAAATTAGGAGCATATAAATGCGAAAAAGATGAAAATGGAAAAAGAGTTAATATTAAATACTTAGGAAACAATAAAAAACAAGAAGTTGAAAGAGACTAACACTTAAGAAAAGGTGGGATTTGTATGAACTACAAATTACAAGGAGCAATTAGAAGAACAAAAAAATATTTTATATTATATTTAATACTATGGTTAGTTATAGCCATAGTATTTGTCATGCCTATAGCATATTGTACACAAATTGCAAGTGCTAGTGGTACTTTTAATTTAACAGTATTTTTTGAACACATAACAGAAGCTGTTACCTCATTAGGAAAAACAATTTCGGAATTTCCGACATATGTTGGAACGTACTTTAGTGTGCTATGGAAAGTTACAATACTATATATTTTAGCACTAATAATAGGAATGATAAAAGCAAGACCAAAAAATGAATTTACAGATATAGAACATGGTTCAAGTGATTGGAGCAAAAATGGTGAGCAATATAGAATATTAAGTAATAAAAATGGTATTATATTAGCACAAGATAACTACTTACCAGTAGATAAAAGAGGAAATGTAAACGTACTTGTAGTAGGACGGTTCGGGTTCTGGTAAATCGGCATCATATTCAATACCAAATGCATGTCAAATGTTAGGATCATATGTATTTACAGATCCAAAAGGTGAATTATATGATACAACAGCAGGATACTTAAAAGAACACGGATATGAAATAAAAGTATTAAATTTGGTAAATCCTCGGAAACAGTGATGGATATAATCCATTAATGCACATATCAAATGAATTAGATGTAGATGTTATAGCAAATACAATAGTAAAAGGACAAAAAACAGAAGGTTCAGACCCATATTGGGATGACATGGCAGAAATGTTATTAAAGGCATTAATATACTACTTAATAGCAAGAAGACCAGAAGCAGAACAAAACTTAGCAAGTTGTTCAGAACTTGTTAGAGCAGCAAATGCAAATGGTGGAAGTAACTTACTTACAGAATTAATGAATCAATTACCATATGACCATCCAGCAAGAATGAATTATAAATCAATTGAAATAGCTCCAGAAAAAACATATGGTTCTATATTATCTTCATTACAATCAAAATTAGGAAAATTTGATTCAAAAGAAATAGCAGAGTTAACCTCTACGGATACAATAGATTTCAAAGAAATAGGAAGTAAAAAAACAGCAGTGTATGTTATATCATCAGATACTCATACAGCATATGACTTCTTATTAACAATATTCTTCTCGCAAATGATACAACAAATGTATGATTTTGCAGATAAAAATGGAGGAAAATTGCCAGTACCAACATATTTTATATTAGATGAGTTTGCTAATATAGGAAGAGTACCAGACTTCGATAAAAAAATATCAACAAGTAGAAGTAGAAAAATATCATTTAGCGTTATACTTCAAAATTTAGACCAATTAGAAGCAGTATATGAAAAATCATATGAAACAATAATTGGTAACTGTGATACACATGTATTCTTAGGAAGTAACTCTCAAAAAACAGTAGAATATTTTTCTAAAGCATTAGGGGAAAAAACAATAGAAAGAGAAAGCATATCTGTAAATAAAGATAAACATAACTGGAGACAAGGAAAAAGTGTATCAGATCAAGTAATGGCAAGAGCACTTATGACACCTGATGAATTAAGAAGAATGGATAACGATGATTGTATAATATATGAAAAAGGACTAAAACCAATAAAAGCGAAAAAATTCTATTATTTCCAAACAAATATGGCAAGAAAATTAGAAAAAGTTAGAATAAGCCATAATGAACCAAGAGATTTAGACAGAGGAGAATGGAGAAAATACAACCCATATAATCCATATGTACCAGAAGAAGAAAAATCAAAACAAATAAATGATTTAAAAGTAGAATCTTTAGACGATTTATTTGAAGACACACCAACTGAAAATAAAGAAGAAAAAGCAGAGATTCAACCAAAAGATGATGTTTTTACAAATATAGAAGTTGAAAAAGAAGAATCTCCAATGCTACCACAAGTAGATAGTACACTAGATGATGAATTAGACGATGATTTACAAAAAGAATTAGAAGCAAAATTTGACGAATTATTTGGACCTTTCGAAGAAGAATAAATTAATAAGAGACTCTCTATCAGTACAGATAGGGAGTTTTTTATATAATAGGAAAGTTCTACTTTCCTATTATATAAAAAAATAACATTGCACAGAAAATTTACTTTGTAAATTTTCGCGTCAACAAATCTTTACGCTTCTTTGAGACCTTGAATTTAGATAGCAAACTTTAAGATGTAGAGAAAAGGTCTCGCGAAGCGAGATTTGTTCCATGAGAAGGATGAATGATTTTGTTATATATAATCAGTCATTGTCACAGAAATGTAACATAAATGTATAATTAAAAATATTGTAAGAAAATAAGAAAAATGGTAGAATAAAATAGAAAAGATATAAATAAGAAACATAATATTTAAAAAACAGATGAAGAGAGGAGAAAAAACAAATGAGGATAAATAAAAAATTATGTATAATAATGTTATTAGTAGTTTCTATAATATTAAGTTTTTGCATAAATGTTTATGCAGAAGACGAGAAAGGTACGGTAACATTAAAGGATTTAGGAAGTGGAACATATAAAGTAGGAGACGAAATAAAAATAAGTGTTTCACTAGATGTCACAGGATTTGATGGAGTAATAGAATTTCTAGCAAAAGTAGAATACGATAAAAATGTATTAGAATATGTGGAAGTACTTCCAGGCAATGGTTGGAGAGTAATCGATGCTAATGATCAAATATACGTTGAAAGACCAAACATGGATGATAGCAAAGGAGTAGTTGGAACATTAGTATTTAAAGTAAAAGCAGCAGCTAACACAACTACAATAAAAGTTGCAGATATAGATTCATCTGGAAATAGTGGATCAATACTTTGGGTTATGGAAAATGTTAGTGATGCAAGCATAACTATAGGACCATTATTACCAGCAGATGCAGAAACTCAAGAAAATTCAAATAATAATCAACAAACACCAGGAACCACAACACCAGATAACAACAATACACAAACACCAGCAACAGACAGTGGAACTACAACACCAGACAATAACAATGCACAAACACAACAACCTAGTGATAATCAACAAGCACAAAACAATAACCAAAACAATAACAAAAATACACAAGGAAATAACACAAATGCTACTAATAAAACGAATAATACAAATACTACAAAAAAAGATATAACTACATCAAACACTAAAATACCTAAAACAGGATATGTAAATATAGGAATTGGCTTAGTTGCGATTGGAGTTATTGCTGTAGTTATACTTTTTATAAGATATAAAAAAATGGAAAAAGAAATATAGCAAATAACAAGGATAGTAAATTTTATGAAGATGCTATCCTTTTAAAAAAAGAAGATACTGTTCTTATAAAATTAGAAAAAATAATAAAATTTTAAATACGAAAGGAAAATAGTCATGAGAACAACAAAAGAAATTTTAGTGATAATATTAACGATATTACTTATATTATCTCAAAGTATAAGTATATATGCAAAAGGAGATGCTAGAGCAACAGTAACATTACAGCTAGAGAATCCTAAAGTAGGGGACAAATTTGTTGAAGGTGATGAAATAATTGTAGCAATAAAAGTTGATGTAGAAAATATGCTCGGAATAACAGCATTCAATGCAGGAACAATTAGTTATGATAATGACTTAATGATAGTTGAAAAAATCATAGTATTAGAAGGATGGCAAGAAGAACAACCAGGGAGAAATGATATAGTGTATATAGCAAGAAAGAATTTTTCTGATGATGTTCCAAGTGGAAGTATAATAGCAAAAATAAAATTTAAAGTATTAAAAGAATTTAAACAAACAGATATGTCATTAAAAATAATAGATCTATCAGATAGTACACCTAAGAGTGTATTAAGTATATTAGATGAATGTAACGAACCAGAATTAACAATTAAACCACAACCACCAACACAACCACCAGTAGAAACTCCACAAACATTAAATTATAAAGTAGAATATTACAAACAAAATGCAGATAAAAGTGGGTATACTTTAGCAGAAGAACAAAACTTAACAGGAACAGAAGGACAAACAGTTACAGCACAAACGAAATCATATAGTGGATATACACTAAATTCACAAAAATCAAATATATCAGGGCAATTAGTAAAAGGACAAAGTTTAGTATTAAAATTATATTATGATATAATAGATGTAATACCTAATACACCACAAACATTAAATTATAAAGTAGAACATTATAAACAAAAAGAAGATAAAAGCGGATATGATTTAGCAGAAGAACAAACCTTAACAGGAACAGAAGGACAAACAGTTACAGCACAAGCAAAAGCATATAGCGGATATACACTAAATTCACAAACGTCAAATATATCAGGAAAATTAGTAAAAGGACAAGATTTAGTATTAAAGTTATATTATGATTTAAGTAATGGAAAAACTGTAAAATATAGAGTGGAATATTATAAACAAAACACTGAAAAAACAGCATATGATTTAGCAGAAGTAACAGAATTAACAGGGGTAGAAGGACAAACTGTTGTAGCAGAAAACAAACAATATGAAGGATATGTGGAAAATACTGGAATTTCAACAAAATCAGGAACATTAGTTGACGGACAAGAATTAGTATTAAAAGTTTATTATGACTATGGTACTTTATCAGAAGTAACTAAATATAAAGTAACATTTAAAGACGGAAATAATGTATTAAAAGTAGAAGAAGTAGAAAAAGGAAAATCAGCAACAGCTCCAACAATTACTAAAGCAGGGTATACATTATCTTGGGATAAAAGTTTTAATAATGTAACATCAGATATAACTGTAAATGCAGTATGGACAAAGAATCAAGTTCAAAATAGCAATAATAACAATAATAATAGTAATAATCAAGTAAAATTACCACAAACTGGAGATGTAGGGATAACTATTATAGCAGTAATATCTGGGATAACTATATTAGGAGGAATATACTTATTTAAATATAGAAAAATGAAAGAATTTTAAAATACATAAATAAAAGCGGTAATAAACATAAGATTTATTACCGCTTTTATTTATGTAAGTAATACATTAATCTTAAAATCATATAAATTTATACATAGTTTATTGACAATAAATATGAGTAAATATAAAATTAATATGAAAAATAAATGTTATATAACGAAAGGGAAAGATAAATATGAAAATACAAAAGGGAAAATTAATAAAAATATTAATAGTAGTATTAATAATAATTTTATTAACATTTGTAATTGTATTATTAAATAAAACAGGTGTAATGCGAATAGCAGTAGAAAGAATAAGAAATGTAATGCAAGGAATGGAAGGAGAAGAAATAGTACAAAATGCAGAATATGATATAAAACAAATAGAAGGAGAATATTTATCTATATTAATAACATTTGAAGACCCAAGAGGAATAGAAAAAATAACAATGTGGGATGGAACACAAATAGACGGAAAAGGAAAAACAAAAATAGGGTTAGATAGAATAGTAGAAGAAGATGATCAATATCAAGTGATGGTAAAATACAAAGAAGAAGAAAAAAGTGAATTATATTCAATGATACCAACAACAAAACCAGTAATAAACGAAATAGCATTTAGAAAAGAAAATTCAACATTATATGAAACAATAGAAATAGAGTTTCCAGAAAATGAAAATGTAACAAATTATTATAGTGTAGGAAAAAATGAAAACTGGATAGAATATACACAAAATTTTGAAGTAGAACTAGCAATAGAACAAGAAACAAATGAAACAGAAGAAAAAGAAATAAAAACAAAAAGTGAATTTAAAACAGGAAAAACAATACAAAGAAAAAACAAGACAGGTTATATAGCAAATGGAAATGGGTTATTATATAAAGTAGCATATGAAATAACAGAATCCCAAATTTATAATATAAAAGTAAAAGAAAAAACGTATTCAATACATGCATACGTATATAATGAAGATACAGTATTGAATGAAAATAAAGTATTTGGAGATGCTGCAGATGCAGGAACAAATATGGTAGTAGTAAAAGTAAATGGAAATTTAACAATAGAAAAAGGAACAATTTCAGGAGTTAAAGATAGCACAAAAGGAGGACCAAAAGGATTATTTATATATTGTACAGGAACACTAACAAATAATGGAACAATAAGTATGAGTCAAAATGGAGCTAATTCAGATGGCGAAAATGTATATTTATGTAAAAATTCAAATAAAGAATATGAATATATACCTTCTTCAGGAGCATCTGGCGGATCTGGTGGAAAAAATATTTCGGGCTCTATGGCAGGTAAGGCAGGTGGAAATGGTATCAAAAGAAGCTGTGGAGGTGGTGGCCGGCGGTGCAATTTGTGTTGGAGATGCGTCTACATCTAGCAGTGGTGGATCTGGTGGGTCAGGAACTTCTTATCGAGGTGGTTCTGGAGGTGGAGCTGTTTGGGGGCATGATGATAAACATGGAACAGTAATTACTGGAAATTCTGGTTATGGAATTACAGGAGGTCTATATAAAGACTTGAATAATGCGCCAAAAAAAGGAGCTAGTTCAGGAGCAGGTTCACCAGGCGGATTGATAATAATATACGGAAAAGAAATTATTAATAAAGGGAATATATCTAGTACAGGTACTTCTTCTGGTGGCGCTTCAGGAGCGAATGCTGCAATAGGAGGAGGCTCTGGAGGAGGTAGTATTAACATTTTTTATAAAACTATTTTTTATAAAGGAAATATTTCAAGTTCTGGAGGGGGAACTGGTTCAGGAACTTCAACTTATAACGCAGGAGGAAAAGGAGGTAATGGATGTATTACAATAGGAAGTATGCAAACAGGAGTATATGTAGATACTACTAATAATTAATAATATAAACAAAAAGATTCTAAAAATTAAACACATAATATGTGTAAATTTTGTAGAATCTTTTTATTATTAATTTATTGACAATAAATATAAGTAAATATAAAATTAATATGAAAGGTAAATGTTATTATAACGAAAGGGAAAGATAAATATGAAAATACAGAAGGAAAAGCTAATAAAAATATTAATAATAGTATTAATAATAATTTTATTAACATTTGTAATTGTATTATTAAATAAAACAGGTGTAATGCGAATAGCAGTAGAAAGAATAAGAAATGTAATGCAAGGAATGGAAGGAGAAGAAATAGTACAAAATGCAGAATATGATATAAAACAAATAGAAGGAGAATATTTATCTGTACTAATAACATTTGAAGATCCAAGAGGAATAGAAAAAATAACAATGTGGGATGGGACACAAATAGATGGAAAAGGAAAAACAAAAATAGGGTTAGATAGAATAGTAGAAGAAAATAAAGAATATCAAGTAATGGTAAAATACAAAGGAGAAGAAACAGAAGAATTATATACAATGGTACCTACTAAAGAAGTAGCAATAATAGATGGAATAGGATATAAACTAGAGGAACCTAATCTATATGAAAAAATAGAAATAAAATATCCAGAAAACCAAAATCTAAAAAACTATTATAGAATAGGAAAAACAGATGAATGGAAAGAATATGAAGGTACTTTTGTAGTACCATTAACAATATCAGAAGAAACAGGAGACACAGAAGAAAAAGAAGTATTTGCAAAAAGTGAATATAAAGTAGGAAAAACAATAGGAAGATCATCAAAGTACATATCAGATGGAAATGGATTAATAAAAAAAGTAGCATACCAAGTACAAAAAGAAGGAAATTATGATATAAAAGTAAATGGTACAACATATCTAATACATGCATATGTATACAATGAAAATACAACAATAAGCGAAAATAAAAACTTTGGAGAAGCAGCAGATTCGAATACTAGAATGGTAGTAGTAAAAGTAAATGGAGATTTAACCATAGATTCTAAAGTACAAATATCTGTTCAAGGAACACCAAAAGGAATGTTAATATTTTGTACAGGAACATTAACAAATAATGGAACTATAACAATGAGTGCAAAAGGTTCTTCAGCAACTGGACAAAATGTATATTTATGTAAAAATTCAAAAGTCGAATATGAATATGTTCCTTGGTGTGGAGCATGGGGAGCAAGAGGAGGAACAGCAATTCAAAAAGAATATTATCCATATAAGAAAGGAGCAGATGGAGATGCAGCTACAGAAAGAAAAACTGGTGGAGGTGGAGGAGGAGCCGCAGTAGGCTTCTCTAACGATCATGGAGGAGATGGCGATACAGGTTCATCTTATAGTGGAGGTGCAGGAGGAGGAGCTGCATATAGTGATTGGGATACACCTAATAAAGTAGTAGGAGGAGATGGACATGGAACAGTGTATGGAGGTTCTGGGCATACAAGCTCTAATTGGTCATCAAATTCTAAAGATGTTGCAGGTTCAGGAGCAGGTTCTCCAGGAGGACTGCTAATAATATATGGGAAATCTGTAATTAATAATTTATCTATTACTTCCCAAGGTACTAGTTCAGTAAAATCAATGTATACTTCAGGAGGAGGCTCTGGAGGAGGAAGCATAAATATTTTTTACAAAAAAGAGTATAAAAAAGGAAGTATAAGTTCTACCGGAGGATATGCAGGAACTACAACAGGAACTAGTTCAAAAAGTGCAAGAGGAGGAAAAGGAGGTAATGGATGCGTAACAATAGGAAGTATGCAAACCGGAGTATTTGTAGATACAACTAATAATTAATAATATAAATAAAAAGATTCTAAAAATTAAACACAGAATATGTGTAAATTTTGTAGAATCTTTTTTTGGGGATTTTGTTAAAATACAGCATTCCCTAATAAAAAATTAAAATGAATAATTTTATATTAACAAAATGTAATATAAAAATAAAGTTATATAAAAAACGACTAAAAATCCAAATATCCCTAAATAAAAGATGGCACAAAAAGTGTAATAAATGGGAAAACTGTCAATGAGTGCTATTGATTAAAGAAAACAAAATATTTATTATTATAGTAGTATATTATAGTTTTTTAAAGGGGAAAACATATGAAAAAGACAAACAAACAAAAGATTTTAATAGGGATGATAGCCGCTATATGTATAATTATTACCACAGTGTTTGTATTAGCAAGTGATACAACTAAAATTTTGGTTAACATTACAGATAGTGGAAAAGAGCAAATGAATGAGACTGAAAGTTCTATAATTCATAGACAAATTGTTGAAAAAGAGTCAACAAAAGATGAATTAATCATAGAAACTAAAATAAAAAATAATGTTCAGACTCAAAATGAAATAGCAATTTTAGTAGATGACTCATTTAGTATGTCTTATAATATGGGAGAATTTAATTTAAAAAATGAAGTTAAGAAGTTTATTACAGGAGCATTTGATGCTGACATATCAAACAGAAAAGTTAGTTTGTCAACTAATACGAAAAAAAATTCTATGACTCCTACTAAAACTACAGCTGAAAACTATGCAAGTAACTTGAATTTAGACGGAACTACATCTGTGTTAGAATCAGGTTTAGAAAATGCAATTGGAACATTTTCTAAAGGTAACGATATTCATAAAAGCTTAATTATATTTACAGATGCAACAGATGAAGTAAAAGAAAAATTACAAGAAATAAAAAGTAGTAATGTAGAAATAACAAGTGTATTAATAGATTTAAATAGTAACCAATTCGTAAATGATGACGGTACAAATGTAGTAGGAGGAATAATACAAGTAAATAGTGAAGGAGTACCTGAAACAAATTATAATGAAGTTTATGATACACTAAAAGGAACATATAAAAATGTAGAAATACAAGATAAATTAAGTGATGAAATAGTTCAGTATTTTGATTTTGAATTATTACAAAACACAGAAGATGAAGCTGATCCAGATTTATTAGACGAAAGCGATGTGGATTTATTAACAGAAGGAGATACTACTGTAGGTTATAAAGTACAACTTGACCAATTAGAAGTACAAAAAGAGAAAAAAGTAAAATATAAACTAAAATTAAAAGAAAATATAAATGAACTAATTGAAAAGAATTCTATTAATGCAAAAGAAATTGATACAAATGGAGAATTATCAGTAACATATCAATATAATTGCGAAAAAAAGAAAAATGAAACTATAAATTCACCTAAGATAAGAATGACAAGAGCACAAACTGTTACAATATTTGCTGTAAATGAATATTCTAAAGATATAAAACTCTCAGGGATTGAATTTAAAGTAGTTGCAAAAGACTTAACTACAAAAGCAGAGATAATGAATGAAAAAATTACAACATCAATGTTTGGACATATACAAATAGATGATATTACAACTTTAGATCCAATAGAATTTACAATAACACCACAAAATTTAGATGAACAATACGAAGATACAGATGGAATTCAATTTACTTTAAAATTTAATCCTGCAACAGGAGGAAGAGTAATTGAATCAGAAGAAATCTATTGGGAAGATCAATCTAGCAAAGCAAATACAAATGTATTTGTTCCAATAAAATTAAAAAAATTTGATTTAGAGCTTAATGTACAAGATATTGATGATTCAACAATAGTAATGAAGGATGTAGAATTCAAATTAATACAACCTAAAATAAACAGTTCAACAGAAATGGATGTATTAACAGGAAGTACAGATGAAAATGGAGTTCTTCATTTTTCACCAACTGTAATGAATGAAGATGGTCACTATGATTACATATTATCACAAGAAACAGTACAAAATGCTTATGAGTCAATGGGACTTGCAAAAGTAAGAGTACATTTCAAAGATGGAAAAGTTAAAGATGTTAAAATTTTATCAAATGATGTTGTAAAAGTTGCAGATGTGAAAGAAGAATATGTAAAATTAATTATTGGAAATGTTTCAACTGCAGATCAAAGATTTACATTAAGAATTTTTTCAAATGATCAAATTGAAAAAACACCAATTGCAGGAACAAGTTATAAAGTATTATTAAAAGTAGATAATGATTGGCGTTCATATGGACCTGTTACAACAGATGAAGAAGGAAAAGTAGAGTTAACACTTGCAGGAAATGGAAATATACAATTTAAAATACAAGAAACATCAGCAAATGAGGGATATATTGCAAATAGTACAGTACAAACATTTGAAGTACAAAGAAAACAAGGAAAATTAGATGAAGATTTTATTTACAAGCCTATAGGAATAGACGCTACTATAAATGCAGAAGACAATGTAGTAGAAGTTAAATTTGAATCATCAAAAAAATCAGATCAAAATGTAGTAAGAATACATGCTGTAGACACACTTGAACAAGATATATATATAAAAGATTTAAGAGTAGACTTAACAGGATCAGATGGAATGACATATGGGGCAAGAACAGATGAAAATGGAATTGCAAACATTAATATGCCAAATATGCCTGTAGGTTCATATACATATAGTATAAATTTTTCAGATGTACCAAATGGATATTTACAACCAAAATCAGGAACAATAACATTAAATTATACAACAGACCAAAAAATAGATACAATGACTTTGTTAAATACAAATATAGCACCATTTTTATCTGTAAAACCATTAATAGAAGATAATGGAATGTATAAAATTGTAGGTGCAGATGTATTTATAGGACTAGACATAAATACAGATACGAATTATACTTTTAAAGTAAAATTACAAGCATCAGATAATAAAGAACCAATAGAAGATGCAAGATATAATATAAAAATGGTAACAGAATTAGAATCTGGGGAAATAGTAGAAAGAATAATTTCTAATAGACAAACAGATTATACTGGGGAAATAAATACGCATTTACTATTAGGCAAAAATATTTATATAGAAGTTCAACAAACATATACTAATATTGGACATACAGAAAATGGTGGAAGAGGATTTAAATTAGATAATACAGTACAAGAAATACATTTAACATATGATGGAAATAATGTAGTATTAGAAAGTGAAACACCTCATAATGCAGCAGAAGGAAAAGGAATGGGAACAACAGTAGGAGAAGACCAAGCTGTATATTTACATGAAAATGATCCAAGAACTATAGAAGATGTATTTTTAAATTTACATATAATTAAAAAAGATGAATATGGAGCATATATACAAGGATTAGGACTAAAAATATACTCAGATGAAGCCATGACTGTAAATGCAAAAGGACAACCAAAAGGTCTTGTAGATCTTAAAGGAAATTGCATACATGATGAACCAATATGTATGATAACAGATGTAAATGGTGAAGTTGATTTACTAAGACAAATTAAAGTCCTAGGAATTATAGAAGAAGCAAATGAAGAACAAACATATACATTCACTGTAAAAGAATATGATCCAGTAACAGGAGAAGATATAGATGAAAGTGAAGTAAAATATACAATAGCATACAGATATAATAAATATACTTCACAAATTGATTTTACTAATGTTGATATAGTTATAGGTAAGAAAAAAGAAGCGGAAAGGACGGAATTTAGTGCATATAATTCTGTTTATGGATATGAATCAAGAATTGGTTTAACACTATATCCATATTATGGACAAGTTGGAAACTTTACATTAGATCTTCAAAAATATAATCAACATGAAGAGAAAATTTTAGGAGCTGAATATAATGTAACAGTAACTAGACCAAATGGAAATACTATAAACTATAGAAATAAACAAGTAAGTGATAAAGTAGAATTTGGAGGATTTTTCGTAACAAAAGGAACAATAATTGAAATTCAAGAAGTAGTAGCTCCTATAGGTTACGAGATAAATGAAGCAACAGAAGTAATAGAAATAACAGGAATTGAAGAAGATGGAACTGCAACTTATGTAATACATGATGATGGCTATAAAACATCAAGAATTAAAGTAGAAGACGAAGGAAAAATCCTTTTAGGAGATGGAACATTTAGAAATACTTTAAGAGTTGGTTTAATAGATATGGAAGAAAACATATTTAAATTTGGATTAATGGCAGAAGATTCTACAAACAATAAACCAGTAAAAGATTATAGTTTTACAATAGAAACATCTATGGGTTCAGAAAATTCTACAGACCCAACAAATGAGCAAGGAAAGGCAAATACTTTAATTGGTGGAATATACAAAGATAAAGAAGTTGTATATACAATTTCTACTAAAAAAGCAGCACCATATTATAAAGATATAAATCCAGAAATACAAGTAAAAATATATTTTGACGAAAATGGAAATGTAGATAGTGACAAAACAACTAAACAACAATCAGATGCAGGCTATAACGAAACATGGTCTATAGTAAACACAAATGATTTAAATGGAAATGCAATAGATATAAAAATTTTAGTTACACCATATGATAAATTAAATGTTGAAATACAAACAGTAAATAAATTTAATGGAGATCCAATAGAAGGTATTACATATGTTATACCAGAATCTGTAAACATAGAGGCAAAAGGAACAACATCTTTAGAAGTAGGATATGTAAATCCTGGGGCTGTAAAAACATATACATTAGATGCAATAGATGAAGAACCTCAATATGTAAATTTAGAAAATCAACAATTCCAAATTCAGTATGATGAAACAACAGGTGATATAGTTGAAAAATCAATAGTAGCAGGAGATAGTATAGAAATAATAGGAGCAACTGGTAAAACAATAAAACTAAAAGTAAAATTAGAACCAAAAGCTAAATTTAATGTTGAAATAGAAACTGTAGATAAATTAACTAAAGAGAACCTTACAAATATTCAATATAGTATACCAGAATCTAAAGATATAGAAGCAGTTGGAACAACATCTTTGGAAATGGGTTATTTTAAAATGGGTACAACAGATAATATATTTACAATAGAAACACCAAATTTAGGACCAAGCTATGAGATATTACAAAATCAACAATTTAGTTTTGATATAAAAGACCAAACAGGAGAGATTGAAAACGCTAAAGTATTAGGAAATAATTTAGCGTTAGTATCAGCAAGTGGTAATACAATACACTTAAAAATAACATTAATACCAAAGATAATAATAAATTTTGAAATTGAATCTATAGATACAATTTCAGAACAAACTGTAAGTGGAATTGTATATTCAATACCAGAATCAAAAGATATGGTAGCAAAAGGAACAGGAACTTTAGAGGTAGGATATGTTAGTATTAATACTAAAGATACACCAGAAAACTATACAATTAACACAGAAGATATAAGTGGTGCAAAAAATGAATATATTATACCAACAGCACAACAAATAAAAATTGGAATAGACGAACAAGGTAATATATCAAATTACGAAATAACTACAAGTCAATTAGAACATGTATCTCATGAAGGAAGAACAATAAGATTAAAATTAAAGTTAGATCCTAAATTACCATTTGTAATAAAAAATAAAGCACATACAACAAATGTACCATTACAAGGTGGAACATTTGAAATAACAAACTTAGAAAATCAAGAAGTTGTAAGCGAAACAACAAATGCAAATGGAAATGCTATAATTTACAATGGAACATATTATAACGGAGAAGATGGAAAAGATAAAGTTGTAGTATATCTTGTAAAACAAACTGTAGCAAAATTAAAATTTGCTAGGGTAGAAGATTTTTATGTGGCAGTTAGATTTAATAAAGAAAGAAAAATAACTCAGGCAACACTATCAGATGTAAATGGTAATGTAATAGATAATTCTAATAATTTATGGGTTAGTGTAAATAGTACAACTGTGTCTGAAGGACAATTAGGATATAATGGAAATGACCATGGAATAGTAGAAATAGAAGTTTCAAATTATCCAGCATTAAGATTAGAGTTTGAAAATGTAGATAGAAGAGATAATTCTATAAAATTAAAAGAAGCTAAATACTCTATAACATCAAGTATGAATACTACAGGAAGTATAAATACAAATGAACAAGGAAGAGATACTGCATATATAGATGGAACACCAGTAGGAAAATATGCTTATTATACAGTACATGAAATAACACCATCAGCAGATTACCAACCAATAGAAGACTTTTACATAAAAGCATATTTTGATAATAATGGATATGTAGATACAGTATCATTAGTAGATGTTGCATCAGATGAAGGAAAAATTATAAATATTAATTATATAACTGTAACAGCAATAGATAAAGCACAAAGAACAACAATAGAAGATGAATTAACAATAAATGTAAAAATACAAAGTAATCCTAGATTAAATGTAACTGTAAAGAAAATGAGTAAAACAGGTATAGCTATAAATGGAGTTAGAGTAACATTAACAAATAAAGAAAAAGGTGCTGAAGAAGATTTATCTAGTGGTAATGGAGTAACAGGATATGAATACTATGCAAATGAAAAAAATTTCAAACTCGGACAAGTAAAAGGCGAAACAAAAATAAAGATTGCAAAAACATTGACAAATAAAAAACTAGAATTTAGATTAACAGAATTTAACGTATTTACAAAACAAGAAAATCCAATTGGATATAAAAAATTAACAGAAGAAATTGTATTCGAAGTAGAATGTGATAATAATGGAAGAATTATGCCAGATACAATAAATATAACATCTGGAAATAAATATATTAACATAACTAATATAGATTCATATAACTTTAGCATGACAATAGAATTTTTAAATGAGGAAATAGAAGAATTTGGAATTCATTTAACAGCATTAGATACATATGACCAAAACAAAAAGCTAGAAAATACAAATGGCTTAAAAGTTGATGTTAGCGCATATATAGGTGATAGTAAAACAGGTGTAAAAGATAATGGAATAAAAGGAACATTAATTCCAGGAAGAGATTCAAACTCTGATGGAGAGCCAGATATTGGACGAGGAGAAGATTATCAAACATTTGGAAAAGTAAATATCAGATATGATTGGGTAGGAAGTCAATATGACAATGGACTAAGAACAATAAGATTGACGGTTAGAAATGCACCAGATAGATATTATGAAGAGGCAAATGGATTTGACAGTTACTATCAAAACATAACAAAAAGAATAGAGATAAGAGTCAAATTTGATAGTGAAGGAAAAATAGAAAGTGCAAGTGCAAAAACTGGAAAAATAGACGGAGTATGGTATGTAGATAGTAGATATATAGAAGTGGATTTTTCAGGTTATGCATTAGAGGTAAAACTAAAATTCTTCCCTACATTACAATTAGGAGTAAATGCTGTAGATGAATATACAAAAGAACATTTAGCAGGAGGAAAATATTTATTAGCTACATATGAATATCACTATAATAGTTTAACAGATTTGCAGGAAAGAAATAAAGCAGGATACATTGGAGACCTATATTATTCATCTAAATATCACTATTACACATATCCAACATATTCTAATACAGCAGTAACAAATACAAACGAAATGCCAAATAGATATTCAGTAGGACCAACAGAAATATCATCAAATGCAATGAGAACAGATAAAGACAGAGCAACAAGAAGAATATTTATATATGAAATGCAAGAACCAAGTACACCAATGCAATATCAACAATATGAACCAAGATATAATGCAGGCGCATATTATATGGACAATAAAATGCTAGGATATATAGACATATATTATAATGAATTAGGTGAAATATTTAAAGAAGATATTCATATATCTGCAGGTAGATCAATAGATAATAATAATACTGAAAACGGAACATATTACATAAAATTATCTGAAAATCAGTATGATTCGAAACATGCTATAGCAATAGATATAGAGTATAAACCAACAACTAGATTAAAATTATATGCCGTAGATGAAATTACAAAAGCACCACTTTCAGGAGTAAGGGTATATCCGTTCTTAAATAATACAATAACAACAAATCGTTCATATATATATAGAACAATTAATTATTATGCAACAGGTTCAAATGGACTTGCAGATGTAACATATTGGGGAGGTAACTTACCAGATGCAAACAATTTATATGATATAAATATAGGATTTATAGGAAATACATATTCAGAGTATTATAATCCTGGAAAAATATCTATAAATGTATCATATGATAATGAAGGAAGAGTAAAATCTGCCGTATCAGCAACGCATGATTCATTTGGAGACCCAAATGCACAAATAATTAGCTATTCTGGAAATACAGTAGAAGTATATATATTATGTGCAAGAAAATTTAATATTCAATTAAATAAATTAGACGAGTATGAAAGATCTACGGAATTAAATGCTACATTTAGATTAACTGATGAAAAAGGTCAACAAATAACAGTAAAAGCAAATCAAGTAACAACATTAGGAAAGATTACACCTGGAATAACTAATAAATATACAGTAACAGAAATTGCTGTACCAACAGGATATTTGCCAGTTGATAGTTTTGAATTAACAGTAGTATTTAATTCAAATGGAACAGTATCATCAACAGCGAATACAACTGATTATCAACAAATAAAAACCGCGAATGCAGTATCAAAACAAACAACAATAAATCATAAAGACATCATTGCAAATATTTACAATAAGCCAAGCTTTACAGTACAAGTAGAAGTATCTGATGAATATTATTCAAAAGTAAAATTAGAGGGAGCAACCTTCAATATAACGAATGACAGAGGAGATTCGGCTCAAGGAACATGTATAACAAATGACAAAGGTTATTTTGAAACATATGTTGGACCAGCATATCCAGGTGAAACTGTAAGATATACTATTTCTCAAAGCAATACAGTAACAGGCTACAATCAAAATAATGAGGTAGCAGTTCTTAGAGTAGAATTTGGTGAAAATGGAAAAATAAAAACATATGGATTAGAACAACCAACACCATATAACTATTCTGTAAATAATACTGCACACATTAATAAAAGAGAAGTAAAAGTATTTGTAACTAATATGCCAAGAGATGTTAAATTAGGAATTACAAAATATGATAAATTAACAAATCAAAAGCTTAATGGAGTTCAATTCAAAGTTAAAAAAGAAATAGGAACATCAGAAATAAAAGAACAATCAATAATAACAAATGAAAATGGAACTAATATACAGGTAATTGATGAATTTGCAAAAAGAAATTTACCACAAACTGTAAAATACATAATATCTGAAATTGTAGTACCAGCTACATATAGAAAGATACAAGATGTTGTATTAGAAGTTACTTATAATGAAGATGGTAGAATTGGAAATTATACAGTAGTATCTAATCCAAGTAAAGTAAAAATAGAAGTTGCTTTAGCATCTAGTATAAAATATACAGATGATAGACCTGTACATATAGCATTAACAATTCCAAATGACAATGCATATGACTTAGTAATTAAAAACGAAGATAAGAATTGCGAAGGACTTGGAATACAAGGAACAACTTATAGTGTAGGAATAAATGGAAAAGATATAAGTCCAAAAACTACAAATGCACAAGGTATAGTAGAAGAATTAAGTAGAACCGAAAATGGAGAAATACAAATAAAAATAGCTGAAAATACTATAGGAGAAGGCTATAGAGAAGATTTATCAAATGATATTACATTTACTTTAAGTAAAGGAGAAGCAGTATATTCATTAAAACTAAATGAAACAAAACTAGCTGAAAAAGAATATACCTTTACCAAAAAAGAAGAAGCAGCAAATGGAGATAAATCTTATGATATAGTTGTAAATTCAGAAAAAGGCACAACTGTAAATATTACTGTAAATGAAATAACAGGAATAGTAACAGTAACATTTAAAAATGAAACAAAATTAGAATTAACATTAACTAAAAACGATATAAATACAGGAGAACTATTAGACGGTGCAGAATTTGAAGTGACTTCTCAAATAATTTCACCAACACTAGGTTCACCACAAACAATAACAAAAGACGACAATAAAATAACAGATGAAAATGGTAGATTATATTTTGATTTAGGTGTAGCACCACAAAATAAAGTGGTAAAATATACCTTTAAAGAAATAAATCCACCAAATAGAGATGATGGAACACCTTATGGAAAGATTAAAGATGTAGAAGTACAAGTTAAATTTGATATGTATGGAAGAATAGCACCACAAAAAGCACTATCAGATAATTCTCAAAGATGCGAAGTATATATGGCATCTCAAACAGGAAAATCTCATGATATGAGAGTAATAATTGGAAATGGTGCATTAAAACAAGCATTTACTGTAAAAATAATATCTGAAGATTCAGAAACAGGAGAGAGAATTAACAATTCTACATTTAAAATTAGTGCTCAAGAAGTATCTTCACATGAAGTGGCAATGAAAGAAAAAATTGTAAAAACATCAACTGTAAGTGGTATAAGTGGAATAACAATGCAAGAAGGTATGTATGTAGACAAAAATGTAGGAACACAAAATGATGGTGATATTATAATTAATATTGCTCAACAACAAGCTGCAGATGGATATGTATATGGAAATAATGCAATAGAAGGAACTGTAATAGTAAATAAAGAAAATCTTGAAGGAGACGACTTAGAGGCAAGTGTTAAATTAACTTTAGGAGAAATTACAGGATTTGATACTCAAGATGTAGTATTAGATACAGATAACAATGAAGTTATAATAACAGTTAAAAATACACCAAATGTTTCTATAGAAATAGACAAGTTCTATAAAGAAATAGGAAGTAGTATATCAAAACCATTACCAGATGTGACATTCCAATTACAAGCAGAAGTAGAGGGTGTAATAACTAAGACTATTAAAGATAAAGTAACTGATGAACACGGTAAATTAAAAATAGACTTAGGAACACCAGAATACGGAAAAACAGTAACATATAGATTAACAGAAATAACAAAAGATGGTTTTGAAGAATTTGAAGAATTAATCTTTAAAGTTAGATTTGATAGCGAAGGAAAAATACTAAATTACACAATAGAAACTAATGAAGAACATGCACAAATAAAAGAACAAAGAACAATTTCAGTACCACAAGAACAAGTAAATGAGGATGGACAAAAAGTAGTGCAAGGTGCTCAAAACTATACAATTACAACAACAGGAAGTAGAACAATACCTATGAGTATTGAAAACGAAAAACTACCAGAAAGACCAAATTATACTATAGTATTAGAAAAACATTCAGAAATGGATGAAAAGAAAACAACAGATGAAACAGAAGAAGACGAAAAACCTATATTAATTCCAGGAGCAACATATGAAATTACAGTAACAGAGGAAAATGGTATAGAGTATACATGGACACAAACTACAGATAAAACAGGAAAAATAGTAAGTAGAGACTTTAATGGCTATGGAAAAATAACAGTAAAAATAACAGAAATAGAAGCACCAACAGGATATAGTTTAGATGGAGAAACAAAAACATTAACTTTTGTAAGAGATGAAAAATCTGGAAAATTCACATTAACAGGTTCAAAAGAAGTTGATTTTGAAATTAATGAAGAACAAACTGAAATTCATCTAAAACCAGTGGATAAGGTAGCAGAATTTACAATAAATTTATACAAAATAGATGCAGAAACTACAAAACGTATAGAAGATAATACTACTGGAGTAGAAGTATATATGGAAGCATATGACAGTATATTTAAAATTGGTGAAGGACATATGGATGAAAATGGTGCCTTATCATTAGTAGGATTAGAAGAACCAGATGAGGCAGGAAAATATAAGCTATTTATTAAAGAGATACAAGCACCAAAAGGATACTTATTACCAGATGATGATTTTGTTATAGAAGTAGAATTTGAAAAAATATCTACAGGGGAATTAAGAGTAAAAAATGTAACATCTGAAAATGAATTTGTTTCTGGAATAAAAACAGGAGAAAAATATATAACTTTAAATATAGCAAATGAAATAGATTATGATACACCTGAAAAATCATATAACATAGAATTACAAAAACACTCAGCTGTACCAGGAGATGAAGCATTAATTTCAGGAGCTAAATACTTAATAAAAATACAAGAAAAAGATGGAATTCAAACTGTACAAGAAACAACAAATGATGAAGGAAAAATTATAACAAGTAAATATCATGGAAATGGAAAAATTAGAGTAGAATTAACAGAAATAGAAGCACCAGCAGGATATTTAAAAGAAAAAGAAACAAAATGGTTAGAATTTAGAAAAGACCCAGATAATGGAAATCTAACATATGTAGATGGTAATGTAAATTACGCATTTAGTAATGATGGAAAATCTACGGTTATATTAAAACCAGAAGATGAGCTTGCAAACTATGCTATGTACATAAATAAAGTTGATGCAAAAACAAATTATCGTATACAAAATAATTCAGCATCATTTGAAATCTACTATTATTCACCAGAAGATGATGCAATAATTAAAGTAGGAGAAGGAGATACAGATAAAACAGGTCAATTAAGAATAGATACTTTAATAGTACCAAATTCAGAAGGTGAACATACATACTATATTAAAGAGGTTAAAGAACCAACAGACTATCAAATAATAGACAATGATATGGAATTAAAAATAATAGTAAAACAAGATGAAGAAGGAAATTATTATTTAGCTGGGGCAACTACAAGAGATGAACACTTAAAAGTAACATTAGTAAGTAAAAAATACATTAAACTAAAAGTATCAAATGAACCACCAGAAGGAATATTAAAATATAACTTCATACTTGAAAAACACACTATGATAGATGGAGATAATACTTTAATTCCAGGAGCTACATTTAATATAAAAGTAACTCAACAATTTGGAAATAGTGAAGAATGGGTAGATACAACAAATGAAGATGGTGTAATCGTAAGTAATACATTCGAAGGTTATGGAAATATAAGAGTAGATATAGTAGAATTAACAGCACCATATGGATTTGAAATTGATGGAACAGAGCAATTTATAGAATTTTCAAAAGATAAAGAAACAGGACTTTTAAGAAAAATAAAAGGAAATGTAGACTTTGACTTTAGTGAAGATGAAAGAGGAACTGTATATATAAAACCAAGAGATGAATTTGCTGGAGATAGTTTTGCAATTTACTTTAATAAAGTAAATGCAAAAACAATGAAAACAGTTCAAAACAATCCTACAAGTTTCGAATTATATAAGGAAAATGAGCAAGGAGAATATATACTACTAAAGAAATTTGACACAAATGATTTAGGAACTGCAAGAGTAATGATACCATCTCCAGAAAAAATAGGTAAAATCAGATATTTACTAAAAGAAATCAAAGAACCTATTGGTTATGAAAAAATAGAAGATGGAACTAGATTCGAAATAGAATATGCACTTAATACAGATGGAAAAGCATATATTAAAAATATTGCAACAATAGACCCTGAGATACAAAGCTATAAATATGATGATCAATATTGTATGTTTAATGTACTAAATAATAAATTAAAAAATGAAACTTCATATTTTGATTTAGAAATAACAAAAACAGATTCAGCGACAGGAAAACCAATAAATGCTGAAGATGAAACTAAAACAGCAATATTTAAACTAATAGACGAAAATGGAAAAGTAAGATATGCCGAATCAGACGAAAACGGAAAAGTATTATTTACCATGTTAGAAAAACCAAATGAAATACCAGCAGGAGAAGAATTTGCAGAAACTATTGTTACTATTAAAGAAATTATGTCTCCAACAGGTTATAAGTTAGACAGAGGAGAAATTCAAATTAAGCTAAAATTTGCAGAAGATTCAGAAGGACATATAATACTACTAGAAGATTCAGCAGAAATAGAAGCGGGAGGACATAATGCTAAAAACCTTAGAATAGAAGGAGAAACAGTAAAAGTAGATATAAGCAATGAAAAAGGATCTTCAGAAGAAGGTAATATAGATAGAGGTAAATATAGTATAATTCTTACTAAAGTAGAAAAAGACACAGAAAAACTAATTCCAAAAGAAGCAGAATTCAATATAGGATTAGAAAATGGACAAAGAATACAATCTTCTGTTAAAGATAGTGCTACAATAGAAGTATTAGATATTAAAGCACCAGCTGTAGCAGGAACATATGAATATGTAATTCAAGAAACAAAAGCACCAAGAAGCTATGTACTAGTAGAACAACCACAAATATTCAGAATAACATTTGAAGATTCAAGTACAGATCCAAGTCAATTAGTAATTACAAATGCAGAAGCTGTATTAGATGAAAATGAAATAACATATTTAGATATAAAATCATTCACAAATAATACAGTAAAAGTAAACTTTATAAATGAATTAGACTTATATTTAAAATCAAAACAAGATGATATAGGAGAGAATATTTATAATGTATTACAAAAAGAAGATGTTCCATATGTATCACATAGTAATAAAGAAGCTCAAAAATTAGGAAAAACCTATACAATGAACGAACCATTTATAGTTACAAAAGAAGTTTTACAAAAACCAACAACAGGTCATTTAGGAATAACAATAGAAGAATTTGTTAACAACTTAGATACAAATGCAGAAACAATTACAATTTATGACGAAGATGGAACAGAAGCGGCACAAATACAAATGGATGGAAAAGGACATGTTGTATCAGTACAAGTTTTAAAAAGTGATGTTAGAGCACCTTTAGCAAAAACTAAACAAAAATTAGTAGCAAGAAAAGGAGATCGTGAATTAACTTATACAATAGCTATTAAGGGAGATTTAACAGGAGACGGTATGATAACAACAGCAGACTCAACAAGAATAAAACAAATTATAGCAGATTCTAAGTCAGGACTTGACATAGAAAAAGTTGCAGGTGATGTAGAAACAGAAGGATTAATAACCACAGCAGATTCAACTAGAATAAAAATAATATTAGCTGGAGATAAATAAATATCTAAAAATACAAGCCCCTACATTTGTAGGGGCTTAAACTTACGTAAAAATAAATGAAAAATAATTATAAGAGCTAAATATATAATAAAAAATAGAGTTATTTTAATAGCTAGAAGACACACATAAATATAATTTATATGCTTAATTTTTATAGATTATTTTCTATATAAAAATTTTAATTGTCTATTAAATTAAAATAATATTATACAGTTAATTACTATGTAAAAAAATATTAATTGTTAAAAAATCCATAAATCCCTAGTAAAACAAGAAAATAGAACACTTTATCTTAACAAAATGTAACATAAATATAAAAAATTACCAAAAAAGATAAAAAAGCTTTAAATCCGTAGAAATTGCGTGTCGAAAAAATTGTAATAATAGGAAAAAGTGTAAATAACTACTATTGAAACCTAAGCAAAAAGTGTTTAATATTATTATTGATAAAATATATGCAAAAGAGGGAGAATATTATGAAAAGAACCAAAGTAAAAATAATAAGTATTATAGTAGTAGTTATGGCATTAGTTGCCATTGCAGCAGCTTTTGTTTTTGCAGGAAATGATGTAAAATACTTGTTTAGTGTTGTAGAGGACGGCACAGATCAAGCCAAAAAAGATGAACAAGTAATGATACATAGAAAGGTAGATAAAACCAAAAGTACACAAACCGAACTTAAATTAGAGACTATAATAAAGAACGAAACAAAGGCTAAACGTGAAGTAGCTATATTAATGGATACTTCTAAAAGTATGTCATCTAATTTAGTAAATATGAATATATATGACGAAGTTAAAAAGTTTATTGGAGGATTATACGACAACGTAGATGTAACTGAAATGAAGGTTAGTGTATGTAATAATACTACTAAAAAAACAATGGTTACAACAAAAGATGCTGCTCAAAAATATCCTACTTCTCAAAATTTCCCTGAAGGACAAGGAAGCGATTTAAGAGAAGGACTAAAAAATGCACAAGAAAGCTTTTCAAAACCAGCAGCAAAAGACAACGATGACGTAGAAAGATTCTTAGTAATATTCACAGACGCAACAGATGAAGTAAAAAGTGAACTAGAAACTTTAAAAAATTTACAAGATATAGATGTTAATATAGTAAGTATTTTAATAGATATATCAAGTAATTCATATATTGATGGAAACGGTAATGCAGTAGCTGGTATAGTAAAAGAAATTTCAAGTGGTGAACAAGCAGCAGAAGAGGAAGAAGTAGAAACTAAAGTAGAAACAGATTATTCTGATATATATGCAGAAATTGAAAGAAGTATGGAAAATATAGTATTAGAAGATATGTTAAGTGATAAAGCTATGGATTATTTTACTTTAGAATTATGTGATGATGAAAACACTGATGAAGAAGTTAAAATACAAAAAGAACAAACAAAAAAGGGTAAAGACAGTGGAATTAAAATTACTATAGATAAACTAGCAGCACAAGAAGAAAAAACAATAAAATATAAATTAATATTAAAAAGAAATATTAATAATGTTATGAATATAGAAGATGTTTGGGGAAAACCAGTTGAAACACATAGTGACTTAAAAATAACATATGATTATATGAAAGAAAAAGTTGAAGGAGATCAATTAGAAAAAACAGCATTAAAAAGAGAAGAAAAAGAAAAAGTTGAAGAAAATGGTGAAAAAACACTTGATACAAAATCATCACCTACTATACAAATAGGAAAAGGATTTAAAGTTACATTAATAGCAGTAAATGAAAATTCAAAAGATGTCCCAGTAGAAGGAATAAAATTTAAAGTAAAAGCAGTAGAAAAAATTCATGAAGAAGATGCTGATGAAGGGGAAGAAGTAGCAGTAGCAGAACCAAAAGAACCAAAGGTAATATTAAAAGAGACAGAATATACAACAACATCAACAGGAAAAATAGAATTAGATGATTTATTTACAACAGAGGATATAGAATTTGAAGTAACACCTATAGTAGAAAACAAACCAGGATATGTATATACAGCACCAGCACAATTTACAGTAGAATATAATGCATTAACAAGAGAAAGAAAATTAGACTCAATAGATTTTGATTGGGAATATGAATACGAACATTCAAATGTTAATATTTATTATCCAATTAATGTATTAAAATTTGATTTAGAAGTAGATTTACAAGATGAAACAAATAGTTCTACAAAAATAGGAGATTCTACATTTAAATTAGTACAACCAAAATTAAACAATAAAGTAGAAATGGCAGTATTAACAGCAACAACAGATAAAAATGGAGTATTACATTTTAATGCAACAGCTATGACAAAAGATGGAACATACGATTATTTCTTATCTCAAGAAACACTACAAAATGGGTATGAGAGTATAGGTGTTGCTAAAATAAGTATAACATTTAAAGATGGAAAAATAACAAATGTAGAACCAAAGAATGCACCACAAGTAACATGTGATACATATAAAGAAGATTATGCAAAACTAATAGTAGGAAATAAAAACTTATCAACAGAAAAATTTGAACTATTAATAAATTCTATGGATATAGATACAGGAGATGCTATACCAAATGTAGAATATATGGTAGAATTAAACATAAATTCTAATTGGATAAAATATGAAGGAATAATAACAGATAAATCAGGTGTAGCAAAAGTAGAATTAATGGGAGCAGGAGATGTATTATTTAGAATAACAGAAGTAACACCAAACCCAGCGTATGTAGCAGATCCACAAACTAAAAAATTATTAATACATAGAGATAATGGAACAGTAGAATATATTAAAAGTAACCCAGATGGATTAGATGCAGTAGCAGATGATGTAAATAATAGGGTAGTAGTTGATATGTATAGTGAAAGAAAACTAGAACAAAATGTAATAAGAATTCACTTAACAGACTTAGAACAAAATATAATACCATTGCAAAATACAGTAGTACAATTAAAAGATAGAAATACACAAATGATTTATACAGGACAAACAGATGTAAATGGATTAGTAGATATAATACTTCCAAATCAACCAAAAGGCACATATACATATGATATAGAAATACCAACTATACCAGGTGGATATACATATGATACAAAAGCAAGTATAGAAGTAGAATTCGATGAAAATCAAAGAATTGATATTACTAATTTACCAACTATAGTAAGTCCAATAATGAAAATAGAAAAATTAGATGAACAAGTAGAATTAGAAAGAAATAGAGGTTTCTTTGTTGAACTTGGTTTGACTTTTAAATATACTGAAGGTTGTGAATTTAAAATAAAATTAGAATCTTCATCAACAAACCCTACTCAAGTAATTCCAGGTGCTGTATATAATGTTGATATGGTAATTACTTTAGATGATGGAAGTACAATATTTAGAAATTTAGTAAATGCTACAACAGATAGCAATGGAGAAATATCAACTAAAATAATAAAGGGTACAAAAATAGATATAACAGTTGTACAAGTAAGTACAATAAAAGGCTATAAAATAGATAAATCAGTACAAGAAATAAATATAGAGGTTGATGAAAACAAACAATTTAAATTGATAAAAGAAAAACCACATAGCTCTAGTGATAAAACAGGAATAAGTACTTCAATAAATGAAGGAGTTATAACATATAATCATAAAAATAGTAAAAAAACAGCAGATGATACATATTTAAATTTACTTGTTGTAAAAGAAGATACAGAAGGTGGACTTGCTTCTGGAATTGGTGTTAAGGTAAAAACAACAGATGGAAGATTAATTAATACAAAAACAGGTGAACCATTAAAGGATAGTCCATTATTTGGAATAACAAATGAGTTAGGCGAAGTAAAATGGATGTACCCAGGACACAGTGATAATTGTGCATGTGAACAAAATAATGGTGATGATTGTACTTGTGTATCTAATGGCTATAGTTGCGAATGTGGTAACATTCAAGTACAAGGAATAATATATGACGGAAATGGACAAACATATGAGTTATCTATAATTGAATATGATTTAGCAACCAAAAAAGAAATACCTTCAAGTGAAGTAAAATATAGAATAGTATATAGATATAATGAAGACACACAAGGAATAGATTTAACAAATACAGATATATTAATAGGAAAAAAATTAGAAGCAGAACCAACACAGCATAGTGGATATGAAGATTCAATTGGATATTTATCAACAATGGAAATGGTATTATATACAAACTATGGGGAAATAGGAAATTTTGAATTGGATTTACAAAAATACAATTCAGAAGGTTTAGCCTTAGAAGGTGCAAGATATAGAATAAACGTAGTAAGACCAAATGGTTCTATGTTAACATATCAAAGAGATGTTACAGATGATGTAGAGTGTGAAGGATTTTTAGTAACTCAAGGAACACACATAGAAATAACAGAAATAGAAGCTCCAATAGGATATACTCTAAATGAAGGAACAGAAATAATAACAATAGATAGCATTGATGATATTACAGGAGAAATAAAATATACATTAAAAAAAGCAGATTATGGAAAACCAAGAGCAGAAATCGCAGCAGAACATGATATTGAACTACAAGATGGAACACAAAAGAAATCTGTACAATTAAAATTAATAGATGTAGAAATGGATACATTTAAACTAGGAATACATGCAATTGATAGCACTACACAAAATGGAGTTGCTGGATATAGTTTTAAAGTTGAAACATCTAAAGGTGCACATAAAATCACTAAAAAAACAGATGAAAAAGGTGATGTAAATGAATTAGTAGGAGCAAATTATAAAGGAATTGGACCTATTGAATATAAAATTTATCCAGCAACAGTAGCTGCATATTATAAAGAATTCAATCCTAAACCTATTATAGTAAATGTATTCTTCGATTTAAATGGCGGAGTAGATCTTACAAAAACACTTGAGGCAAATAAAGACGTAGATGAATATGGAAAAATTTGGGAAATAATAGCAGCAAATACACCAAATGGAAATGATATAGATATAAAAATAAAAATAGATCCACAAGACCCATTAACAGTAAATATTACATCTGTAGATGCAATAACAGAAGAAGTAATAAGTGGAATTGTTTATGAAATACCAGAATCAGTTAATATTAAAGCTAATGGTCAATCACCATTATCTGTCGGTTATGTAAATCCAAATTCAAAACAAACATATACAGTAAAAATGGTAGATGTATCACATGTACAATATAAATATAATATAACACCAGACCAACATTTTTCTGTTGAATATGATGAAAATGGTAATATAAAGGTTGATTCTTATAAAACTGAAGGAGAATATATAGAAGTAGAAAATGCAAGTGAAAAATCAATAAGCATAAAAATAAAAGTAGAACCAAAAGTAACATTTACAGTAGACAATAGAGAAAAAGATAATAGTAAAGTATTGCAAGGAGCAGTTTTTGAAATAAGAGAAGATGTTTCAAAAGCTGGGGAAACAGGAGAAACAGATGAACAAGGAAGAACAGCAATATATACATCTAAATATGGAAAAGGTGAAGATGTTAAATATTTAGTAAAACAAACAAAAGCAAAATTAGGTTATGCAACAGTAGAAGATTTTTATATAAAAGTTTCTTATAGTGAAGAAAGAAAGATAACAGGTGTTGAATTATGTGATTCAAATGGAAAAGAACTTGGAGAGCAAAATAAAAATATATGGGTAACTGTAAGTTATAAAGAACCAAAAGATGAGAATGAATTTGGATATAATGGAAATAAGAATGGTATAGTAGTAATAACAGTAGATAATTATCCAGCATTAACAATTAATATATCAAACTATGATAGAAGATATGAAGATAGTGAAAAAGGACTTCAAGGTACACAATATCAAATAACATCATCATTAGGACCTACAGATACAGTTACAACAGATAAATTAGGTGAAGCTACATCATATTTAGATAAAACTAAATTAGGCGGAACAGCTATTTATACAATAAAACAAGTAAAAGCAGCTCCAGGATATCAATCTATAGAAGATTTACAAATAAAATTAACTTTTGATAATTTGGGATATATTTCGACAAATACTGATGCAGTACAATTTGTTAAGTTCGATGGAGACCAGGAAAAACCAGACACTCCTAATTATGCAACAGCAAATGATGTAAACCCTAGATTTAAATTGAGAGACAATTTTACAATTAATGTAACAATAAAAAATAATCCTTTACTTAAATTAGAATTAAATAAAGTTGATGAAACAGGAACTACAAAAATAAATAATGTAGAATTTACAATTACAGCAGTTGTGGATGGGGATGAAAGTAATACAGCAATTTATACTGAAAAAGCGAAAACAGGTGCAAGTGGAGTTGAAGGACAACTAGTATTTAATGTAGATAAAACATTAGATAATACAACTATAATATATACAATAAAAGAAACAAAAAAAGTACCAGGTTATAAGTGGTTAGACCAGGAAATGCAACTAGAAATTCAGTATGATGCAGAAGGAAAAATGCAAAATAATGGCTGGAAAGTAAAAGAAGGTAATGGAATATTAAGTATAGATGCACAAAATATTAGTATTCAAGAATTTAAAATTCCAGTACAAGTAAAAAATGAAGAAATAGAAGAATTTGGAATTCACTTAATAGTAGAAGACAGATATGACCCATCAAAAAGATTGGACCATGTAAACAATGAAGGTGTACCACTTCAAATGAAAGTTAATATGAGACTATATGATGAAGAACATCCAGATATGGGAACAAGAACATTTATTCCAGGTAGAGATGATGATGGGGATGGAGTACCAGATATGGCATATGGTGAAGATTATCAATCTTTTGGACAATTACAAAATTTAAAATATACAAGAATATATATACAACCATTAGCGACTCCAAATAGATACTATAAGGGATTAGATTCAAGAGATACAATATATCAAAATATACAATATCAAATGCATGCACAAGTATCGTTTGATGATGAAGGAAAAATAACAGATGCATCAATATACAATAGACCAGGAGAATATGACGCAGATAAACAATATTTAACAATTGAATGTATACCAGGAAAATATATGTTAACAATAAAAATACATTATTTCCCAATGGTTCAAATAGGAATAAATGCAGTAGATAAATATACTAAACAACATTTAGGAAATGCTACATTTGAAGTATCAACAACATATGGAATAAATTTAAGTGGAGATGAAGCTAGTAGTCAAGCTATTAAAGCAGGTTATATAGGATTGCCACATCAATATGGTAGTTATTACTACACCAATGTAGCAGCAGTAACATATACTAAAAATTATACTACTTCAACAAATGATATTGCATCAAAGGTAGGATTTGCACCAATAGAAAATAAAAGTAATGCAATGCAAAAAAACGAAGATGGAGAAGTATATAGAAGAATATATATTTATGAGGTAAGTGAACCTACTTCACCAGTTCAATATCAGCAATATGAACCAAGATATAATATTGGAAATGATAAAAGAATGAGGAGATTATTGGCATACGTAGATGTATTTTATAATGAAAATGGTGAAATTGACAGAATAGATATTTCTGCCGGACATTCAATAGATAATAACAACACAGATGATAAAACATATTATATTATAAAATCTGAAAAGCAATATGATAATCCACATGCATTTTCAATAGATATAGAATACAAACCAACAACCACAGTGAAAGTGCATGTAATAGATGAAGTAACTAAACAACCACTTGGAGATATAAGATTATTTCCATTCCAAAATACAGAGTCAAAAGTAGCAAATAGATCATATAATTATAGATTATATAGTTATTATGATGTAAATTCAAACGGAGACAGTGCATGGACATATTGGGGTGGAAATGATACTTCAACAACAAATACTTATTTAATAGGAACACAATTTGTAGGATTAAATAATAAAGCATATGTATTACCAGGACAAGTAAATGTAGAAGTATCTTATGACGAAACTGGAAGAATTGATGATGCTGTTGTAAAAAGTGAGAATGCTTACCATGCAGCAAATGCAGAAATTGTAGGATGGAATCAAACTACACTAGAAATAAATATTTTATGTAGTAGAAAATTTAATGGAGTATTTACAAAATTAGATAAGTATGACCATACAAAAAGTTTAAGTGCAACATTTAAAATTGTATCAAGTAAAGGATATGAAACAACATTTATTTCTAAAAAAGAAATAAATTTAGGAATAGTATATCCAGGACAAGTAGTACAATATACAATAACAGAAACAGTAGTACCAGATGGATATTTACCAGTAGAAAGTTTTGTACTAGAGGTACAATTTAATAGTGATGGAACAATAAGATATTCAAAAGTAATTTCAGATGATCAGAAGATTGTTGAACAATATGAACAAACTAGTGTAGCAGGTTATAGAAGAGTAGTTGAAGAATATAGGCCAATAGACTTACGAGCAAATATTTATGATAGACCAAGCTTTACAATGCAAGTAGAAGTTTCGGATGAATTCTATAATAATTTAAAAGTTGCAGGTGCTGAATTTAAAATAACAAATGACAAAGGAGATAGTGCGCAAGGAACACCAACAACAAATGCTAAAGGATATTTTGAAACATATGTTGGAGAAAGCTATCCAGGTCAAACTGTAGAATATACAATACAACAAATAAATACTGTATCTGGATATCATGAAAATAATAATATAGCTAAACTTAAAGTAACATTTAAAAAAGATGGTAATATTGAGAAATATACATTAACACAAGGTGATCCATATAACTATTCTGTACATAATTCAGCATATGTTAATAAAAAATATATAAAAGTAAATGTTACAAATATGCCTAAAGATGTAAAAATAGGAATTTTCAAAAAAGATGGTCTTAATAATACACCAATACAAGGAGTTAACTTTAAAGTTACAAGGACAGTAGTAGATGAAAATGCAAAAGATAATACTTTAGTAACAGATAATGATGGAACAGTAACAGGAATTATAGATGAATTTAAGAAAAGAACTGAACCATTAGTAGTAAAATATACGGTTTCTGAAATAACTATTCCACACAGTTATAGAAAAATACAAGATATTGTAATACAAGTAAGATACAACACAGATGGAAGAATTGGACATTATTCTATTTTATCAAATCCAAGTAAAGTTCCAGTAAGTGTAGCACTACAATCAAATATATTATATACAGGAGCTACACCAGTACATATAGCATTAACAATTCCAAATGATAATGCATACGACTTGTTTATAAGAGACGAAGATAAAAATTGTGAAGGTTTAGGAATTAAAGGAACAAGTTATAATGTGCAAATTGGAAATAAAGAAATGCCAGTAAAACAAACAGATAATGATGGAATAATAAGCTATTTAAATAATACTGAAAGTGGTATGATTAACATTAAAATCGCAGAACAACCAGATGGAATAGGAGAAGGCTATAGAGAAGATTTAGGTAATAAAATAGAATTTTGTTTAATGAAAGGCGAAGACCAATATAGTTTAAAATTATCTACAGAGTATATGCAAACTAAAGGATATACATGCAATCAAATAAAAGATGACAAAATTACAGGAGATATTGAATACGAAGTAGAGTTAGATTCTAAGCCAACTAAAGCAATAATAGTGGTAAATGAACAGTATGGTACTGTAAGTGTAACATTTAAAAATGAAACAAAATTAGAATTAACATTAATAAAACATGATATTGAAAAAGGCAATGTATTATTAAAAGATGCACAATTCCAAATAACAGCTCAACAAATAGCACCAATACCAGCAGATGATGATATTGAAATACTAACAGAGCCAGACACTAAAGATAGAACAAACGATAAAGGTCAATTGTATTTCGATTTAGGTGTTGCACCAAAACAAACAACTATGAGATATACATTTAAAGAAATAGATCCACCAATTGACCCAGATACTGGTGAACAATATGGACAAATATTACCAATAGAAGTAGATGTAACTTTTGACCAATATGGAAGAATTGATGTAAATAAAGGAATGAAGGAATCTTCTCCAAGAACGACAGCATATTTAGGAAGTAAAACAGGTTTATCACACAGCATGTTTGTAGAAATTGGAAATGGTGCATTAAACCCAACAGTAACAGTAAAAGTAGTATTAGAAGATTCACAAACAGGTACAAGACTAAATGGCTCTATATTCGAAATACAAGTAACAGGTAATGCTAATAGTGAAAATTTATATAAAACTACAATAGCACAAACAGGTGATTATCCAAGTAAAACAGGTAAAATAACAGAAAGTGGAACATTTATAACACCAGGTTTTGCAAAAGATTTTAGTGGTGAAATGCAAATTCAAATAGACCAAGCAATATTACCAGAAGGTTATGTAGCAGGAAATAATGCAACATCAGGAACTATAGTTGTTAAAAAAGACAATAAGGATACAGGAAATTCAATTGATGCAGAAATAGATTTAAGTTTTGTTTCATGCACAGGATTTGACAAAAAAGATATTACAGTAGACAAAGAAAATAAGGAAATAACAGTTATAATTAGAAATGATCCACAAGTCACATTAGACTTAACAAAAATATACGAAGATAGAACAGAAACTATGGCAGCTCTAGAGAATGCAGTATTTACTGTAACATCCGTAGTAGAAGATAAAAACGGATTACAAGAAGCAACAGATTTGAATGTGACAAGTAGTAGTACAAATAATGAAGGTAAAGTTTCAATAAATTTAGGAATGCCAAAAGCAGGAAAGAAAATAATATATACAATTAAAGAAAATTCAATGACAGGTTTTGAACCATTACCAAATATAGTAATAGCAGTTACATATGATACAAATGGTAACATAAAAGATTACGAAATATTAAGTGAGACTTCACAAATTCAGTTACAATCAAAACGAAATGCAACAATAACTACATATAAAGAAGCAGAAGACGGAAAAAGAGTTGTAGCTGAAACAAAACAGATAGAAGTAGGAATTGAAGGTAATAAAATATTAATTATAAGCGTAGAAAATGAATTAACACCAACATCAGAACCATATAAACTAGAAATTGATAAATTAACAGCTGGTTCTACTGAAGGAGATTCAATGCCAACATTATTACCAGGTGCACAATATGAAATAAAAGTAGAGGAAGAATTTGGAATAACAGATACATGGGAACAAACTACAAATAGTGATGGAAAAATAATAACAAGAGACTTTACAGGATATGGAGAAATTAGAGTATCAGTAACAGAAACTGAAGCTCCAATGGGATATCAATTAGATAACACTACAAAACATGTGGTATTTACAAGAAATAGATTAACAGGAGCAATACAAATAACATCTCATGATGTACCATGTGAAGTAAGTAGTGATAGTAAAACTGTATACATAAAACCAAGTGATGAACCATCAGAATTTACAATTTATTTATACAAAGTAGATAAATTTACAAGATTCCGTATAACAGAACCTGCACAGTTTGATGTATATTTACAAGAAGAAGATTCTATAAGAAAAATAGGTCAAGGTGAAACAGATTCAACAGGTACAGTAAGATTAGAAAATCTTGATAAACCACAAGAACCTGGTACATACAATGTATTATTAAGAGAGACTAAAGCACCAGATGGATATGTAAGAAATACAGAAGATGTTATAGTACAAGTTACATTTACAAAAGATCAAAAAGATGAATTGATTGTATCTGAAGTAACAAATATAAACAATAATCCAATTATCGAATTGCAAAGAAAAGGTAGACAATATTTCAGCTTGAATTACTTGAATGAATCGAAACCATATATAGATATTGATATAAGAAAATTAAATTCAGTAACTAAATATCGTTTAGTAAATGAACCAGTAGAATTTGAAGTTTACATAGAAGCTGATGCAGAAAGAAGATTGTTGAAAAGACAAGAAACAGACGAAACAGGATTATTAAGATTAACCGGATTAGAGGCTATAGAACATCCAGGAACAGTAACATATGTAATAAAAGAAACAACGACACCAGAAGGATTTATACCAAATAATACTGAAATGCGATTAGATGTAACATTTGGTCAAACACCTTTAGGAGAAATATATGTAGCTAATGTTGTTTCACAAAGTACATCACTTGAAGTAAGTAGATTTGCAAATAAATATTTACAATTAGATGTTTTGAATCAACCAGATGGACAATATTACACATTAATATTAGAAAAACATGATAATATTGATATGAGCTTTGCATTAATACCAGGAGCATGGTTTGAAATAACTGTAACAGAAGAGTTTGGGGAAACAAGAACTTGGACAGATATAACTAATAGTGATGGTATGATAATAAGCAAACCATTTAAAGGTTATGGAAATGTAAGAGTAGATTTAGTAGAAAAGACAGCACCAGATGGATTTAAAATAGATGGAACAGAAAGATATTTCGAATTTAACAAAGACAAAGCTACAGGTGAAATGACAGAGCATGGCGGAAATGTTGATATGGAACTTGATCCAAGCAGAAAATATGCAGTTACGGTAAAACCTAGAGATGATATCGAAGAAAATAAATATACATTAATTTTAAATAAAATTGATGCAGATACAAGATATCGTATTCAAGATAATCCAGCTACATTTGAATTAAGTATAGAAGAAAATAATACTACATTAGTATTAGGAAAATCAACAACAGCAACTAATGGTGCAACTAGATTTGATAATTTAACAATGCCAGTATATCCAGGTACATATAAAGCACATTTAAAAGAGTTAACAGCACCAGATGGATATAAACAACTTGCAGAACCATTAGAATTAGAAATAACATTTGCAGAAAAAAACGGTGCAATGGCAATAACAGGTGTAACTACAACTGATGAAAATATTGAAGTTGCAGGATCTGGAGCACAATATACTATATTAAATATATTAAATACATCTACATCGGCGAACTATGAATTAGAAGTAACTAAAGTAGACTCAGTTACTGGTGAACCAATACCAAATGTACCATCAGAAGAAGGCAATATAAACGACGGAGCAGCAATATTTAAGTTAACAGATGTTGAAACACAAGAAGTAACTTACTTAGAAACTGATGAAAATGGACAAATATCTATGAAAGCAATAAAAGCACCAGAGATGATTCCAGAAGGAACAGAATATGTTGAAAAACAATATATACTAAATGAAATTATGGCACCAAAGGGATATATTGTTAACAGAGAAGACATAAAAATTGTAGTTAGATTTAAATTAGATGTTGACGGAACAATAATAATAGATGCAGAGAATGTTCAAATTCAAGCAGAAGATACAACTATAATAAAAGATGCAAAACTAGAAGACGAAAAAATAAAAATAAAAATAGCTAACGTAGAAGGGGAATTAGGACAAAACATAGATAGAGGAACATACAACATAATTTTAACTAAAATAGATGCAAAAACTAAAGAAGTAATAAGAGCACAATCTGAATTCGAGGTAGCTTTAGCTACGGGAGAAAGAGTAATTGCAAGATCTGATGAAAATGGAAAGATTAAATTACTAAATTTAAAAGCACCAGCAAAAGCAGGAACATATGAATATGTAATTACTGAAATTCGAGCACCAGAAGGTTATGCAATAGTTACTGATCCACAAATATTTGAAATTACCTTTGAAGATGATTCAACAGATCCAAGCAAATTAGTTATTACAAACGCAAAAGAAATAATAAATACTAAAGGAATAACAGCAATTGATGTAACTTCATTTGCAAATAATACTGTAGAATTAAACTTCGAAGATGAAAAAGACATGGAAACTTTATACTTAAAATCAAAGAAAGATGATATTGGGGATGACATATATAGTGTATATCAAAAAGAAGACGTACCATATGATTCATACGATAATGAAAAAGCAAAGAAATTAGGAAAGACATATACATTTAATGATCCAGTTATATATACAAAAGAACCATTACAAAAACCAATAACAAAGAAATTAGGTACAACGATAGAAGAGTTTGTAAAGAACTTAGATACAAATGCAGAAAAAATAACAATATATGGAGAAGACGGAAAAGAAGTAGCAGTAGTACAAATGGATGGAAAAGGAAATATTACCTCAATTGACATAAAAGACACATCAAAAACAGGAAACCTAGCAAAAACAGGACAGAAATTAAAAGCAGAAAAAGGAAATCAAGAATTAACATATACAGTAATAGTAAAAGGTGATATTAATGGAGATGGAATGATAACAACAGCAGATTCAACAAAGATGAAAAAGATGTTAGCAGATTCAACAAGCTATTCAGACATAGAAAAAGCTGCAGGAGATGTAGATACACAAGGATTAATAACAACAGGAGATTCAACAAAAATTAAAGGAATATTAGCTGGAGAATAACATTAAATATCTAATTCAGGATATAGAAATATATCCTGAATTAGAGCATAATATAAGCAAAATTGTTTAACACAAGCAAGTTAAGAGTTTAACTAAGGCTTGTGTGAAAATCAAAAAATAGAGTGATTTTGACACAAGCTTTAGAAAAGATAGGAGAGATACTTATGAAAAAACAAAAAATGAAATTATTATCAATTATATTAATAATAATGATTTTATTAAATACAATTATGCCATTAGTACAAGCGCAATATGTACATAATGAAAAGTATTCTGATGGAAACATAGAAGATTTAGTAAAAGAAGAAGATGTAGACAAAGATGATTGTTATGCAATATTTGAGCTAACGTCAGATAAGTCGACATATAATGTAGACGATGAAATAACAATTAGTTTTAAACTAAAAGAAGCCTCATTTGAATATATACGAATGATACATGGATATTATGTATATGATGATGAGTTTTTAGAAATACAGGGCGATAAAAATGATGCTTTTGAACTTCCAAATAGTTCGTATACAAAAGGAGCAGAAGGCAAAAATTATTTCCAAATAACAAACAATAATGATGAAAACGGAATTAAAGAAGGAGAGACAATATGTACAATTAAATTTAAAGCAAAAAAAGATTCTAGTAATCAGACGAATGTTTGGATGGAAAATATAGATATTACTGGGGTAAACAGCGAAGGAGACGATGAAAATCCACTAGTTCTTCTAAATCAAGCTAATGAGCCTGTAATTACTTTAGGAGGACAAGCACTAGAAACAAACGTAAAGAAACATTCAATAGAAATAACAAAAGTAGATGAAAATTTAGAGACAATTAAAGAAACTGAAGCAATATTTAAACTAACAACATCTTCTAATGCAGAACCAGTAATTAAAGAAGGACAACAAGGAATAACAAAATTTGAAAATTTGGAAATGCCAACAACATCATCAGCAGAAAAAAAGATAATATATACAATAGTAGAAAGTAAAGCTCCAGATGGATATCAAGCAAATGAAGAACCAATAAACTTAACAGTAACATTTGGTGATGATGGAACAGTAACAAATGCTAAAAATGGTACAAGTAATGTAACAGTTGAAAATGATAATGATAATAATGTAATAAAATTAAAAATACAAAATAAGAAAAAAACAGAAGTAAGGCCAACAAGTAAATTTACATTAAATGTAGAAAAAACTGATGGAGACCGTACAATAACAGAAGGAAAAGCAATGTTTAAAATTGTTTTAGCGAATAATTATGAATTGTATAAAGATACAGAAAATGGAAAATTTTCTTATGAGATACAAGTTCCAGAAGATGTTAATACAGATACAACATATACTTATAAATTAGAAGAAGTAACTCCACCAGACGGGTATGAATTAAATAGTCAAGAAATAACATTAAATGTTAAATTTAAACATAATGGAGATGGAACATATTCTATAGATACTGCAACTAAAACAACAGGTGACCAAGCAACATTAGAAAAAACTGATAAAGCATTAAATGTAAAGGTTACAAATAATAAAGTAATAGAAGAGCAAAAATTTCAAATAGTACTAACAAAAATAGATGAAAGCGGTACAACAATATCATCTAGTCCAGCAAAGTTTATTATAACATCACCAAGTGAAACAACAAAAGTAGGATCTACAGAAAATGGAACAATGACAATACAAGGTATAATACCATCAGGAGATTTAGAAGCAGATGGTTATATATATACAATTCAAGAAATAACAGCTCCAATAGGTTATAAATTAAATTCTAATATAATTAAATTAAATATTAAATTTACAGGTGAAGTTGGTGCAAGAACTATAGATTCTGCTACTATTGTTGAAGGAAGTCAAGCAAATGTTACAGCTACTGTTGGTAATCAAATATCATTAAGTGTAAAAAATGAAAAACAACCACAAAAATTTACAATAAAAATAAATAAAGTAGATGAACAAGGAAATCCAATAAAAAAAGCAGGAACATTGTTTGAAATAAAAAATCCTATAAATAATGAAACTAAATATATACAAACAGATGCAAATGGACTTGCAACATATACATCACAAGCTCCATTAATAGCAGGAACTAAAAACTTCACAATAAAAGAAAGAGTTGCACCAGATGGATATATATTAGATGACTCAGAAATAAATTTACCATTAGTATTTACAAACGTGGAAGATAAAGTAAATTTAACAGCACATAATATAGACAGTGAAAAAATACAAGTAAATGGAGATGTAACAGATAATACAATAACATTAAATTTCAAAAATGAAAAAGAAAAAGTACAAGTTCAGCAAAAATATTTTAAGTTAATTGTAAACAAAAAGGATTTAACTACTGGAGAGTCAATAAATCAAAAAGGGATATTATTTAAAATAGTAGAACAAGGAAAAGATGATTCTATAATAAAAGAAACAAATACAAGTGGTATAGCAGAATTTTCATTACCTATGCCAAAAACTAAAGGTCAGGTAACTTATACTTTAACAGAAGAAAGTGCACCATCAGGTTATGAAAGAACAGCAGAAAAAATGCCAATAACAGCTATATTTACAGAAGAAGATGGAATAATTAAATTAAATGATATTACAGTAGGGACTTCACAATATATAGAAAAAGTAGAGCCTGTAGAAGATAACGAAGCACAAGTTAATGTAAAAAATAAATTAATACCAGTACCAGAACATGAAAATTATCAAATTGTAATTCAAAAAATAGATAGCGAAGATGAAACTAATATTGAACAAAAAGATATATTCTTTAAAATTACAGACCCAACAGGAGTTGCATCATATTTACCAACAGATGAACATGGTAGAATTACTATAGAATATAAAATGCCAACAGCAACAGGTTCACATACATTTAAAATAGAAGAGGTAAAAGCTCCAACAGGATATAATTTATATGCAAAAGAACAAACAGTAACAGTAAATTTTAGAGAAAGTGAAGGAAAAATATTAATAAATGATGCAACATCATCAGGAGAAAAAATAGATAATCCAACAGTATATGCAAACCAAGTACAAGTAAAAATATCAAATGATAAACCACCAAAAGAAATATTAGAAAATTATACTTTAAAAATAGATACATTTGGTACTGATATACAAAAAAATATACAAGAAAGTAATGTATTATATTCACTAACAGATGAATCTGGAAATGTTTCATATATTGTAACAGATGAAACAGGTGTAGCAACATTTATTGGAATTAAACCAAAAACTGAAAAAAATATTAATTTAGTATTAAAACAACTTTCTTCACCAACAAATTACATAAAAAATCCAAAAGATATGCATATAACTCTTGAATTCCAAGAAGATGCAGGTAAAATTAAATTATCAAATATAACAGTAAATACAGATGAAGGAATAGATAAAGTAGGAGAAATCCGGAGATGATGAAGCAGAAGTAAAAGTATTAAATACACCAATAACAAGAGAATCAACAGAAGATTTTACACTAAAAATAAATAAAGTAGATAGTGATAATTTAAAAAACATATTACAAAAAGATGTAGTGTTTAAAATAACTAATCCAAATAATGAAGAACAAAGTGTATTAACAAATGATGGAGGAGTTGCGATATATACAGGTAAAATGCCAGAAGAGGATGGTAAAAAAACATATTTCATAGAAGAAATTTTAGGACCAAATGGCTATGTTAAAAATCTAAATAAAATGGAGATAGAATTAGAATTTAAAACAAATTCTTCTACACAAAAAATGGAATTAGTAAATATTACAGTAAAAGAAGAGGAAGGAATAAAAAAAGTAGGATTATTAAATAACATAGCAGAAGTGCAAGTTTTAAATACAAAAGAAATTGCATCAGCACCAGTAGAAAAAGATGTACCATTTAGTATAACAATAAATAAGGTGGATGGTAAAACATTAGATAATATCTTACAAAAGGATGTAATATTTAAAGTTACAGATAATACTACAGGTAAAGAAAGTTTTATAGGAACAAATGAATTAGGAGAAGCTGTATATAGTGGTATAATTCCAAAGGATGCAGGAACATATACATATAAATTAATAGAAACAATTGGACCAAGTGGATATATTAAAAATCCAAATGAAATGGAATTATCATTAGTGTTTACAGATAATGAAGGAACAATAGAATTAACAGATATAACTGTAAATACTGCACAAGGTATTCAAAAAGTTGGAACAGTTTCAAATAACACAGCAGAAGTAAAGGTATTAAACACAAAAGCAGAAGTTGAACCAGAAAAAACACAAAACTTTGTGTTAGAGTTAAATAAAGTAGATAGTCAAACTTTATTAAATATATCACAAAAAGATGTCATAATAAAAATAAAAACATTAGATGGAAAATCAAATTATTTAGCAACTAATGCAAATGGAGTAATTTCTGTAGCATGGAATATGCCAAAAAATGCTGGAACAATAAGATATGAAATAGAAGAAATAAAAGCACCAAGTGGTTACATGATTTATTCAGAATTACAATATATTGATATTACATTTGGCGAGAGAGATGGACAAATGCAAATAACAAATGTTCAAGCTGTTGGAGATAAAATAAAAGTGGATTCTTTTGGAACAAATAAAGCAACAATTAAAATATTAAATGACAAAGAAACTATAGTAGAACCAGAACCACAAACACAAAGCTTTACATTGAAAATAAACAAAGTAGATTCTGAAACTTTAAGAAATATTTTACAATCAGGAGTATTATTTAAAGTTACAAATCCAGAAGGACAACAAAATTTCTACGAGACAAATTCAAATGGTATAGCAGATGTTTTACTAGAAATGCCAAAAAATGCTGGAACATATAGATATGAAATATTAGAACAAATAGGACCAACAGGATATATTAGAAACACTAATAAATTAACACTAGATATAACATTTGAAGAACAAGATGGTAAAATGAAAATAACAAACATGATTGTAAATGAAGCTTCAGGCATTAAAAAAATAAGTGTAACAGAAAATGGAGTGGAGGTACAAGTATTAAATACTAAAGCACCAACAAATCAAGATGATAAAGAAGAACCAAAGAAAATAACTTTGCAAATAGATAAAGTAGATGCTATAACATTACAAAATATAAAACAAGAGGGCGTAGTATTAAAAATAAAAACATTAGATGGAAAATCAAATTATTTAGCAACAGATTCAGAGGGAAGAATTTACTTAGAATATAATATGCCAGAAGTTAGTGGAAAGACTAGATTTGAAATAGAAGAAATAAAAGCACCAAATGGTTATACTTTATTTTCAGAAATTCAATATATAGATGTAACATTTGCAGAGGAAAATGGAGAAATGAAAATAACCAAAGTAGAGGTTTCAGGAGAAAAAATAAGTTTAACTTCATTTGATGCAGATGATATAATAGTAAAAATATTAAATGATAAGCAAAATTCAGAAATTCCAGATAATCCAGTAGATAAAAAATTTGGAATACTAATAAATAAAGTAGATGCTGTAACTTTAGAAAATATACTACAATCAGGAGTTGTATTTAAAGTAACAAATCCAGATGGAGAAGAAAATTATTGTACAACAAATACAAATGGTGTAGCACAAATTTTACAAAATATGCCAAAACAAGCAGGTACATATAGATATGAAGTGCAAGAATTAGTTGGACCAGAAGGATATGTTAAGAATGGAAATACATTAACAATTGATATAACATTTGCAGAAGAAAATGAAGAAATGAAAGTAATAAACATGGTTGTAAATGAAGAGTTAGGAATTAAAATGATAAAAGTAACAGCAGATGGTGTGGAAGTACAAATATTAAATACTAAAGCACAAACAAATCCAGATGATAATAAACAACCAGGAGAAGAGCAAGATCCAAGCAAACAACCAGAAGGAGAACAAAATCCAAATGTACAACCAGAAACAAAACAATTTAAATTAAAAGTAGACAAATATTTGACAAAAGTAACTGAAAAATACAGTAATACAGGATTAGAAAAAGTAACTAATATAGCTAAATCTGACAATATAACAAAATTAGATATAAAAGCTACAGAATTAAAATATTTAACTGCTACTTTAGAATATACAATAGTAGTTACAAACACAGGAAACATTGCAGGAACAGTAAATAGTATAATAGATAAAATGCCATCAAAATTAACATTTGATTCAAGTAAAAATAATGGTTGGGTTCTACAAAATGGTGAAGCAATATATAATTTAAATGAAGTAACATTACAACCAGGTCAAAGTAAAGAAGTAGTAATAACTTTACAATATAAAGGAACACAAAATGTAGGAACAATATCAAATACAGCAACAGTAGATGCAGTAAATAATGTTGTAGATACATCAAATGGAAATACAAGAACAGATGTAGACACATCAACATTAATTGTTGCAATAAAAACTGGTCAGGAATATGTAATATATACTACACTTACACTAACATCATTAATAACATTAGCAGTAGGAGTATTAGGAATTAAAAAATATGTAATATAAGCTGTATAGCGGAGTTTTTAAAATAAAAACTCCGCTATTAATATTGACCAAAAAGTAAAATTGTGATTAAATTACAATGTAGGAGGAGCATATGAAATTTGTACATTTAGCAGATATGCATTTTGATAGGCCTTTTACTATTTTAGGAAAAAATGATTTAGGAACACGGAAGAAGACTAGAACAAAGAGAAGTATTTAAAAAGGCAATTCAATATATAAAAGAAAATAATATAGATTATTTTTTTATTTGTGGTGATTTATATGAACATGAATATGTAAAACAAAGTACAATAGAATTTATAAATGAAGAATTTAGACAAATACAAAATACAAAAGTATTTATAGTACCAGGAAATCATGATCCTAAAACTATAAATTCATATTATAATCAATTTAAATGGAATGAAAATGTGCATATATTTGGAGAAAATTTAGAAAAAATACAAAATGAAGATGTATGCATATATGGTTATGGATTTAATGATTTTCATATTAAAAATAATAAATTATATCAAATAGAACAAGTAGATGAAAGTAAAATAAATATACTATTAACACATGGAGAATTGGATTCTAACAGCACACAAAGCGAAGGATATAATCCAATATCAACAAAAGAATTAAATGCTTTAAATATGGATTATATTGCACTAGGACATATTCATAAAAGAAGTGTAGAGCAAAATTATATAGTGTATCCAGGTTCAACAATATCACTTGGATTTGATGAACTAGGAGAACATGGAATAATAGCAGGAGAAATTTTAAAAGATAAAACTGTTAATTTACAATTTATAAAATTAGATAATAGAGAATTTGCTCAAAAAGAAATTAAAGTTAATAATATTTATTCACAAGAAGAATTAATAGAAAATGTTAATTTATTATATTTAGAAGATAATAAATACTATGAGATAATATTTGTAGGAGAAAAAAATTTTGAAATAGATATATTTAATTTGTACAAATATATAAAAAACGAAAATATATTAAAAATAAAAGATAATACAAAACTTAAGTTAAATTTAGAAGAAATAGCAACAGAAAATAGTATAAAAGGTATTTTTGTTAAAAACTTAATGAAAAGAATAAATCAAGAACCAGAAAATAAAGAAAAACTTTTAAAAGCAATAGAAATAGGATTAGAAATTATGTAAGAAGGAACAGGTATAAATGAAAATAAAAAACGTAAGGATAAATAATTTTGGAAACTTGTCAGATAAAGATATAAATTTCGGAGAAAATATAAATATAATAAAAGGACAAAACGAATCAGGAAAATCTACATTACAAAAATTTATAATAGGAATGTTTTATGGATTATCAAAAAATAAAGATGGAAATTTTATACCAGATGTTCAAAAGTATGAGCCTTGGGGAAAAGAAGATTATTCTGGAAAATTATTGTATATGTTAGATAATAATGAGCAATATGAAATATTTAGAGATTTTAAAAAGAAAAGTCCAAAGATTTTTAATTCAAAATTAGAAAATATTACAAATAATTTTAATATAGAAAAACAAAGTGGTAATCAATTTTTTATAGAACAAACAAATATAGATGAAACTTTATTTAAAAATACAGTATTAGTAGAACAACAAAAAGTACAACTAGATGAAAAAGAACAAGTAAGTTTAGTTCAAAAAATGGCAAACTTAATGGGAACAGGTGATGATAATACATCTTTAAATACAATAATGTCAAAGTTAAATAAAAAGCAGTTAGAAGAAATAGGAAGCGATAGAAGTCAAGATAGGCCAATAAATATAATAGAAAAAAAGTTAGAACAAATAAAACAAGAAAAACAATTATTACAAAACTATAAAAAACAAGAAAATGAAACACAAGATAATATTGCATTAATAGAACAAGAAATAGAAAAGAAACAACAAGAAATAATGTTATTAAAAGAACTTCAAGAAATTAGAAGATATGAAAATATAGAAAAAGAAAAATTAAAAGCGACGAATAATTTACAACAAAATTATGATAATAAAATAAATGAATTAAAAAGACAATTAGATGAAAATAATCAAGAATTAGAAAAAAAATTAAATACTAAAAAACAAAAAAACATATATATAATATTAGCTATATTGTTTATTATAATAGGAGTTAGTTGTTTTATAATAAATAAAATTGCTTCATTAATTCCATTTGCTTTTTCTGTATTTTTTATAGGATTACATATTTATAAACAAAATGAGAACAAAAATAGAATTAAAAAATTAAAAAAACAAAATAATGTGGAAAACTTAAAAATAAATAATGAGATAGATATTTTAGAAGACACAAAGAAAAATTTTATAGAACAGTTAAATACTAAAAAACAAGAAATTTCATTAGTAGTAGAAAATAAATTATATGAAATATCAAATAAGTTTAAAGATATACATATACAAGAAAAATATAAAAATAGTAATGAAATGCAAATAGAAATAGATCAAAATAAATTAAACAATTTAAAAGTAGAATTACATACATTAAAATTGGACAATATAAACATACTAACAAAATTAGAAGAATTAGCAAGTTTAGAAGAGAAAGAAAGCAATTTACAATTGAAAAAGGAATTTTTACAAAATAAAAATGAAATAATAGAAATAGTAAAACAAGAATTGCAAATTGCAGCACAAGAAATGAAAGAAAATGTAACACCAAAATTTACGCAAGAATTATCAAAAATAATGGAAAGAATATCACAAGGCAAATATAGAAAAGTTAAATTTGATGATGAACAAGGAATAATAGTAGAAGCGGAAAACGGAGACTATATATCTGCAAAAAAATTAAGTATAGGAACAATAGACCAATTATATTTATCATTAAGATTAAGCACTGCAAATGCAATTTCTCAAGAAACTTTACCAATAATTCTAGATGAAGCATTTGCATATTATGATGATAATAGGTTAGAAAACATATTAAAATATTTAGTGATGGAATATGAAGATAGGCAAATACTAATTTTTACATGTACAAATAGAGAAGAACAAATTTTAAATAAAAACAATATACAATATACGTATGTACAGTTATAGAGAAAATTTAGCCACGACGACATTATATATTTTTCTATGCTTTAGTCGAAGAAAAATTATATATCATACACAAGCAATAGCAATAATAAGATAAAAAACGAGTTCGACCCTGAGAAGCGACAGCGCCATAATGCTTTTGCTGAGAATAGTGTGTCTCTTCACTTCTTAAAACCAACATGTCTTAAACGCCTTGGAGAACGGAATTTTTTAGCTTATTATTGCTACTGCTAATTTTCTATGCGAATAAGAAGAACAAATCTCGCTTCGCGAGACCTTTTCTTTACACCTTAAAGTTTGCTATCTAAATTTAAGGTCTCAAAGAAGCGTAAAGATTTGTTGACGCGAAAATTTACTTTGTAAATTTTCTGTGCAATATTATTTTTTTTATATAATAGGAAAGTAGAACTTTCCTATTATATAAAAAAATTTTAAATTATTATCTAATAAATAGTAATTAGTATGACCAGTACAAATATTTACAAAATAAAAAAAATGTGCAATAATTATATATTATAAATTAAGTTTGTACTTAGGAGGGACTAAGAATAAAATGAGAATATTAAAAGAATTTAAAATTCCAAATATTAAATTTCCAAAATTAAAAATGGAATCCATTACGGAAATAGATGAACAAACAATAAAAGAACATTCCGAGAAGAAGAGACATATAAAATACGAAACCAAAAATTTTAAAACAGTAAAAGAAATTTTTGAATTTGCAACTACACAATATAAAGATGAAATATTTATGCTTGAAAAATTTGACCACAAAGAACCATTTACAGAAATAAAATATTCTAAATATAGAGAAGATGTAATTGCTTTAGGTACAGGTTTAAATAAAATATTGAACTTAAAAGATAAAAGAGTAATTATAATAGGAGAAAATACTTATCATTGGTATATATCATATATGGCAATGTTATGTGGAACAGGAATTGCGGTACCTGTAGATAAAGAACTTCCACCAAACGAAATAGAAAATGTTATAAAAAGATCAAAAGCAAGTGCAATTATATATTCTCAAAAGAAAAAAGAAGTAATCAAAAAAATAAAAGAAAACTTGCCAGAAGTAGAATATTTCATTGGAATGTATGATGATGAACCAATACAAGATAGAGAAGTTGGATTAAATTATATAATTGAACAAGGAAAAAGAATAGTAAATTCTGGAGATGATAGCTATATGAAAATAGAAATAGATCCAGAAGAGTTCAAAGTATTAATATTTACATCAGGTACTACATCAAAAGCAAAAGGAGTAATGATATGCAATAGAAACCTAGCACAAAATGTAAACGTAATAGGTGCATATGTATATTTAGATGAACATGATAGATTGTTTTCTGTATTACCATTACATCATACATATGAATCAAGTATAGGATTTTTATTACCAATGTCAGTAGGTGCTTCAATTGCAGTATGTGAAGGATTAAAATATATAGTTCCAAACTTAAAGGAAACAAAGCCTACAGCAATACTTGCAGTGCCATTATTAATAGAAAATTTATATAAAAAGATAAATGAAAATATTAAAAAAAGCAAAAAAGACAAAGTAGTTAAATCAATGATATATCTTACAAATGCATTAAAAGGTGTTAATATAGATATAAAAAGAAAAGTATTTAAAGAAATCTTAGAAAATTTAGGTGGCAATTTAAGAATAGTAGTATCTGCAGCAGCTCCTATTGATATGAAAGTAGGAAAATGGTTACAAGATATAGGAATATCATTCTTACAAGGATATGGATTAACAGAAACAGCACCAATTTCAGCATTAACTCCAGAATATGATCCTAGAGTTGGTTCGGCTGGAAAAGCTGTTACATGTGCAGAAATAAAAATAGACAATCCGAACGAAAATGGAGAAGGAGAAATTTTAATAAAAAGTGAAACATTAATGCTTGGATACTATGAAGATGAAGAAGCAACAAAAGAAGTAATAGAAGAAATAGACGGTCAAAGATGGTTCCATGCAGGAGATATAGGATACTTAGATGAAGATGGATACCTATATATAACAGGAAGAAGCAAAAATGTAATAGTAACACAAAACGGAAAAAATATATATCCAGAAGAAATAGAACTATTGTTAGGTGATGTACAAGAAATAAAAGAATGTATGGTATATGGAAAAGAAGAGGAAAAATCAAAAGAATTAACTATATCTGTAAAAGTTATTCCAGATTATGAAAAAATTGAACAAATACATGGAAAAGGATTATCAGAAGAAGAAATAAGAAAAATAATTTGGAATGAAATTAAAAAAGTAAATAAAAAATTAACATCATATAAAGCAATCAAAAATTTAGAAATAAAGAAAGACGAATTTGAAAAAACTACAACAATGAAAATAAAAAGATTTGCTGAACTACAAAAAGATAAAAAATAATTATATTAACTAAAAAAGAAACATTCCGATAAGATAACAGGAAATGTATAATAATATATTTGACATTGTCAAATATATTGTGTATAATATAGATAGAAAATGAGAGCCACAGAATATGTGGTTACCACTATAAAAGTTTTAACAACACATTCCTTTCGGTCAAGAGCAGAATGTGTTGTTTTTTATTGTTTGTTAGTCCACATTATGTATATAATACACAATAAGGCTACGTTTATAGTTATTGAAAACATAAACCCTAATATTAGGAATAGTAAAAATTCTACCATAAACACCACCTCCCTGCTCTTGAATAAATCAAGTATTGAAAGTGGTAGCCACAACATTTCTGCTATCTCATTTTCTATAAAGTGCACTATATAACAAATTTTGCTAAATTTCAAGCGAACATTACAAATTTTATAATAAATTATAAAAATAAAATTACTTGAAAAATATTGATATTATATTTATGGAGGTGTTTAGTATGCCAATTATTAGACCAAGTTCTGATTTAAGAAATAATTATAATGAAATTTCCACAATTTGCCATCAAACAAAAAGTCCAGTATATATTACTAAAAATGGTGCAGGAGATTTAGTGGTAATGAGTATTGAATTATACGAACTTTTAACAGATAAGTATACTTTATATAAAGAATTAGAAAAAGGAATTAAGTCATTAGAAAATGGCAAAAAATATTCATCAAAAGAAGTTTTTGACGAGTTAGATAAAATTTAAAAAAGAAAGAAGATTTGCCTTTGAAAGTATATAATATCTTATCCACATCTTAATTTTATATTTACAACTTTACACCTATTACTTTTGTTAAATATACAGATGAAGTCGAAGTCCAATAATTACCGAATACATCCATTGTAATTTTATTTGTATCTATATCAAGTGTAATATCACCTATAACATAACTTGAAGAATATGTATAATTGGTTCTATATTTAGCAGTTTCACTTGTATCAAACCACAAATCACCACTTGTAGATTCCGTTTGATAGTAAACTATTAAAAAATCATAATCTTTTGCATTTTTTTCTAACTGTATTTCTCTAGTCCCTGTCCCTTCTGCTTTAAATAATATCTCTTTTTTGGAACTACCTGTTTCCCTACTACCATCTACATACCCATTAATTTTATTTTCATAATCTCCTAAAATTTTATTTTCTTTTTGTTCTGCATTTTCATATTGTTCTTTTGCTAATTGTATTTTATCAAATAGTCCATCTCCTGTTAATTGTCCTATTGCTACTCCTGCTAATATTAATAATATTAGTACTGTAATTATTAATGCTATTAGTGTTATTCCCTTATCTGTATATTTATTCGTGTGTGTGTGTGTGTGTGTGTGGAATTTCAAGGTTTTTCATCTTTCGTTCTCTCCTTTTCTATTTTTTACTTTTTTATTATATATTTTTAATGTTATTGTGTCAATTGTAATTTTTGCTTTTATTTTTTATAGAATTAATTAAAAAAATAAGGATATTTTATATAAAGAAATAGGGAGCAATTAAAAGAATTAAAAATAAATAGTGAATAATTCCAAATGTGCCTCTTTATTAATAAAAGATTATTCATTTTTCACTATTCACTATTAACTATTCACTGCGATGTGCATACATCGCACATATGGAGGCGCCATCCGTTTCTTAATTTTTTTAGTGCAGTAATATCAATACTTACAGAGTACGTGAAATAATTTTTAATGTAACTATAATGAATTTTTGCAAATAACTTATAAAACTTTTTATTATAATGATTAATTCAGAACATTTTTTCGCATATTTATTGTATAATTTTTGCTAATGTGCTACAATATACTTACTTTTTTAAATAACGAGGTGAAATAGTTGAAAGAAGAATATATAGTATATTGTGATGAGT